>JBDHZV010000030.1:0-27369 GCA_039812125.1 Candidatus Nanopelagicales bacterium
TGGACCCGCACGCGCAACTGGCCGCAGGCGGCCTGCGCGTGGGCCCCGAGCGGGGTGAAGTCCTCGACCTGCCAGTCGGGCAGGGCCGCCCGCACGGCCTCGGCGAACGGCGCGGGATCCGGGCACGCAACCAGCGGCACGCCCGCCACCGGGTTCAGCGGGCTCAGCCGCAGCGCCGCGAACCGGCGCCCCGCCAGGAGGTCACGCAGGTCACGCACGTCCTGGGTCCGGGTGTTGCCCGCGTGCAGCACGTAGTTCAGCTCGACCGGGACCCGGGAGCCCAGCTGCTCCCACAGGTCGATGACCCGGACCGGGTCGTCTCCGTGGGTGACCACCTGACGACGGGTGTCCCGCGTCGGCCCGTGCAGCGAGATCCGCACCTTGGCGGGCAGCCACCCACCGGCGAGTCGAGCTCGGACCCACCGCTGCGGCGCCACCGTCGTGAGGGTGATGCGCTGGGCAGCCCCCGAGGCCAGCAGCCGCTGGCCCGCCTGCTCCACCGCGGCCCAGTTGCGCGACGGATCCCCGATGCCGCTGACGTCGACCGTGCGCACCCCGGGGATGCCCCGCCGGGCCAGCACCAGGGACACGGAGGCCACGATCTCCTCGGTCGTGAGGCTGCGCTGGAACTGGACCGGAGCGTACGTGGTGGCGCAGTGCCGGCAGCCGAACCCGCACCCGGCCTGGCTGGACACGCAGACCGCCTCGTGCCCGGGCCACTGGTAGTGCACGACCTCGAAGGTCACGCCGGAGCCGGACAGCACGTACCGGGCCGCCCCGTCCGGGCTGGCCACCACCTCGACGCACGCCAGGTCCACGGGGCAATCGTCGCATCCCGGGCAGCCTGCCCTGCCGTCACACGCGGGCCCGGCGCCGGGACGCGGCGACCACCTGGCTGACCAGGACGATGGCCAGGGCACCGAAGAACATGATCGAGGCGATCACGTTGACCTGCGGCGGGATGCCACGCTGGGCGGCGCCCCAGATGTACATCGGGAACGTCACGGTCGACCCGGAGTTGAAGTTGGTGATGATGAAGTCGTCGAACGACAGTGAGAACGCCAGCAGGGCCGCACCGGCGATGCCGGGGGCGACCAGCGGGAGCGTGACGTAGCGGAACGTGGCGCGCTCGTCGGCGTAGAGGTCCATCGCCGCCTGCTCCAACCGCGGGTCCAGGCCGGACAGCCGCGCCTTCACCGTCACCACGACGAAGCTGATGACGAACATGATGTGCGCGATGAGGATCGTCCAGAACCCCAGCGGCATCTGCCAGTTCCCCCAGTACATGTTCAGGAACAGCGCCAGCAGCGACGATCCGAGCACGACCTCGGGAGTGGCCATCGGCAGGAAGATGAGCAGGTTCGTCGAGGCCCGCCCGTGGAAGCGGTGCCGGACCAGCGCGAACGAGATCATCGTGCCCAGGATGGTGCCGACGATGGTGGCCACCAGCGCGACGGAGACCGAGACCCCCACCGACTGGCAGATGGTCGGGTCCTTGCAGATGTTCAGCCACGCGTCCAGGGAGAACTGGTTCCACCGGGTGTTCTGCCGACCCAGGGGCTTGTTGAAGGAGAACAGCACCACCACGGCCACCGGCAGGAACATGTACGCCAGTGCCAGCCCGGCGTAGATGGCCAGTGTGTGGTCGCGGATCCAGGACACGATCCGGTGGCCCAGGGGCAGCCGCGGCGGCTCGGCGGCCGCCAGGGCTGGGTCGATCGAGGTCGTGGCCATCAGAGCAGGTCCTCCGTCCCGGAGCGCCGGACGTAGATCGTGACCAGGAGCAGGATCGTGGCCATGAGCAGGAAGCTCAGCGCCGAGGCGATCGGGTAGTCGCGCACGATGATGAACTGGCTGTCGATGACCGAGCCGATCATGCGGTCGTTGGTCGACCCCAGCAGCTTGGCGTTGATGTAGTCGCCGGCGGCCGGGATGAACGTGAGCAGCGTGCCCGCGACGACGCCGGGCATCGACAGCGGCCAGATCACCTTGCGGAAGGTCGTGAACGGCGTCGCGTACAGGTCGGCGCCCGCCTCGGCCAGCCGGGGGTCGATCTTGTCCAGTGCGGCGTACAGCGGCAGGATCATGAACGGCAGGAAGTTGTACGTGATGCCGGTGACCACCGCGATCGGCGTGTTCAGGATCCGGTCCTGGGGCAGCAGGCTCAGCGCGTTCATCGTCTGCACGATGAACCCCTCGTCGGCCAGGATGGTCTTCCACGCGTAGGTCCTGATCAGGAACGACGCGAAGAACGGTGCGACCACGAGGACCAGCAGCAGGGCCTTCCACCGTCCGGCCCGGAAGGCGATGAAGTACGCCAGGGGGTAGGCGATGGCCAGGGCCAGCAGCGTCGCGATGCCCGCGTAGACGAACGAGCGGACGAACTGCTCGCCGTACCGAGCGATGGCCTCGGTGTAGTTGGCGAAGTCCCAGTTGAAGTAGTAGCCGTCGTCGGGGTTGTCGGAGATCGGCGACTGCAGTGACGTGGAGAACAGCGACACCAGCGGCACCACGAAGAAGACCGTGAGCCAGAGCATGCCGGGCGCCAGCAGCCAGTAGGGGGTGGCCCGGCCCTTCAGCAGCCCCTTGGCCGGGGTGGGCGGGTGGGGCACGCCGGCGATCTCGATCGCCGGGCTGGACGCGGGGATCTGCACGGCTCAGCCCGCCACTGCGGTGCCGGCCGGCGCCGTGCCCGCGACGACGTCAGCCGCGGTCCACGCGCCCACCTCACGCACGTCGCGGTCGATGCCCGCCGTCAGGTCGTCGCCACCGTCGAGGCCGAAGGTGTGGCCGGGCTCCCAGGACAGCACGACGGACTGGCCGCGCACCGGGCGGTCCGCCACGCTGAGGTTCTGCTCGAACGCGATGAGCTCCTGGCCCCACGGCAGGACCACCAGGTACTGCGTGGAGACTCCGACGAACGAGACGTCGGTGATCGTGCCGGCCAACCGGTTGTGCCCCGCCGGCACCGCCGCGGGATCCCGGTGCAGGTGCAGCTTCTCCGGGCGGACCCCCACGATGACCCGGTCGGAGCTGGTGCCCATCCGGGTGCGCGGCACCACGACCGTCTCGCCGAAGACGCTCACGCTGACCTGGTCACCGCGACCGGTCACCGTCCCGGGGATCAGGTTGGACTGGCCGAGGAAGTTCGCCGCGAAGGCGGTCAGCGGCGCGTCGTAGATGTCCTGCGGGGCACCGAGCTGCTCGATCCGGCCCCGGTTCATCACCGCGATGGTGTCGGCCATGGTCATGGCCTCCTCCTGGTCGTGGGTCACGTGCACGAACGTGATCCCGACCTCGACCTGGATGCGCTTGAGCTCGATCTGCATCTGCCGGCGCAGCTTGAGGTCCAGGGCACCGAGCGGCTCGTCGAGCAGGAGCACGTCGGGGCGGTTGATCAGGGCCCGGGCCACCGCCACGCGCTGCTGCTGCCCACCGGACATCTGCGCGGGCTTGCGCCGCGCCATCGGCCCGAGCTCGACGAGGTCGAGCATCTCGCGCACCCGGGCGTCGATGTCCTTCTCCCCGCGCCGTCGCAGGCCGAAGGCCACGTTCTCGTAGATGTCCATGTGCGGGAACAGCGCGTACGACTGGAACACCGTGTTCACCGGGCGCCGGTACGGCCGCAGGGCCGTGATGTCGCGCTCCCCCACGCGGATCATGCCGGCCGTGGGGACCTCCAGGCCGGCGACCATGCGCAACGTCGTGGTCTTGCCGCAGCCCGACGGACCCAGCAGCGCGAAGAACGACCCCGCCGGGATGGTCAGGGAGAGGTCATCGACGGCACGAGCCTCGCCGTACTGCTTGGTCAGCCGGACCAGGTGCAGGTCCTCGACGGTCCTGGCGGTCTGGGTGGTTGCCATGGGTCACGCTCTCCCGGTTCTCCGGCGGACGGCCGGCGCTCAGTTGCCGATGAGGGACTGGAAGGCCTGCTCGTACTTGACCTGCTCGGACGAGGTCAGCGACTTGAAGATGTGCACCTTGGCCAGGTCCTCCGCGGTGGGGAAGATCAGCGGGTTCTCGACCAGGGACGCATCGATGCGGGTCATCTCGTCCTGCGCGCCGAGGACCGGGCAGATGTACTGCACGTAGGCGGCGATCTGCGCGGCCACCTTCGGGTCGTAGTAGTAGTCCATGAGCCGCTCGGCGTTGTTGCGGTGCCGGGCCATGGCCGGGACCAGCATGTTGTCGGTCCACAGGGTGCCCCCGGACTCGGGGATCAGGAACTGGAACGGCCCGCCGAGCGCGGCCACGTCCCCGGACCAGGCGATGGCGGCGACGACGTCGCCGTTCTCCATGCTGCCGATGTAGTCGTTGCCCGACACCTGGCGGATCTGCCCGGCGTCGATCTGCTTCTGCAGCTCGGCGATGGCGGCGTTGAAGTCGTCCTCGGTGAAGTCGGCCGGGTCGTTGCCCTGCTCGAGCATGACCAGCCCGACCGAGTCGCGCATCTCGGACAGGATCGTCACGCGGCCCTTGAGCGCCGGGTCCCACAGCTCGGCGATCGTGCGGATCTCGCTCTTGCCCGTGAGCTTGCGCAGCAGCTCGGAGTTGAAGCCCAGCCCGGCGTACCCGGACTGCCAGGGCAGGGACTGGTCACGCTCCGGGTCGAACGGGACGCCCTGCAGCGCGGGGATCAGGTGGCGGGCGTTGGGGACCCAGGCGCGGTCGAACTTCTGGGCGAAGCCCTTGTGGATCCACTGGGCCGCCATCCAGTCGGTGAGCACCACGATGTCGCGGCCGATGTCCTGCCCGGCCTCGAGCTGCGGGCGGACCTTCGCGTCGAACTCGGCGTTGTCGTTGACGTCCTCGCGGTAGTCCACGCGGATCCCGGTCCGCTCGGTGAACCGGTCCAGGGTGGGGCGGTTGCCGTCGTCGTCGACGTCCATGTAGCCGACCCAGGTCGACCAGGTCAGCTCCTTCTCCTCGGCTGACTGATCGGGCTGGGTCGCCGCCGGGGTGTCCTGGTCGGCGGCTGCACCCGAGGCAGCGCGAGGGGGACGGGCGCCGCAGGCGGCGGCGACCATGGCGGCACCGCCGATGCCGGCTGCCTGCAGGACGCGGCGTCGGGGCAGTGCCCGGGTGGCGCCGGGGGGCAGGGGGACGGTCATGTCGTGGGCGTCCTTCCTCGTTCAGCGGTCGCCGAAGATGGTCCGGTGCCAGTCCTTGCGGGCGGCCCCGGTGATGTCGACCGAGACGTGCTTGACGTTCGTGTACTCCTCCAGGGAGTAGATGCTCATGTCCTTGCCGAACCCGGAGGCCTTGTAGCCCCCGTGCGGCATCTCGGACACGATCGGGATGTGGTCGTTGATCCAGACGCAGCCCGCCGCGATCTCCCGGCTGGCGCGCTGGGCGCGGAAGGTGTTGGTGGTCCAGGCCGAGGCGGCCAGCCCGAACGGGACGTCGTTGGCCAGGGCGAGACCCTCGTCGTCGGCTCCGAACGGCAGCACGACGAGCACCGGGCCGAACAGCTCCTCCTGCACGATCTCGGATCGCTGGTGGGCTCCCACCACCAACGTGGGGGGGTAGTACGAGCCCGCCGCCAGCTCGCCACCGGGCACCTGGCCCCCGCGCACGACGCGGGCCCCAGCGGCCACGGCCCGCTCGACGTACCCGTGGACGCTGTCTCGCTGCCGCATCGAGATCAGCGGGCCCTGGTCGGTGGCGGGGTCCCGCGGGTCCCCCAGTCGCACCGTGTCCAGCAGTGCCGCCACGCGCTCGACGAACTGGTCCAGATGGGGAGCCTGCACGTAGGCGCGGGTGGCGGCGGTGCAGTCCTGCCCCGTGTTGATCAGGGCAGCGGCGACGGCTCCGTTGGCGGCCGCCTCGAGGTCCGCGTCGTCGAACACCACGAACGGGGCCTTGCCCCCCAGCTCGAGGTGGACCCGCTTGATGGTCCCGGTCGCCAGCTCCATCACGCGACGGCCCACCGGGGTGGACCCGGTGAAGGAGACCATGGCGACCCCCGGGTGGCTGATGAGTGCCTCCCCAGCCTCCCGGCCGCGTCCGGTGATGACGTTGACGACGCCGGCGGGGATGCCGGCTGCCAGGGCGTCCTCGGCGACCATGAGCGAGGTGAGCGGGGTCATCTCCGCGGGCTTGAGCACGATCGTGTTGCCGGCCGCGATCGCCGGCAGGATCTTCCACATCGCCATCTGCAGCGGGTAGTTCCACGGCGCGATCGATCCGACCACGCCGACCGGCTCCCGGCGGATCGATGAGGTGTGGGTCCCGTCGTACTCGGCCTGGGCCAACCCGGACAGCATCCGGGCGGCGCCGGCGAAGAAGCGGACGTTGTCGATGGACCCGGGAACGTCGAACTCGCGGGTCAGCGTGATGGGCTTGCCAGCCTGGGCGGTCTCGACCTGGGCGTACTCCTCGGCCCGCGCCGCCATCCGGTCGGCCAGGGCCAGCAGCGCCCCGGAGCGCTCCCCCGGCGTGGCGCCGGCCCAGCCGGGCAGCGCGGCCCGGGCCGCGGCGACCGCGTCGTCGACGTCCTCGGGCGAGGCCAGGCCCAGTCGGGCCACCACCTGCCCGTTCGAGGGGTCGCTCACCTGCGTGGTCCCCCCGCGCCCCGCCACCGCTCGGCCCCCGATCAGCTGTCCCCGCTCGATCACGCGACTCCCTCCACAACTGTTGATGTAAATAGGTTGTGATGTCGGTTTTCGTGGCGTTTGCCATACTGCCCGACTGATTCCGTGGGCTGCGCTCGGATGCGCGACGATAACACACATGTCCCCCGAACGGGGGCGGTCGCCGAGGACTCGCCTCACAGCGGTACGCAACTGGTTGCAGAGCCGTTACCGCACCGTCACAGGGCACGGACATGCCACGAGGGCGGCGGCTCCCGGGACCGGGATGCCGCCGCCCTCGTGGACGGGACGGGATCAGGCGGAGACGACCCTCGACGGATCGACCTGCGCACCGCTGGTGAACGCCGTGATGTTCTCGGTGGTGACCCGGGCGATCTCCTCGAGCGCCTCGGCGGTGAGGAACGCCTGGTGCGCCGTGACCAGCACGTTCGGGAAGGTCAGCAGCCGGGCCAGGACGTCGTCGTCCATGATCTGGCCGGACAGGTCCTCGAAGAACTTGCCCTCCTCCTCCTCGTACACGTCCAGGCCGACCCCGCCGATCTGGCCGCTCTTCAGGCCCTTGATCAGCGCCTTGGTGTCGACCAGTGCGCCACGGCTGACGTTGATCAGGATCACCCCGCGCTTGAACTCGGCGATCGTCAGGGCGTTGATGATGTGCTCGGTCTCCGGGAACAGCGGCACGTGCAGGCTGATGACGTCGGACTCGCGGCCCAGCTCGTCGAGCTTGACGTACTCCAGGCCGTGCTCAGCGGCCCACACCGGATCCGGGTACGGATCCCACATGACCACGCGCATCCCGAAGCCCTTGAAGATCTGTGCGGCGATCTTGCCGATCTTGCCGGTGCCGATCAGGCCCGCGGTCTTGCCGTACATGTCGAACCCGACGAGGCCGTCGAGCGTGAAGTTCATGTCGCGGACGCGGCGGTTGGCCTGCGGGATCTTCCGGTTGAGCGCCATGAGCAGCGCAATGGCGTGCTCGGCCACGGCGTAGGGCGAGTACGCGGGCACCCGGGCGACGACCAACCCGTGCTCCTTGGCGGCCTTGAGGTCCACACCGTTGAACCCCGCGCAGCGCAGGGCGATCATCTTGACGCCCTTCTCGGCCAGGACCTCGATGACCTTGCGGGTCACCTTGTCGTTGACGAAGACGCAGACCACGTCCACGTCGTCGCCGACCGTCTCGACGGTGTCGGGGCCGAGCCGGTACTCGCGGAACTTGACCTCGAAACCGGCCTTCAGCAGATCTCGCCCGAGGTGCTCCCTGTCGTACTTCTTGGTGTCGAACATGGTCACGTTGGTCATGGCTGAACGGTAGCCGGGCGCCCGGGCGCGATGCCCGGCGGGTCCATGCCAAACGGGACCGCCCTCGCCGGACCGCCGATGGCATCGTCCGTCCGGCGAGGCCAGCCTGCCCTGCGCTCAGTCCTCCTCGAGGCTGATCATCACGTGCTTGATCCGCGTGTAGTCCTCGAAGCCGTACATGGACAGGTCCTTGCCGTAACCGGAGTGCTTGAACCCGCCGTGCGGCATCTCGGCCACCAGTGGGATGTGGGTGTTGACCCACACCGCGCCGAAGTCCAGCCGCTTGGCCATGCGCATCCCGCGAGCCAGGTCCCGGGTCCACACCGACGAGGCCAGCCCGTAGCGCACGTCGTTGGCCCAGGCCAGCGCCTGGGCCTCGTCGGTGAACCGCTGCACGGTCATCACCGGACCGAAGATCTCGTCCTGGACCATCTCGTCGTCCTGGCGCAGGCCGGTGATCACCGTCGGGGCGACGAAGTAGCCCCGGTCACCGATCCGCCCCCCACCGGCGACCACCTCGGCATGCGCCGGTGCCCGGTCCAGGAAGCCGAGGACCTGGTCGAGCTGCCGGGCGTTGTTCAACGGCGGGACCAGGGCATCAGGGTCCGACGGGCCGTTGTCGTAGGTGGTGGTCGTCGCCCTGGCCTGTTCGGCCAGGGCCGCGACGAAGTCGTCATGGATGGCCTCGGCCACCAGCACGCGGGTCGCGGCGGTGCAGTCCTGACCGGCGTTGAAGTAGCCGGCGACCGCCAGGGACTGCGCGGCCGCCTCGACGTCGGCGTCCTCGAAGACCACCACCGGTGCCTTCCCGCCGAGCTCGAGGTGGACCCGCTTGACGTCGGCGGCCGCCGTGCCGGCCACAGCCATCCCGGCTCGCACCGATCCGGTGATGGAGACCATGTCGGGGCGGCGGTGCTCGACCAGGGCCTGGCCGGTCGAACGGTCCCCCGTGATCACGTTCAGCACGCCGGGCGGCAGCACCTGCGCAGCCAGCTCGGCGATGCGGACCGTGGTCACCGGGGTCGTGTCGGAGGGCTTGAGCACCACGGTGTTGCCGGCCGCGATGGCGGGGGCGAACTTCCAGATCGCCATCATCATCGGGTAGTTCCACGGCGTCACCTGGCCGATGACCCCGACCGGCTCCCGGCGGACGAACGAGGTGTGGCCGGCCATGTACTCTCCGGCGGAGCGCCCCTCGAGGATGCGCGCGGCCCCGGCGAAGAACCGCAGCTGGTCGACCATGGGGGGCAGCTCGTCCGACGCGGTGACCGCCAGCGGCTTGCCGGTGTTCTCCGACTCCAGCGCGACGAGCTCGTCGGCGTGGGCCTCCAGCAGGTCGGCCAGGCCCAGCAGCGCCGCCTGGCGCTGGGACGGCGTGGTCTCCCGCCAGGACTGGAAGGCGCGCGAGGCCGCGGCATAGGCGGCGTCCACGTCCTGCGGGCCGCTCACGGCCGCCTCGGCGAACACCTGCCCGGTGGTCGGGTCGACCAGGTCGATGGCCTGGCCGGAGCGCGCATCGACGGCCTGGCCGTCGATGACGTTGCGGATGAGTCGGGTCATGGTGGTCTCCTGCCCAGCTGCGGGGGTCGGGCGTCCCGACCCGGTGACCGGTCCCCGGCAGGGCGCGCCGCGCGCCGGTGACCGCTGGCGAGTGTAGACCAGGCGGCGTGGTCGCGACAGTGCTCCGCAGCCGCTATTCGTGGTCCGGCGACTTCGGCTCTGCGCTTTCCGCGGGTTCGAGCCACTTCGGCGACTGTTTCGCTTGCCTGAGGGCATCGAGATGGGGTTGGATGCCCTCATGGCCCAGGCGTCCCGCAGCCGGCCCGTCGTCCTGGACGACGCGGCCAAGGCGATCATCGAGCAGCTCCAGCAGGACGGCCGTCGGGCCTACGCCACGATCGGCAAGGCCGTCGGCCTGTCCGAGGCCGCGGTGCGCCAGCGCGTGCAGCGCCTCGTCGAGTCGGGCGTGATCCAGATCGTCGCGGTCACCGACCCGATGCAGGTCGGCTTCCCGCGCGCGGCGATGCTGGGCATCCGCGTGGACGGTGACATCAACGCGGTCGCCGACGAGCTCGCCGAGCTCGACGAGATCGACTACCTGGTGGTCACCGGCGGCGGGTTCGACATCCTCGCGGAGGTCGTCTGCGAGGACGACGAGCACCTGCTCGACATCATGAACAACAAGATCCGTGCGGTCCCGGGCGTCCGGAGCACCGAGACCTTCGTCTACCTGAAGCTGCGCAAGCAGGTCTACACCTGGGGAACCCGATGACGACGAGCGAGCTGTCCTTCTCCGAGCTGGGCGCCGACACGCTGGCCGAGCGTGCCCGGGACCGGCTGTGGATGCACTTCACCCGGCACTCGGTCTATGAGGAGGGTATCGGCCATGTGCCCGTCATCGTGCGCGGCGAGGGCGCCCGGATCTGGGACGACCAGGGCCGGTCCTACCTCGACGGCCTCGCCGGCCTGTTCGTGGTGCAGGTGGGCCATGGTCGCCGCGAGCTCGCGGAGGCGGCAGCCCGGCAGGCCGAGCAGCTGGCGTTCTTCCCGCTGTGGTCCTACGCGCACCCCACCGCCATCGAGCTGGCCGACCGGCTGGCCCAGCTGGCCCCGCCCGACCTGAACCGCACCTTCTTCACCACCGGTGGTGGCGAGGCCGTGGAGTCGGCGTGGAAGCTGGCGAAGCAGTACTACAAGCTGACCGGCCGACCGACCAAGTACAAGGTGATCAGTCGCGCAGTCGCGTACCACGGAACGCCGCAGGGGGCCCTGAGCATCACCGGCATCCCGGCCGCGAAGGCCGCGTTCGAGCCCCTGGTGCCCGGCGCCCACAAGGTGCCCAACACCAACTTCTACCGCGCGCCGGAGCACGGCGACGACATCGAGGCCTTCGGCCGGTGGGCCGCCGACCGCATCGCGGAGGCGATCGAGTTCGAGGGCCCGGAGACCGTGGCCGCGGTGTTCCTCGAACCGGTCCAGAACTCCGGCGGGTGCTTCCCACCGCCGCCGGGATACCTCGCCCGGGTGCGCGAGATCTGCGACGCCTACGACGTGCTGATGGTCGCCGACGAGACCATCTGCGCGATGGGACGCATCGGCGACTACTTCGCCATGAACCGCTTCGGGGTGCAGCCCGACATCCTGACGTTCGCCAAGGGACTCACCTCGGGCTACGCACCGCTCGGGGCGATGATGGTGCACGACCGGCTGTTCGAGCCGTTCCGGCACGGCACCACCAGCTTCCTGCACGGCTACACCTGGGGTGGCCATCCGGTCTCCAGCGCCGTGGCGCTGGCCAACCTCGACATCTTCGAGCGCGAGGGACTCAACGAGCACGTGCGCGCCAACGAGGGCGCGTTCCGCGCCACGCTCGAGAAGCTGCTGGACCTGCCGATCGTGGGCGACGTGCGCGGCGAGGGGTACTTCTACGGCATCGAGCTGGTCAAGGACAAGGCCACGAAGGAGACGTTCGACGACGACGAGGCCGAGCGGCTGCTGCGCGGCTACCTGTCCAAGGCGCTGTTCGACGCCGGCCTCTACTGCCGGGCCGACGACCGGGGCGACCCGGTGATCCAGCTGGCCCCGCCGCTGATCATCGGCCAGCCCGAGTTCGACGAGATCGAGCAGATCCTGCGCTCGGTCCTCACCACCGGGATGGAGCTGCTCTAGCAGCGGCCGGACCCCCTGGAGGAGCAGCATGGACCCCGATCCGCGGCCCGGCGCCGCCCAGCCAGCTGAGGTCGTGCCGTCGCGGCACGCCGACCGCGCGTCGTTCGACCGTGCCAGCGCCGACGCCATCCTGGCCGCTGCGCTCATCGGGCACCTCGGCGTGGTCGACGACCGGGGTCGTCCGGTGGTCCTGCCCGTGGCCGTGGCCCCGGATGGCGACCGGGTCCTCGTGCACGGGTCGACCGGATCCCGGTTGCTGCGCCGGCTCGCGGCGGGCGCGCCGGCCTGCCTGACGGTCACCCACCTCGACGGCCTGGTGCTGGCCAGCAGCGCCTACGAGTCGTCCATGAACTACCGCAGCCTGGTCGTGCACGCGGTCGCCGAGGTGCTGGAGGGCGACGACAAGGAGCGCGCCCTGCGCGTCCTGACCGAGCACCTGGCCCCGGGGCGCTGGGGCGACCTGCGCCCGATGGCTCGTCGTGAGGTCGCGGCCACGCTCGTGCTGGCCCTGCCGCTGGGGACCTTCTCGGTGAAGAGCCGCAGCGGTGGCACCGGGGAGGACCTGGACACCCCGGCAGCGGCCTGGGTGGGCCAGGTGCCGATCCGCGTGGTGGCCGGGACCCCGGTCCCGGAGCCGGGCACGGGGGATGCGCCGGCCCCCCAGCTGCCCGCTGGCCTGGCGTGACCGGCGCCACCCGCCCCGAACCGCTGTCGCTCTGGTGGGATGCCCTGGGCGGCCCCGGTCCCGTCCGCGACCCCCTGCCGGGAACCACCGATGCCGACGTCGCCATCGTCGGGGCCGGCTACACCGGGCTCTGGACAGCCCACAGCCTGCTGCGGGCCCAGCCCGACATGCGCGTGGTCGTCGTGGAGGCGCAGGTCGCGGGATTCGGCGCCAGCGGGCGCAACGGGGGGTGGTGCTCGGCGCTGTTCCCCGCGTCGCTGGACCGGATCGCCCGGCTCTCCGACCGGGCGAGCGCGCGGGCGATGCATCGGGCCATGCAGGCCACCGTGGACGAGGTCGGCAGGTTCGTGGCCGCCGAGGACCTGGACGTCGGCTGGGCCAAGGGCGGGACCCTGACGCTGCTGCGCTCCGCCGCCCAGCTGGCCCGGGCGCGGGCGGACCTGGCGCACTGGCGGGACTGGGGGTTCGAGGAGGGCGATGTCCGGTTGCTCGACGGGGCTGAGGCAGCGTCCCGATCGGGCGCGACCCACGTGCTGGGGGCCCTCAGCACGCCGCACTGCGCCGCCGTGCAGCCCGCCGCGCTCGTGCGCGGTCTGGCTGCGGCTGTGGAGCGCCTCGGCGCACGCATCCACGAGGGCACCCGGGCCATCGCCATCGAGCCGGGCGTGGTGCGCACCGACCGGGGCGACGTGCGAGCCCCGTTCGTGGTGCGGGCCACCGAGGGGTTCACCGCCGGCCTGCCGGGCCACCGCCGGGCCCTGCTCCCGGTCTACTCGCTCATGCTGGCCACCGAGCCGCTGCCCGATGCCACGTGGGAGCAGATCGGGCTGGCCGGCCGGGAGACGTTCACCGACCACCGCCACCTGATCGTCTACGGCCAGCGGACCGCCGATGGCCGACTGGCGTTCGGCGGGCGCGGTGCGCCCTACCACCTCGGCTCCCGGATCGACCCCTCGTTCGACCGGGTCCCCGGGGTGCACGACGCGCTGTGGACCACCCTGACCGAGATGTTCCCCGTGCTGGCCCGGCACCGGGTCACGCACCGGTGGGGCGGCCCGCTGGGCGTGCCGCGGGACTGGTTCGCCTCCGTGGGGCTGGATCGGGCCACGGGCCTGGCCTGGTCCGGGGGCTACGTCGGAGATGGTGTGGCCACCTCGAACCTCGGTGGCCGGACACTGGCCGACCTGATCCTCGGTCGGGACACCGACCTGGTGCGGCTGCCGTGGGTGGGCCATCGCTCCCCTCGCTGGGAGCCCGAGCCGCTCCGGTGGCTGGGGGCGCGCGCCGGGCTGGCCGTGATGGCCTCCGCCGATCGCTGCGAGCAGCGCACCGGCCGGCCGTCCCGCCGGGCCCGGGCATTCGCCCCGCTGATCGGGCACTGAGCCGGGGGCTCCCGTGGGCCCGGGTGGGCACGTGCCCACCGCCACCCCGGCGAGCTTCGCCCTCACACTCCCCCGGCGTTGAGTGCACCCCCGCCGCGGGGTGACGATGACCTTGTGGACACCCCGGTACCCGACGTCCCCGCACCGCTGCCCGACGGCGACGAGGTGGTCGACCGGGCTGTTGCGCGCGCCTCGGCGTGGATCGCGGCGGCCGCGGGGTCACGCAGCCGGCGGGAGCGGGCCAACCGCCGTCGACTGTCGCGGCTGCTGCGCGACCCCGCCGGGCTTCCGGTCACCATGGCGCTGACCGATCAGGTCATGCGCATCCCCGACCCGGGCCGGGCCGCCGGCACGCTGCGGGAAGCCGCAGCGCACTCGCGGGTGCGCGCCCTCGGCGTGCGCGACCACGTGGGGCTGGCGGTGCTCGGGCAGGTGTCCGCCGTGGCCCCGGAGCCGGCCATGCGGCTGGTCCACTGGCAGGTGCGCCAGGCCAGCCAGGGCATCATCCTGCCGGCCGAGGAGCGGCCCCTGCGAGCGCACCTGCAGCGCCGGAGCCGCGAGGGCGCCCGGCTGAACATCAACGTGCTGGGCGAGGCGGTGCTTGGCGAGGCGGAGGCCTCCCGGCGGCTGGATCGGGTCGTCGAGATGGTCGGCCGGCCCGAGGTGAGCTACGTCTCGGTCAAGATCTCGGCCATCGCCGCCCAGCTGAGCAGCTACGACCACCCGGGCTCGGTTCGCCGTGTCGCCGAGCGGTTGCGTCGGTTGTACCGGGCGGCGCGGGCGACCGAGCCGGAGACGTTCGTCAACCTCGACATGGAGGAGTACCGCGACCTCGACCTGACCGTGGACTGCTTCCAGCTCGTCCTCGATGAGCCGGAGTTCCGCACGATGTCGGCAGGGATCGTGCTGCAGGCGTACCTGCCCGAGAGCCACGCGATGCTGCAACGGCTGCTGGCCTGGGCCCGGCAGCGGCTGCGCGACGGCGGGGCCCCGATCAAGGTCCGCCTGGTGAAGGGCGCGAACCTGGCCATGGAGTCCGCCGAGGCCCAGGTCCATGGGTGGGTCGCTGCCCCGTACCCCACCAAGGCCGACGTCGACGCCTCCTGGAAGCGGCTGGCCGACGCCGCCCTGCGCCCGGGGAACGCCCATGCGGTGCGGGTGGGGCTGGCCAGCCACAACCTGTTCGACCTGGCCTGGGCGTGGGAGCTGGCCCTGCACCGCGGCGTGACCGGCCAGGTCGACGTCGAGATGCTCGAGGGGATGGCCAACGCCGAGGCCCTGGTGGTGGGCCACGATGTCGGGTCGGTGCTGCTCTACGCGCCGGTGACGCGGGCCGACGACTTCGCCTCCGCAGTGGCCTACCTGGTCCGCCGCCTCGACGAGAACACCGCACCCGAGAACTACCTGCGCGCCTCCTTCGACATGGCTGTCGGCTCCCCCGCGTTCACTGCCCAGGAGGAGCGGTTCCGGGCGGCCGTGGCGGCCCGGCACACCGTTGCCACGGACTCCCGCCGGCGCGGGCCCGTCCCGGCCCAGCCCGCCCACCCCGTGGCCGAGGGCCGGTTCGTCAACCAGGCCGACATCGACGTGACCCGGCCCGAGCAGCGGGCAGCCATCAGCGCCGCCCTGGGCCGGATCGCGGCGGCCCAGCCGCCGCCGCTGCCGCTGGTGATCGGCGGCACCGAGCGCACCGGCGCCGGTCTCGAGGACGGCCACGACCCCAGCGACGACGGCGCGACCTGGTACCGGTACCACGTGGCCGGCGCCGACCACGTCGACGAGGCCGTGGCCGTCGCGCACGCGGCGCTGGCCGGGTGGGAGGCGCGTGGTCCGCAGGCCCGGGCCGAGCTGCTCTGGGCAGCGGCGCAGGTGATGGCCGCAGCCGCCCACGAGACGCTGGCCACGATGTGCCGGGACACCGGCAAGACCATCGCCGAGGGCATCCCGGAGGTCTCGGAGGCCGTCGACTTCGCCCGCTTCTACGCGCGCAGCGCCCTGGTCACGCTCGGCCCTGGGGCCACCAGCCGACCCGCCGGGGTCGTGGTGGTGGTCCCCCCGTGGAACTTCCCGTACGCGATCCCCGCCGGCGGCGTCCTGGCCGCCCTGGCGGCCGGCTGCACGGTCATCCTGAAGCCGGCTCCCGAGGCGGTCGCCACCGCGCACCTGCTGGCCGGCCAGCTGTGGCGCGCGGGCATCCCGCGCGACGTGCTGCAGCTGGTCGCCACCCGCGACGACGACGTCGGCCGGCGGCTGGTCACCCACGAGCGGGTGGGCGCGGTCGTGCTGACGGGGTCGTGGCAGACCGCGCGGCTGTTCACGTCGTGGCGCCCGGGCCTGCGCCTGCTCGCCGAGACCTCCGGCAAGAACGCCCTGCTGATCTCGGCCACCGCGGACATCGACGCCGCCGTGCGCGACCTCGTCCACTCGGCGTTCGGCCATGCCGGGCAGAAGTGCTCCGCCGCCAGCCTGGCGATCGTCGAGGCCGGGGTGCATGACGACCCCGCCTTCGCCCGCCAGCTGGCCGACGCGGTCACGTCGCTGGTGGTGGGCAGGGCCGAGGACCCCGCCACCGTGGTCGGTCCGGTGGTGCGCCCTCCCGAGGGGCCGCTGCGCCGCGCCCTGACGCAGCTCGACCCCGGCGAGTCGTGGCTGGTCGAGCCCCGCCAGCTCGACCGCTCCGGGCACCTGTGGTCACCCGGTGTCCGCATGGGAGTGGCCCCGGGGTCGTGGGCGCACCGCACCGAGTGGTTCGGGCCGGTGCTGGCCGTGCTGCGCGCGCCGGACCTGGCCACTGCCCTGGCCTGGCAGAACGGCGTGGACTACGGGCTGACCGCCGGGCTGCACGCCCTCGACGTCGCGGACTGCCAGGCCTGGATCGACGGGGTCCAGGCCGGCAACGTGTACGTCAACCGCGGGACCACAGGAGCGGTGGTCAACCGCCAGCCGTTCGGTGGGTGGAAGCGCAGCGCGGTGGGCCCCACGGCGAAGGCGGGCGGGGAGAGCTACGTGTCCTGCCTGCGCGACTGGGACCCGGCCCCCGACGGGCTGTCCCAGGCGGCCGTGGAGCGGTGGTGGGCACGGGTGGGCGGGGTGGCCCGCGACCTGGCCGGCCTGGCCGTGGAGCGCAACCTGGTGCGGCTGCGCCCACTGCCCCGGCCGATCCTGGTGCGCGTGGACGCCGACGTCGCCGATCCGGTCCTGGAGTCGGTGCGCCGGCTGTCGGCACGCACCGGCACCCGGGTCCGGCTGTCCTGCGCCGACCCGGGGCGGCCCGGCGTGGTGTCCGAGCCCCTGGCCCAGGTCCGGGCGCTGCTGGGCAGCGGGCAGCTGTCCCGGATCCGGTGGCTGTCGCGGGAGTCCCCGGAGGACCTCGCCCTGGCCGCGATCGACGCCGGGGTTGCCCTGGACCGCCGGCCGTTGGCCGCCTGGGTCGACGTGGAGGGGCCGCGCTGGATGGCCGAGCAGAGCGTCTGCGTCACGGCGCATCGCTACGGCAATGTGGGAGCCGGCCCGCAGCCCCTGGTCCCCGGCGGCCGGTGACCGCCGGCCCCGTCCCGGCTCACTCCGGGAACAGCGGCTGGCCCGGACCGGTCGGGCGGCGGAACAGGCCCTCCTGGGTGACCGAGACGACGAGGCGCCCCTGCGTGTCGAACATCCGGCCGCGGGCGAACCCCAGGCCATGGGCCGCCACCGGCGACTGCGCCAGGTAGAGGGTCCACCCGTCGGCGCGGAAGGGCTGGTGGAACCACATCGCGTGGTCCAGGCTGGCCACGTCGAGGTCGCCGGAACCCACGAAGTAGCCGTGGCGGCGCTGGACGGCGTCGATGAGGGTGGCGTCGGAGAAGTACGTGGCCACGCACACGTGCAGCAGCGGGTCGTCGGGCATCGGCCCGTCGGCCCGGAACCACACCACGTCCTCGCCCGGGTAGTCACCACCACCCTCGACCTGGCTCGGGTGGTCGGCGAAGGTGTCGCCCCACCACGACACCAGCTTGCGGGCCACGCCTCGCACGGGACGGATCTCGACCGGGGACCGCCGCCCTCCGATGATCGGCGGCGGGGAGTCGAAGTGCGGCTCCATCAGCTGCGCCAGCGAGGGCAGGTCCTCGGCTGCCGGCACGTCGGGCGCGGTGATGGTGTGCTCGATCGGCGCGGCCTCGGGCATGTGGAACGACGCTGACATCGCGAAGGTGACCCGCCCGTGCTGGTGGGCGATCACGCGGCGCACGCTGAACCCCCGCCCGTCGCGCATGCGCTCGACCCGGTACTCGACCGGGGTGCGCGGGTCGCCGGGACGCAGGAAGTAGGCGTGCAGGGAGTGCACCAGGCGGTCCGGCTGCACGGTCCGGCCGGCCGCCACCAGGGCCTGGGCGGCGACCTGGCCACCGAAGATCCGCGTCAGGGACACCGGATGGCTGATGCCGACGAACACGTCGCCGTCCCGGCGCTCGAGGTCCAGCAGCTCCAGGAGGTCGTCGATCGGTGCACCCACGGTCATGGGCGGCATGCTGGCACGCGGGGCCGGGCAGTGCCAGCCAGCCCGACCTGGCGGGCCGGCCCCCGGGCGCCGCGCAATACAATCACGCGTGGCTCCGAACCTGAACCCCGCCATCCACCTCCGCCTGGCCCAGCTGGGCCTGCCCCTCCCCGAGGGGTCGGACGACACCGAGTACGCCCGCCTGGCCCGGCCCCTGCTGGCCCGCCAGCGCGAGCTCAGCCGCCGGCTGGCCGATCGGCTCTGCGCCGCCGATGGGCGCATCCAGGCCTTCCTCGACGACTACCTCGCCGACACCGGCGAGCGCCCCCTGCTGCCCCGGCGCACCCTGGTCCTCGACGAGGCGGGCCTGGCACGCGAGCTGTCGCTGCCCCTGGACAGCGACCGGTTCACGTCGCCGCTGCTGTCGAGCTACCGGCTGGTCAACGGCGTCCTGCACAACCCGGCCAACGACCGGCGCACCACCGCGGGCGTGTTCCACATCGCCGAGGGTGGGCTGACCATCCCGGACGACAAGATCGCGGTCCCGAAGGTGGCGTTCGCCCGGCTGCTGGAGCGGGCGTTCCAGCCGCCCGAGGTGGACATGGTCCTGCCCTACACGGCGACCCAGCCGGTGCCCGCCGCGTGCTTCGTCTCGCTGCTGCTGCGTCCGCTGGTCGCGCCCGAGGTGCCCGGCTACGTCCGGGAGAAGCGGATGGAGACCCGCTTCATCGTCCCGGGCGGCCTGGTGGCCAACCTGGACTTCGTCGAGGGGATCTTCGGCAACGGCGGCGATCCCTACCTGCCCGAGAACGACGCCTCGCTGGCGCCGGAGACGTGGACCGGGCACACCGGCGCCGTCATCCTCGCCCCACACCTGACCCGGGTGACCAAGCGGTCGCTGGGGCTGCCCCACGTGTCCGAGGCCACCGATCGGCAGCGCCGCGACGGGGTCTGCTGGGAGCACGAGGACGAGCTGTACAACAACGGCCAGGCGTTCAAGATCTGCGCGCGCGACACCCGCGGGGTCATCGTGACGGTCATCGCGGACAACTACTTCGGATACTGCAAGAAGGAGGTCAAGACCCAGGTCTCCTACTCGGCGAACCTGTTCGGCAACGCCGAGGAGGAGCACGCCGGTGGGGCGCTGGTGTTCGCCAGCTACAACCTGGGCCAGGAGTACGACGAGTCCTCGTGCGGGCAGTCGTACACCCTCGAGCAGGTCCTCGAGCGTGATCCGCAGCGGTTCGCGCGCCAGCCCCAGGGCCACGCCGTGGACCGGCGCAATCCCCACATCGTGCTGGTCCCGGCCAACCCCCGGTACTCGCTGCGCACCACGAGCGTGTCGTGGTCGGCCCCGGACGGGACCACGACGACCATCCCGCTGCGGGCCGGGACCGCGTACCTGAGCCCCAACGGCTATCGGGTCGAGATGGTCGCGCAGCAGCACGACCGGACCGCCTGGAGCCTCGTCGGCACCCCGGCGACCTCGACGTCGTGCCACAAGCCGGCCACCGTGTCCGGCGGTGGCAAGTCCGAGATCTCCAAGGCCCTGACCGACGCGATCATCATCGGGCAGGCATACGTCGCCGACTTCGACAACGACATGGACAAGGTCGCCGCGATCCTCGATCGGGACTACTCCAAGCGGTTCCGCGACCGCGCGCGCAACGGGGTCGACCAACGGCCGATCCTGTCCGACGAACGCTCCATCGGGTCGGTGATCAAGCTGCTGACCCCCTCGCAGACGTACTCCGACGAGTACAACGCGTTCCTCGATCGGATCCCGGCGCACATCAAGGAGCTCGTGTACGCGGTGAAGCGGGCCCACCGGGCGGAGTGGGGCGACGACTGGCGCAGCCACGTCAGCGTGGTCGTCATCAACGGTCGTCCCGGCAACGCCCTGCGCCTGGACGGCACCGAGATCACGGTGAGCCTGCTGCGGGTGGGCTTCGAGGCCGACGGGACGTGGCGGCTGTTCGGACTGCGGCACGACTTCTCCCCTGCCGTCAAGGTGCAGACCCAGGACGACATCACCGCCTCGACGGTGGTGTCCGGAACCCTGCTCGGCCTGGACCCGGACCGGTCCTACAAGCTCGTGGAGAACTGCGAGAACCTGCTGTTCCAGCGCCCCGACGACGCGATCCACCGCGGGTACGACAAGCAGGCCGAGCGCGACATCGCCGCGCCGGGGACGTTCCTGTCCAACTTCGAGCCGCTGACCCGCGAGGACGCCAGGGCCATGCGCGAGGACGCGGTGCCGTTCAGCCAGTTCACCACACCGATGGCTGAGCTCATCAGCAGGGTCGCCGACGCCGAGGACGGCGACGCGCCGGCCTACTTCGTGTGCTCGGCCAACCCCCGGATCGTGGACGGCAAGCCCTCGAAGAACCCCCGCTACCTGCAGCAGCGCCCGGACCGGGCCAATGCCGCGGCCACCGCGGTCGCAACCCTGGCCGCGCAGCTGGTCCGCCGGCTGCCCACTGACGCCCCACTGGTCCTGCCCGTGGACGTCGTCGCAGCGGGCCGACGCAACAACCCGCCGGAGGGCCCCGTGCCCCCGCTGTGCTCGTACAACCCGTTGCACTACATGGAGCTGCCGGAGCTCTTCATGGAGTTCATCTCCTCCATGACCGGCAAGTCACCGTCGACGACGGGCGCTGGTTCGGAGGGGGCCCTGACCAAGGGCCCGTTCAACGCCATGCCGGCCGTCGTCGACCTGAACGCCGCCCTGTTGTCGTACGCGCTGACCGGCTACGACGGCTGGGTGTCGTGCGCGGGGTACGTGGGCCCGCGGGTCCGGGTGGACCACGACATCTCGCTGCTGGTGCCCGAGCTGTTCTCGCGGATGAGCCCCGCGGAGCGCGACGCCGGGAACCTCATCGCGGAGGGCGCCCTGGAGAAGCTGGAGGACTATGAGCACGACGGCGTGCTGGTGGAGGCCAGCCGGCTGGGGTACCGGATGACCAGCACCCTCGCGACCCGGTACTTCGCCCGCATCTTCCTGCACCCGCACGTGGTGTTCACCCCGGAGATGCTGCGCCCGGAGCTGCAGGACCCGGACGTCTTCGCGGAGTCGATCACCACCATCGTGGCCACGCACGAGCGGGTCGCCCGCGCCTACCTCGCCGACGGCACGATCGCCCTGGCGGTCCCGCCGCTGCGGGCCCTGCTGCAGATCATGGCAGAGGGAACCTCCAGCGAGGGCTGGACGCTGAAGTCGCCGGAGTTCCGGGCCCTGTTCACCCGGGAGTCGGTGCTGGCCTCGGACTGGTATGCCGAGCGGCTCGACGCCAAGCAGGCTGCCGCCACCGCGCGTGCCGAGGCTGGCCTGGCCGCGATCGAGCTGTTCGTGTCCACGCCCGGGAACGAGGAGCCCTCGGCCCGCCTGGACATGCCCTCGCGGGTCGCCGCTGCCCAGGCCGAGGTCCAGCGGTTCGACAGCCCGGTGTTCCGGGAGCGACTCATCGGAACCGTGGGCGGCACTCCGCTGTGACCGGCCCCGTCGGCGGCGCGCGGAACCCTCCGCGCCGCCGGCGGGCACCGGCCGGGCGCACGGCTGCAGCCAGGGCGTGGTGCCAGCGTCAGGAGGAGGTGGCCGCGAGCTGGCCGCAGGCCCCGTCGATCTCCCGGCCTCGGGTGTCGCGAATGGTCGTCGGGATGCCCGCCGCCTGCAGGGCGGCGACGAACGCCCGCTCCACCGCGGGGTCGCTGGCGGTCCACTGGCTGCCCGGCGTTGGGTTCAACGGGATCGGGTTCACGTGCACCCATCCCCTGCCCCGTTGGTTGAGCAGGCGGCCCAGCAGCTCGGCCCGCCAGCGGTGGTCGTTGATGTCGCGGATGAGCGCGTACTCGATCGACACCCGCCGCCCCGTGGCCCGGGCGTATCGGTGCGCCGCGTCGAGCGCCTCGCCGACCCGCCACCGGGTGTTCACGGGGACGAGGGTGTCGCGCAGCTCGTCGTCCGGTGCGTGCAGGGACAGCGCCAGCGTGACCGGCAGGCCCTCCCCGGCCAGTCGGTCGATGGCGGGCACCAGGCCGACGGTCGACACGGTGATCCCCCGCGCCGACAGCCCCAGTCCCTCCGGAGCCGGCGAGGCCAGCCGCCGGACGGCCCCGACGACCGCGCCGTAGTTGGCCAGCGGCTCCCCCATTCCCATGAGCACGACGTTGGAGACCCGGCCCGGCCCCCCGGCGACGTCCCCCCGGGCAAGGGACCGGGCACCGGCCAGGACCTGCTCGACGATCTCGGCTGTGGACAGGTTGCGCGTCAGCCCGGCCTGCCCCGTGGCGCAGAACGGGCAGTTCATGCCGCACCCGGCCTGCGAGGACACGCACATGGTGGTGCGCTCCCGGCTGGTCCGGGTGGCGGGATAGCGCATGAGAACCGACTCGACGAGGGCACCGTCGTGCAGCCGCCAGACGGACTTCACGGTGGTGCCACCGTCGCAGGTGACGTCGCGCAGCCGGTGCAGCAGCGGCGGGCAGAGGCTGGCCGCCAACGGCGCGCGCAGGTCCGCGGGGATATCGGTCCAGCCCCCCGGGTCGTCGACGAGCCGGGCGAACCAGTGCCGGCTGACCTGGTCGGCGCGGTACCCGGGCAGCCCAGCGGCCACAACGGCATCGCGCCGCTGCGCGACGGTGAGGTCGGACAGGTGCAGGGGCGGCTTGCCCCGACGGGGGGCGTCCAGGACCAGCAGCCCGGGGGGCTGCCCCACCTCAGGACACCCCACCGAGCGCCACGGCGAACAGCGCATAGGCCACGACCGTGTTGGGGATCAGGCTGTCGAGGCGGTCCATCAGCCCACCATGACCGGGAAGGAGGTTGGACATGTCCTTGATGCCGAGGTCGCGCTTGATGGCTGACTCCACGAAGTCGCCCAGTGTTGCCGTGACGGTCATGACGGCTCCCACGAGCGCCCCGCGCCACCAGTCGCTGTCCAGCAGCCACACGAACAGCGATGCCCCGAGCACCACCTGCAGTGTCACGGAGCCGGCGAAGCCCTCCCAGGACTTCTTCGGGCTGATCGCCGGGGCCATCGGGTGCCGCCCGAACAGCACCCCTGCCGCGTAGCCGCCGACGTCACTGGCCACCGACAGGATGATGAACGTGAGCACCCGGTCGGCGCCGTCCGGCGATGCGGCGATCAGCGCGGCGAACCCGCCCATGAGCGGGGCGTAGGACAGCACGAACCCGCTGGCCGTGGAGTCCCGCACGAAGTCGTCGATGCCGTGCCGGAACAGCCGGTACACCACCATGGCCAGGAAGAGCAGCCCGAACCCCATCAACAGCTGCGCCGGTCCCCACTCGAACGCGAGTACCGGCAGCAGCACGGCCGCGGTGATCAACGGCGTCTTGGTCAGCTGGATCCCCTTGGACCGCATCGCTGTGGCCAGCTCGTCGGTGCCGATGGCCACAGCCGCGACGACGACCACGATGAAGATCCACAGCTGGTAGTACAGGGACGCCAGGGCGATACCGAGCATGACCACGCCGACGGCGATGGCAGCCGGCAGGTTGCGCCCGGCCCGGGACTTGGGTGCCGCGGCCGGCCCGGAGGACCCGGGCTGCGGGGCCCCAGTGGACTGCGACATCTGCACCCTTCCGTGCTCAGATCTCGAGCAGCTCGGCTTCCTTGTGCTTGAGCAGGTCCTCGACCAGCGCCACGTGCTTGGACGTGAGCTGGTCGAGCTCCTTCTCCGCGCGACGGACCTCGTCCTCGCCGGCGTCGCCGTCCTTGACCAGGCGGTCCAGGTGGTCCTTGGTGTGGCGCCGCACGTTGCGGATCGAGACCTTGGAGTCCTCCGCCTTGTGCCGGGCGACCTTGATGTACTCCTTGCGGCGCTCCTCGGTGAGGATGGGCAGGACGACCCGGATGACATGACCGTCGTCCACCGGGTTCACCCCGAGGTCGGAGTCCCGGATCGCCTTCTCGATGTTGTGCATCGAGCCCTTGTCGAACGGCGAGATCAGGATCATCCGGGCTTCGGGGGTCTGGAACGACGCCAGCTGGTTGATCGGGGTGGGGGCGCCGTAGTAGTCGACGAGGATCTTGCTGAACAGCTGGGGGGTCGCCCGCCCGGTCCGGATGGTGGCGAAGTCCTCCTTGGCCACGGTCACGGCCTTGTCCATCTTCTCCTCGGCCTCGAACAAGACCTCGTCGATCATCGTCCCTCCCTCTGCGACTGCACCTCCGCCAGCGTCGACGGGGCGATCAGGGTCCCGATTCTCTCACCCCGGACCGCCCGGGCGATGTTGCCCACGACGAGCAGGTTGAACACCACGATGGGCAGGTCGTTGTCCTGGCACAGGGAGATCGCGGTCGCGTCGGCGACCTTGAGCCCGCGCGCCAGCACCTCGGCGTGGTCCAGCTGGTCGAACCGCCGGGCAGCAGGGTTGCGCCGGGGGTCGTCGTCGTACACCCCGTCAACACCCTTGGCCATCAGCACGACCTGGGCGCCGATCTCGAGGGCGCGCTGCGCAGCGCAGGTGTCGGTGGAGAAGAACGGCACTCCCAGCCCGGCGCCGAAGATGACCACCCGGCCCTTCTCCATGTGCCGGATGGCACGGCGCGGGACATAGGCCTCCGCCACCTGGCTCATCGGGATCGCCGTCTGCACCCGCGTCTCGATGCCCTCCTTCTCCAGGAAGTCCTGCAGGGCCAGGCAGTTCATGACGGTTCCCAGCATGCCCATGTAGTCGGCCCGGCCGCGGTCCATCCCACGCTCGTGCAGCTGCGCCCCACGGAAGTAGTTGCCGCCACCGATGACCACCGAGACCTGCGCCCCGGAGCGGACCACGTCGGCGACCTGCCGGGCGATGCTGTGGACCACGTCGGGGTCCACACCGAGCCCGCCGCCGCCGGCGAAGGCCTCACCGGACAGCTTGAGCAGCACCCGCCGCCACCCCCCGTCCGGCACCTCGGTCCAGCGGGCCACGTTTCGCTCCAGGGGTATCGGGTCGTTGTCCACGGGTGAAGTCTGCCCTACCCGCTCAGCGCGACGCCCCCGGGAGGTCCTCCACGGGGGCGTCGCGAGCGGTGCGCAGCGGTCAGCCGCCGACCTCGAAGCGGACGAAGCCGGTGATGGTGGCGCCGTTGGCCGTGGCGTAGGCCTTGACGGTCTTCTTGCTGTCCTGCACGGAGGCCTGCTCGAGCAGGACACGGTCCTTGAAGAAGCCGTTCACCCGGCCCTCGACGATCTTGGGCAGGGCTCCGGCGGGCTTGCCCTCCTCCTTGGCGGTCGCCTCGGCGATGCGGCGCTCGTTGGCCACGACATCGGCCGGGACGTCCTCACGGGTGAGGTACTCCGGGCGCATCGCCGCGATCTGCATGCCCACGGCGCGCGCCGTGTCCTCGCTGCCCTCGTAGGTGACCAGGACGCCGACCTGCGGCGGCAGGTCGTTGGAGCGGCGGTGCATGTACGTCGCGACGGTCCCCTCGAGACGGGCCACGCGGCCGAGCTCGAGCTTCTCGCCGATCACGCCGGACATGGCCGCGATCGTCTCGGCGACCGACTGGCCCGATGCCATGGCCGTTGCAGCCAGCGTCTCGGTGTCGGCCGCCCCGGCGGCATCGGCCACCGCGACGACCTCGGCAGCCAGTGCCTGGAAGTCGGCGTTCTTGGCCACGAAGTCGGTCTCGCAGAGCAGCTCGACCAGCGAGTTGCCCGAGGTCGCCACGAGGCCGTTGGAGGCGGTGCGCTCGGCGCGCTTGGCCGCCTTGGCGGCCCCGGAGATCCGCAGCAGCTCGACGGCGGCGTCGAAGTCGCCATCGGCCTCGGTCAGGGCCTTCTTGCACTCCATCATTCCGGCGGAGGTGAGGTCGCGGAGCTTCTTGACGTCCGCGGCGGTGATCGCAGCCATGGTGGCCGGTTTCCTTTCGGGGGGCACCGGGGGGAGTCCCGGTGGTCGGGCGTGATGCGTCGGCCGACCCGACAGTGCGGGCCGGCCGACGCCGGGGACTACTGGGCGGCGGGATCGGCCGCCACGTCGGCGACGGGCGCGGCCTCGGCAGCCGGGGCCTCGACAACGGCAGCCGGGGCCTCGACGACTGCGGCCGGGGCCTCGACGGCCTCGGCGACGGGGGTCTCGGCAACGGGGGCCGCCTCCGCCTCGTGGGCCGCGAGCAGCTCAGCCTCCCACTCGGCCAGGGGCTCCACCGCCCCAGCAGCGCTGCCGCCGGTGGCACGGGCGACGAGCCCGTCCGCCACGGCGTCGGCGATCACCCGGGTGAGCAGCCCCACGGCCCGGATGGCGTCGTCGTTGCCCGGGATCGGGAAGTCGACCACATCGGGATCGCAGTTGGAGTCCAGGATGGCGATGACGGGGATGTTGAGCTTGCGCGCCTCACCAACGGCGATGTGCTCCTTGTTGGTGTCCACGACCCAGACGGCCGAGGGCACCCGGCTCATGTCGCGGATGCCGCCGAGGGTGCGCTCCAGCTTCTCCTTCTCGCGGCGCAGGACGAGCAGCTCCTTCTTGGTCATGCCGGAGCCGGCGACGTCGTCGAAGTTGATCTGCTCGAGCTCCTTGAGCCGCTGGAGCCGCTTGTGGACGGTCGAGAAGTTGGTGAGCATGCCGCCCAGCCAGCGCTCGTTGACGTAGGGCATGCCCACGCGGGTCGCCTGCTCGGCAACCGCCTCCTGGGCCTGCTTCTTGGTCCCGATGAACATCACGGTCCCGCCGCGCGACACGGTGTCCTTGACGAAGGAGTAGGCGCGATCGATGAACGTGAGCGACTGGGTCAGGTCGATGATGTAGATGCCATTGCGCTCGGTGAAGATGAAGCGCTTCATCTTGGGGTTCCAGCGCCGGGTCTGGTGCCCGAAGTGGACACCGCTCTCCAGCATCTGGCGCATCGTGACGACGGCCATGAGTGATCCCTCCAGAGCGCCGGTGGACCGGCGCGATCGGTTGTCCCGCCCACCGGTCGGTGAGCGGCCTGATGTCCCGCGGGGCCGGGCTGCCGGGGCAGACCGTTCCGACCTCGACCACGTGCCGGGACATGCGAATTCGGGCCACGGATGGCCCGTGGGGCGAGTGTACGCGCTGGCGCACTGGGCCTGGAAATCGCCCCCGACCTGTGGACCTCGTGCCCGCCCGGTCTGGCTGTCCACAGATGCGCCCGGGGGGCTGCTGCGAAGCCGCGCGGCACGCCACCCTGTCCCCGTGCACCTGTTCCCCGCCCTCACCCTCGCCTCCGCCCTGCTGGCCGGCACCGCACCCCTGAGCCCTTCGCCGGCAGTTCCTGCTGCGGCCTCGGT
>JBDHZV010000031.1:0-25951 GCA_039812125.1 Candidatus Nanopelagicales bacterium
TTCGCGAACCCGCGCAACACCGCGGCGGGCACGCTGCGCCAGCGGGTCGACCGCCGGGAAGATGCGCTGGCCCGGGCGGTGACCGCCCAGGCGGGGGTGCTGGAGCGGGGCGGCGCGGCCGGGTCGCGGGCCGCGGCCCGGGTGGCCCGGCTGGAGGCCGAGGTGGCGCGGGTCCGGGCCAACATGGCCCGGCTGCGGCTGGTCGTGCACGGCGTGGGGGCGCGCGAGGGGCTGTCCGTGCTGACCCAGTCGCACGGGTACGAGGTGCTCGGGGCGCTGGGCCTGCCCACCTCTGACCGGGTCCGGGTCGTCGGGTCGCTCGACGAGGTCCGCGGGTTCGTCGCGCACTACGCCGAGCACCGCCACGATGTCGAGCACGAGATCGACGGGGTCGTGGTGAAGGTCGACGACCTGGACCTGCAGGAGCAGCTCGGGGCGACGTCGCGGGCGCCCCGGTGGGCCATCGCGTTCAAGTACCCGCCCGAGGTGGTGCGGACCCGGCTGCTGGACATCCGGGTCAACGTCGGGCGGACCGGTCGGGTCACCCCGTACGCGGTGATGGCGCCGGCCAGGGTGGCCGGGTCGACGGTGGAGATGGCCACGCTGCACAACGCCTCCGAGGTGGTCCGCAAGGGTGTCCTCATCGGGGACCTGGTGTTCCTGCGCAAGGCCGGCGACGTGATCCCGGAGGTGATCGGCCCGGTGGTCGAGGAGCGCACCGGGGCCGAGCGGGCGTTCGTGATGCCCACCGACTGCCCGGAGTGCGGCGCCGCGCTGGCACCGGCCAAGGAGGGCGACGTCGACATCCGGTGCCCGAACTCCCGGTCGTGCCCGGCGCAGCTGCGCGAGCGGGTGTTCCATGTGGCCTCCCGCGGCGCGTTCGACATCGAGGGCCTGGGCTGGAAGGCCGGCATCGCCCTGCTGGGCTCCGGGGTGGTGGTCGACGAGGGTGACCTGTTCGCCCTTGACGCACAGGTGCTGGGCACGATCCCGTTCTTCACCCGGGCCGCCCGGCCCGGACAGGCCCCGGCGCTGACCGAGAACGCGCGCAAGCTGCTGGACCAGCTCGAGCGGGCCAAGTCCCAGCCGCTGTGGCGGGTGCTGGTGGCGCTGTCGATCCGCCACGTCGGACCGACCGCGGCCCAGGCCCTGGCCCGCGAGTTCGCCTCGATGGACGCCATCGCCGCGGCCAGCGTCGAGCAGCTGGCCGCCACCGAGGGGGTCGGGCCGATCATCGCCGAGGCGGTCGTGGAATGGCTGGCCGTCGACTGGCACCAGGAGGTCGTGCGCAAGTGGCGTGCGGCCGGGGTGCGGATGGCCGACGAGGCCCGGGCCGTCGGGCCGCAGCCCCTGGCCGGGCTCACCGTCGTCATCACCGGCTCCCTGCCCGGGTTCACCCGGGACAGCGCGGCGGCGGCCGTCACCTCCCGCGGGGGCAAGGTCGCCTCCTCGGTCAGCAAGCGGACCGACTTCGTGGTGATCGGCGAGAACGCCGGTACCAAGGCCGACCGCGCGCTCGCCCTGGCCCGCCCGATCCTCGACGCCGACGGGTTCGCCGTCCTGCTCGACCGGGGGCCCGAGGCGGCCGCTGGCCTCGCGCGGGTCGGGGCGCAGCGCCCCGGCACGGCGTCGGGGCCTGGGGACGCACCGACCGGGGTCGTGCGGCCCGCCCCCTAGGATGACCGCCATGGCGGACAACCCCTCGGCGATCTCGCGCGAGCAGGTGGCCCATCTGGGTCGGCTGGCGCGACTGTCCCTGACCGACGACGAGCTCGACCACTACAGCGTCCAGCTGGCCGACATCCTGGCTGCGGTCGCCCGGGTGGCGGAGGTGGCCACCCCCGAGGTCCCGGCCACCTCGCACCCGATGCCGCTGCAGAACGTCTTCCGCGAGGACGAGCCCCGATCCTGCCTGCCCCAGGCGGACGTGCTGGCCGGCGCCCCGCAGGCGCAGGACGAGCGATTCCGCGTGCCCCGGATCCTGGACGAGGAGTGAGTGTGGACCTGACGCGCAGCACGGCTGCCCAGCTGGCTGACCTGCTGGTCCGCGGGGAGGTCTCCTCCCGTGAGCTCACCCAGGTCCACCTCGACCGGATCGCCGCCGTGGACGACCGGATCCACGCCTTCCTGCACGTCGACGCACCGCGCGCCCTGGCCGCGGCGGATGCGGTCGACGTAGCGCGGGCGGACGGCCAGCCCATGGGTCCGCTGGCTGGGGTGCCGCTCGCGCTCAAGGACGTCCTGGCCATGAAGGGTGTGCCCACGACCTGCGGGTCGCGCATCCTCGAGGGCTGGCGGCCGCCGTACGACGCGACGGTGACCCGCCGGCTGGTCGAGGCCGGCATCGTCATCCTCGGCAAGACGAACATGGACGAGTTCGCGATGGGCTCCTCGACCGAGCACTCCGCGTACGGACCGACGCACAACCCCTGGGACCTCGACCGGATCCCCGGGGGCTCCGGGGGCGGTTCCGCGGCTGCGCTGGCCTCCTTCCAGGCCCCGTTGGCGATCGGCACCGACACCGGGGGGTCCATCCGCCAGCCGGCAGCAGTGACGGGGACGGTGGGGGTCAAGCCCACGTACGGGGCGGTCTCGCGGTACGGACTCGTCGCGCTGGCCTCGTCACTGGACCAGGTCGGTCCGTGCGCCCGGACTGTTCTCGACACCGCTCTGCTGCACGAGGCGATCGCTGGGTACGACCCGATGGACTCCACCTCCCTGGACCAGCCGGTCCCGGACGTGGTGGGCGCCGCGCGCCGGGCCGACGTGCGCGGGATGCGGATCGGCCTGGTCCGCGAGCTCGACGGCGAGGGCTACCAGGCGGGGGTCCGGCAGCGGTTCGCCGAGGCCGTGGCCCTGCTCGAGGGTCTGGGTGCTGAGGTGGTGGAGGTCTCGTGCCCCTCGTTCGAGTACGCCCTGGGCGCGTACTACCTCATCCTGCCCTCGGAGGCCTCGAGCAACCTGGCCAAGTTCGACGGCATCCGGTACGGCCTGCGGGTCGGTGACGACGGCACCCGATCGGTCGAGGAGGTCATGAGCCTGACCCGCGAGGCCGGCTTCGGCGCCGAGGTGAAGCGACGCATCATGCTCGGGACATACGCCCTGTCCAGCGGGTACTACGACGCCTACTACGGCTCCGCGCAGAAGGTCCGCACGCTCATCCAGCGGGACTTCGCCGCCGCGTTCGCCCGGGTGGACGTCCTGGTCTCGCCGACCGCTCCGACCACGGCCTTCCGGCTCGGCGAGAAGCTCGACGACCCGCTGGCCATGTACCTCAACGACGTGGCGACCATCCCGGTGAACCTCGCGGGGAACGCCGCAATGAGCCTGCCCGTGGGCCTGGCCCCGGAGGACGGCCTGCCGGTGGGCCTGCAGGTGATCTCCCCGGCGATGTCCGACGACAGGCTCTACCGCGTCGGGGCGGCCCTCGAGGCCGCCCTGGCCGACCGGTGGGGCGGGCTGCTGATCGAGGAGGTGCCGGCGCGATGAGCACCGCTGCGCTGATGGACTACGACGAGGCCGTGGGGCGCTTCGACCCGGTGCTCGGGCTCGAGGTGCATGTCGAGCTGAGCACCGCGACGAAGATGTTCTGCGGCTGCCCGACGACCTTCGGGGCAGCGCCGAACACCCAGGTGTGCCCGGTGTGCCTCGGGCTGCCCGGGGCGCTCCCGGCGCTCAACCGGATCGGCGTCGAGTCGGCCATCCGGATCGGCCTGGCGCTGAACTGCCAGGTCGCCGCGTGGTGCCGGTTCGCCCGGAAGAACTACTTCTACCCGGACATGCCGAAGAACTTCCAGACCTCGCAGTACGACGAGCCGATCTGCTTCGACGGTCACCTCGACGTGGACTACGACACCCCTGAGGGTCGGCGCACCTACCGGGTGGGCATCGAGCGGGCGCACATGGAGGAGGACACCGGCAAGAACAGCCACGTCGGCGGGGCCACCGGCCGCATCCACGGGGCGGACTACTCGCTCGTCGACTACAACCGCGCCGGGATCCCGCTGATCGAGATCGTGACCAAGCCGTTGGAGGGCGCGGGGGAGCATGCGCCGCAGATCGCCCGGGCCTACGTCACGGCCCTGCGGGACCTCCTGAGGGCCCTCGAGGTCTCCGACGTGCGCATGGAGCAGGGGTCGCTGCGCTGTGACGTGAACGTCTCGTTGCGGCCCTCGCCGCAGGACCCGTACGGGACCCGGTCGGAGACCAAGAACGTGAACTCGCTGCGCTCCGTGGAGCGCTCCGTGCGCCACGAGATCCGCCGGCAGGCCGCCCTGCTCGCGGACGGCGGCCGGGTCATCCAGGAGACCCGGCACTGGCACGAGGACACCGGCCTGACCACGCCGGGCCGGTCGAAGGAGGGTGCCGAGGACTACCGGTACTTCCCGGAGCCCGACCTCGTGCCGATCGCCCCGTCCCGGGAGTGGGTCGCGCAGTTGCGGGCGACGCTGCCGGAGAACCCGGCGGTGCGCCGGGCCCGGCTGGCCGCCCAGTGGGGGATCTCCGAGCACGACATGGCCACCGTGGTCAACGCCGGTGCCCTGGACCTCGTCGTCGCCACCGTGGCCGCCGGCGCCGACCAGGCGGCGGCACGCAAGTGGTGGACCGGCGAGCTGGCCCGGGTGGCGCGGGACCGTGGCGTGGATCTCGCGGAGCTGCCGATCACCCCGGCCCAGGTCGCCGAGGTCGAGGGCCTGGTCGCCAGTGGCCTGGTCAACGACAAGCTCGCCCGGCAGGTGCTCGACGGGGTGCTCGCCGGTGAGGGGACCCCAGCGGAGGTCGTCACGGCCCGCGGCCTGGCCGTCGTGTCCGACGACGCCCCGCTGCTCGCGGCGATCGACGCCGCCCTCGCAGCCCAGCCGGACATCGCGGACAAGATCCGCGGGGGCAAGGTGCAGGCCGCCGGTGCGATCGTCGGGGCGGTGATGAAGGCCACCCGTGGTCAGGCCGACGCCGCCCGGGTCCGCGCGCTCATCTTCGAGCGCCTCGGCGTGACCCCGTGACGCCACCCTGGACAGCCCCCCGCGGCCGCTGATCCACAGTCCCGGGATCGCCGTGGACTGGCCCCGGGCGCCAGCCCTGGACGCACGAAGGCCCCCCGGATCTCCGGGGGGCCTTCGTGCGTCATGGGCGGCTACTTCGAGGTGAACCGGTCGACCGCTCGCCAGGCCAGCGGGAACAGCCCCGCGGCCAGGGCGACCTTGAGGGCGTCGCCGACCAGGAACGGGGTCACGCCCAGCTCGACGGCTCTCTGCAGGGACACGCCGATGGCGTTGGCCAGCCAGGTCGCCCCGATGGCGTAGATCACCACGTTGCCCAGGACCATCAGGCCGGCGGTGCGCAGCGCGGTGCGGGTGGCGCCCCGCTCGGCGAGCCAGCCGACGAGGGCGGCGGCAGCGATGAATCCCAGGACGTAGCCGAAGCTGGCCACCAGGGCGCCGCCCTTGAACGCCGACGAGCCGCCCGCGAACCACGGCACGCCCGCCAGGCCGGCCACGGCGTACAGCGACATGGACGCTGCCCCTCGCCACATGCCCAGCGCCGCGGCGGTCAGCAGGACGGCGAAGGTCTGGCCGGTCAGCGGGACCGGGGTGAAGGGCAGGGGGATGGCCACCTGGGCGGACAGGCCGACGAACGCAGCCCCTCCGATGACGAGAAGGACGTTGCGGGCGGCGCTGCGCGGGATCGCGTCTGCGAGGACGGCGGGAGCGGCAATCGACATGGATCTCTCCTGGTCCGGAGGCGGTCTGGGCTGACCGCACGACGACGGCGGTGAGCCTACCCGCAGGCGGCACTGCCATGGCACACCGACCGGACCACGTGCACGGACCCGGGAGGGCGTCTACTGTGCCCCGGGTGGGTCGGGTACTGGCGATCATGGGCTCGGGCGAGACCACCCCGGGCATGCTGGGCGTGTACCGCAGGGTGCTCTCGGCGCTGCCGCGGGTCCCCGCCGGGCTGCTGCTGGACAGCCCGTTCGCCTTCCAGGAGAACGCCGACGAGCTCGTCGAGCGCATCAGTTCCTACTTCGTCCAGTCGGTCGGGACCGCCATCTCCGCCGCGCGGCTCCCCGCGGGCGCCGACGACCTGGCCCTGGCCCGGGCCGTGTCCGCGATCGGGGCGGCGGACTGGGTCTTCGCCGGGCCGGGCTCACCGAGCTACGCCCGCAGGACCTGGGCGGGGACACCCGTGCCGGGGGCGCTGTGCGCCGTCGTCGAGCCCGGGCGCGACGGTGCCCTGGTCTTCGCCTCGGCTGCCGCCGTGACCCTGGGGACCTGGGCGCTGCCCGTCTACGAGATCTACAAGGTGGGTGAGGAGCCCCGGTGGGAACCCGGCCTGGGCCTGGTGGAGGCGATCCTGGGATGGCGCTGCGCCGTCGTGCCCCACTACGACAACCGCGAGGGCGGCACCCACGACACCCGGTTCTGCTGGGTCGGGGCGCGCCGGCTGGCACAGATCGAGCCCGCCCTCGGTGACGGCTTCATCCTGGGCGTCGACGAGCACACGGCCCTGGTGGTGGACCTCGACACCGGCACGGCGGAGGTGTCCGGGCGGGGCGCGGTGACGGTGCGCGCCGCGGGCCGGGAGCACGTCATGCCGGCCGGGTCGCGGCTGGCGATCGATGAGGTGCCGGGCATCGTCGAGGGGCTGCGCCGGCGCGAGCCGTCGGGCCCACCCCGGCCCGGCCCCGGCGATGCGTCAGCCGGACCGGCGGTCGGGGTCTCGTGGGCTGCGGACCTGCAGGACGTCGCCGAGCAGGACAGCGAGTCGCTGGCCGCGACGGTGATGGCCCACCTGCCGGACGACGAGCCGGCTGTCCGGGCCGCCCTGGTCACGTTGGTCGACCGCGCCGGGGCTGCCGAGCAGGCCGCCGCCCGGCAGCTGGCCGGGCAGCTGGTCGACGCCCTGGTTGCCGAGCGGGCTCGGATGCGGTCGGCGGGGGACTGGGCCGGCAGCGACCGGGTCCGCGGGCAGCTGGGCGAGCTCGGGGTCGAGGTCCGTGACGGGCGGGGCACCACCACGTGGGAGTGGCGGTGACCAGCCCGGGCCCGATCGCCCTGGTCGGCTCCGGCGAGTACCTGCCGCACATGCAGACGCTGGAGGCGGGCCTGCTGGCCGGGCGCGGGGACCGGTACGTCCAGATCCCCACGGCGGCCGCACCGGAGGGTGCGCAGGTGCTGGATCGGTGGATCCGGCTGGGTGCCGAGCAGGCGGCCCGGATCGGCGTGCAAGCGGTCCCGGTCGTGGTCCGCGACCGGGGGCAGGCCGACGACCCGGACCTGGCCGCACTGGTACGGGGTGCCGGGCTGGTGTACCTGTCGGGTGGGAACCCTGCCTTCCTGGCGCAGTCGATGCGTGGGTCGGCGGTGTGGGCGGAGGTGCTTGCGGCCTGGCGCGCGGGTGCGGCCCTGGCGGGCTGCAGCGCCGGGGCCATGGCGCTCACCGGCTGGGTGCCGCATGTGCGGGCGCTGCACCGCCCGGTGGACCCGGGGCTGGGTGTGCTGCCGCACCTGCGGGTGATCCCGCACTTCGACCGGATGCTCGGCTGGGCGCCGGACCTGATCACCCGGGTGCTGCTGCACGCCCCGCCGGGGGTCAGCGTGCTGGGGATCGACGAGGACACCGCGCTGGTGGGGGGCCCGCACGAGTGGCGGGTGCACGGCCGGCAGTCGGTGTGGCTGCTGGGGCACGGGTCCCGCGTCGAGCACCCGGCCGGGTCCACCCTGGTCACCGCGCCCCCCGGGGCCGGGCCCGCGAACTAGGCTGCCCCCATGACGACCCCCGACATCAAGCCCCGCAGCTGGCAGGTCACCGACGGGTTGGAGCGGGCGGCGGCCCGCGGGATGCTGCGCGCTGTCGGCATGAGCGACGACGACTTCGGCAAGCCCCAGATCGGGATCGCCTCGAGCTGGAACGAGATCACCCCGTGCAACCTGCCGCTGGAGCGGCTGGCCCGGGCGGCCAAGGAGGGCGTCCACGGGGGCGGCGGGTTCCCGCTGCAGTTCGGCACCATCTCGGTCTCCGACGGCATCTCGATGGGCCACGAGGGCATGCACTTCTCCCTGGTCAGTCGGGAGATCATCGCCGACTCGGTCGAGGCGGTGATGCAGGCCGAGTGCCTCGACGGGATGGTCATGTTCGCCGGGTGCGACAAGAGCCTGCCCGGCATGCTGATGGCGGCAGCCCGGCTCGACGTGGCGGGCGTCTTCGTCTACGCGGGCTCGATCCTGCCGGGCCGGGTGGGTGACCGCGACGTCACGATCATCGACGCGTTCGAAGCGGTGGGGGCGTGCGCGCGTGGCCTGATCACCCGCGACGAGGTGGACCGGATCGAGCGGGCCATCTGCCCCGGCGAGGGCGCCTGCGGGGGCATGTACACGGCGAACACGATGGCCTCGGCCGCCGAGGCGATGGGGATGAGCCTGCCCGGGTCGGCGGCGCCCCCGGCAGTCGATCGGCGGCGCGATGGGTACGCGCGGCGGTCCGGCGAGGCCGTCGTCGAGCTGATCCGCCAGGGCATCACGGCCCGCGACATCATCACCCGGCCTGCGCTGGAGAACGCAATCTCGGTGGTGATGGCCCTGGGCGGGTCCACGAACGCGGTGCTGCACCTGCTTGCCATCGCCCACGAGGCGGGGGTGGACCTCGTCATGGACGACTTCCACCAGATCGGCGCGCGCGTGCCCCTGCTGGCCGACCTGAAGCCGTTCGGCCGGTACGTCATGAGCGACGTCGACCGGGTGGGCGGCGTTCCCGTGGTGATGCGGGCCCTGCTCGATGCGGGGCTCCTGCACGGCGACTGCCTCACGGTCACCGGGCGCACCGTCGCGGACAACCTCGCCGACCTCGCGCCGCCCGACCCTGACGGGACCATCCTGCGGGCCCTGTCCGACCCCATGGCCGCAGCCGGGGGCATCACCATCCTGGGCGGCTCGCTGGCCCCCGACGGCGCCGTCGTGAAGAACGCGGGCATCCCCGTCGAGGTGTTCGAGGGACCGGCCCGGGTGTTCGAGCGGGAGCGGGCGGCCATGGACGCCCTGGAGGACGGCTCGATCCGGGCCGGCGACGTCGTGATCATCCGCTACGAGGGGCCCAAGGGCGGGCCGGGGATGCGCGAGATGCTCATGATCACGGGTGCCATCAAGGGCGCTGGTCTGGGCAAGGACGTGCTGCTCATCACCGACGGGAGGTTCTCGGGCGGCACGACGGGCCTGTGCGTGGGCCACGTCGCGCCGGAGGCCGTCGACGGCGGGGCGATCGCGCTGGTCCGGACCGGGGACCGGGTCCGCATCGACATCCCGAATCGTCGGCTGGACCTGCTCGTCGACGCCTCGCAGCTGGAGTCGCGGCGGGCGGGATGGGCACCGCTGCCGCCCCGCTACGACCGCGGAGTCCTGGCGAAGTACGCGCGGCTGGTCGGGTCGGCCTCCCGCGGGGCCGTCTGCGATTGACGGGTGGTCCGGGGGTCGGGGACGGCCAGGCGGGCAAGCAGGTCGGCCGCTGGGGCCGGTCGACCGAACAGGTAGCCCTGGCAGACGACCCCCGGTCGCAGCGACAGGAACGCCTCCTGCTGCGGGGTCTCCACCCCCTCGGCCACCACGCGCAGGTCCAGGTGCTCGGCGATGGCCAGGATCATGTCGACCAGCACCGGGTCCTCGGGCGCGTCCTGCACGAAGGAGCGGTCGATCTTGAGCTCGTGGATCGGCAGCGTGCGCAGGTAGCCCAGCGATGAGTACTTGGTGCCGAAGTCGTCGATCGACAGGTGGATGCCCATGGCGGCCAGGCGGCGCATCGTCTCGGAGGCGTCGGACAGGTCGTCCATCAGCAGGCCCTCGGTGACCTCGATGGTCAGCTGGCGGGGGTCCGCGCCGTGCCGGGCGACGACCTGCTCGACGGAGGACACGAAGCTGGGGCGGCGGAAGTGCCGGGGGCTGATGTTGACCGCGATCCGGACCTGCTGGTCGCACAGGGGAGGAGCGGCGAGCAGGGCGCACACATGGTCGAGCATCCACTCGCCGAGGGCCACGATGAGGTCGGACTGCTCGGCGATCTGCACGAACGTGGACGGCGGCAGCATCCCCGCCGTGGGGTGCTGCCAGCGGACCAGGGCCTCGGCGCCCACGATCCTGCGGTCGTGGTCCACCTGCGGCTGCAGGAAGACCCGCAGCTCGTCGTCGTGGATCGCCCGGCGGAGGTCCTGCTCGATCGTGAACCGCAGCTGGGCCGCGGTGCCCATCTCGACCTCGAAGCGGGAGGTGCGGTTGCCGCCCTGGTGCTTGGCCCGGTCCAGGGCGGTGTCGGCGCGGCGCATGACCTCGTCGGGCTCGTCGGACTCGGTCTCGGGCAGGACCGTGATGCCGACGCTGCCCGTGATCGCGACCTGGGAGCCGAGCACGTGGATCGGTTCGCGCAGCACCCGGTGGACCTTGTCGGCGACCATCTCGGCCTCGCGCAGGGCGACCGAGGGCGTCGGGTCCAGGCGCTCGAGCAGGACGGCGAACTCGTCGCCCTGCAGCCGCGCGACCATGTCCTCCGGTCGCACGGTGCCGGCCAGGCGCCGGGCCACCTCGAAGAGGACCTGGTCACCGGCGCGGTGGCCCAGCCCGTCGTTGACCGTCTTGAGCCGGTCGAGGTCGATGAGCAGCAGCGCCGCGTGCAGCGGCTGCCCGCGCCCGACGGTGAGCAGGGAGCCGAGCCGGGCCATGAGCACGGCGCGGTTGGGCAGGTCGGTGAGCGTGTCGAAGTGGGCCAGCCGGGCGACCGCGGCCTGGGCGCGGCGCTGCTCGGTGATGTCGAGCATGACGCCCTGGAAGAACTGGGGGACCCCGTGGTCGTCGTGCACGACCCGGCCCTCGTCGCGGATCGTGTGCCAGCGTCCCGAGCGGTCGGCGATGCGGTACTCCGAGACGAAGTCGTCGCCGCCCATCTGGGCCCGCTCCAGCGCGTCGATCGTCGGCGTCACGTCGTCCGGGTGCAGGCGGGTCAGCCAGAGGCTCGGGTCACCGATCCACTCCTGTGGGGTGAAGCCGAGCTGGGAGATCTGCGGGCTGATGTAGGTGGTGGTCGACGCGGCATCGAGGTTGGACCGGTAGATGATGACGGGCAGCTGCTCGGCGAGGGTGCGGTAGCTGCGCTCGCTGTCACCGACCCGCTCCAGGGCCACTGCCTGGGCCACCCGGGCGCGGCGGGCCCGGTCGGTGGCCACCCGCAGGGTGCCCACATAGCGCATCCCGAGCACGAGCAGCAGGGTGGACGTCACGGCGACGAACGCCAGGCCCTTGCCGGTGCCGACCCGGGTCAGGGCATCGCGGTCCAGCGCGAGGGACAGCAACCGGTCGCTGAGCAGGATGTACGCCCCCGAGACGAGGGCGTAGATGGCCACGACACGGACGACCTGGCCGCGCACCGTGTCCGGGTCGATGACGGCATCCGGCTCGTCGGGTCGCCCCTCGGGGCCCTCGTCGGTCATCGCGTCGGTCATCGCGCCTCCCCCTGACCAGTCGACTCTGACCCGCCAGCGCCGGGGGACGCAACCCCGGGCGCGCGCCGGGCCGCCTGCGCGGTCCCGCCCGCGCCGTGCATCCACCGGCCGTGGCGCAGTCCCATGGCGTTGCCATCGGCCGCGCACACGCCGTTCCTGATCGGTCGGGCCGGCCCGGTGGTCCGACCGGGTGGCACAGGACCCGTGCGTCTCAGTATGTGGGACATCGGCTCACCGGCTTGCGACAGGGGGGCGCTGCTGACCATGATCCTCCCGTGCAGAAGATCCTCGTAGTACTGGAGCGCGCCGGGGCGGGGACCCCAGCCTGACCCAGTCCCTGCACCGACGCGACCTCGTGAGCCCCCCGGCCACGAGGTCTTTGCTTTGCACTGGCAGGATCGACCACCGGCACACGGAACGGACAGAGGGAGACGGAAGGCCATGACACAGCCGACAGCATCGAGCCCAGCACCGATCACCGGGGCGGGCAGCCTGGTGCGCTCCCTGGAGGCGGCCGGCGTCGACACCGTCTTCGGCATCCCCGGTGGCGCGATCCTGCCGGCGTACGACCCGCTGATGGACTCCACCCAGGTCCGGCACATCCTGGTCCGCCACGAGCAGGGCGCAGGGCATGCCGCAGCGGGATACGCCTACGCGACCGGACGGGTCGGGGTCTGCATGGCGACCTCCGGCCCGGGAGCCACCAACCTGGTGACGCCGATCGCGGACGCGTACATGGACTCGGTGCCGATGGTGGCGATCACCGGGCAGGTGACCTCGGCCGCCATCGGCACCGATGCCTTCCAGGAGGCCGACATCCGTGGGATCACGATGCCGGTCACCAAGCACAACTACCTGATCACCGACGCCGACGAGATCCCCCGCGCGATCGCGGAGGCGTTCCACATCGCCTCCACGGGCCGGCCCGGCCCCGTGCTGGTCGACATCTCCAAGGACGCCCTTCAGGCGGCCACGACGTTCCGCTGGCCCACGCGCCTGGACCTGCCGGGCTACCACCCCACGACCCGGCCGCACACCAAGCAGGTGCGCGAAGCGGCGCGGCTGATCATGCGCTCCCGCAAGCCGGTCCTCTACGTGGGCGGCGGGGTGATCCGCGCGAACGCCTCGGCCGAGCTGCGGGTCCTCGCCGAGCTCACCGGGATGCCGGTGGTCACCACGCTGATGGCCCGCGGAGCCTTCCCGGACAGCCATCGCCAGAACCTCGGCATGCCGGGCATGCATGGCACGGTCGCGGCCGTCGGCGCCATCCAGGCCTCGGACCTGCTGGTCGCCATCGGGACCCGGTTCGACGACCGGGTCACCGGCCAGCTCTCGAGCTTCGCGCCGCACGCGCAGATCATCCACGCCGACATCGACCCCGCCGAGATCGGCAAGAACCGTCGCGCTGACGTGCCGATCGTCGGTGACGCCCGCGAGGTGCTTGTCGAGCTGGTCGCGGCCCTGAAGGCGGAGCTGGCCACGGGCAGCACCTTCGATCTCGCGCAGTGGTGGGAGGAGGTCGACCACTGGCGCACCACGTACCCGCTGGGCTACGACACCCCCAGTGACGGCAGCGTGGCGCCCCAGTACGTGATCGAGCGGCTCAGCGCGATTGCCGGACCGGACACCCTGTACGTCGCCGGCGTCGGGCAGCACCAGATGTGGGCCTCCCAGTTCGTGCAGTACGAGAGGCCGGGCACCTGGATCAACTCCGGCGGCCTGGGCACGATGGGCTTCGCCGTGCCGGCAGCCATGGGCGCGAAGGTCGGCGCGCCGGACCGGACGGTCTGGGCGATCGATGGCGACGGCTGCTTCCAGATGACCAACCAGGAGCTGGCCACCTGCACGATCAACCAGATCCCGATCAAGGTGGCCCTGATCAACAACGGCGCCCTGGGGATGGTGCGGCAGTGGCAGACGCTGTTCTACAACGAGCGGTACTCCAACACCGACCTGCACACCCACCAGTTCCCCGACTTCGTGAAGCTGGCCGACGCCTACGGGGCGGTGGGCCTGCGATGTGAGCGGGCCGAGGACGTCGACGCCACCATCGAGAAGGCCATGTCCATCAACGACGCACCGGTCGTGGTGGACTTCCGGGTCCACAAGGACGCCATGGTGTGGCCGATGGTCGCCGCCGGCACGAGCAACTCCGACATCAAGGTGGCGCGGGACATGGCGCCGAAGTGGGACCGGGAGGACTGAGCACCATGAGCCGTCACACACTGTCCGTCCTCGTCGAGGATCGCCCCGGCGTCCTGGCGCGCATCGCTGGGTTGTTCTCCCGGCGCGGGTTCAACATCGAGTCCCTGGCGGTGGGCCCGACCGAGTCGCCCGGGGTCTCCCGGATCACGCTGGTCGTCGCCGTCGACGCCCTGCCGCTCGAGCAGGTCACCAAGCAGCTGAACAAGCTCGTCAACGTGCTCAAGATCGTGGAGCTCGAGGCGGGGGCATCGGTGCAGCGGGAGTTCATGCTGGTCAAGGTCCGCGCCGACGCCGCCACCCGCAGCCATGTGCTCGAGACCGTCCAGCTGTTCCGCGCCGGGGTGGTCGACGTGTCGCCGGACGCGGTCACGATCGAGGTCACCGGCAGCCGCGACAAGCTCGAGGCGCTGCTGCGGGTGCTCGAGCCGTTCGGCATCCGGGAGCTGGTCAAGTCCGGGGTCGTGGCCCTGGGCCGCGGCTCGAAGTCCATGGGCGAACGAGCGCTGCGGGCCGCCGACCGCCCCGCCTGACCCGTCGGCCCGCCTTCGCCGCTGGCGCAGCGGGGCCGACCTGCAAGAATCCACCCGACATCCCGGTGCACGCACGGGCGTGCGCATGACCCAAGGAGCCTCTCACCGTGGCTGAGCTGTTCTACGACGACGACGCCGACCTGTCCCTCATCTCGTCCCGGAAGGTCGCCGTGCTCGGGTACGGCAGCCAGGGCCATGCGCACGCGTTGAGCCTGCGCGACTCCGGTGTCGACGTGCGCGTCGGCCTGGCCGAGGGGTCGCGCAGCCGGGCCAAGGCCGAGGCCGAGGGGCTGCGGGTCGTCGACCCGGCCACGGCCTGCGCCGAGGCCGACGTGATCATGGTCCTGGTCCCGGACCCGGCCCAGCGGGGCCTGTACGCACAGGCCATCGCCCCGAACCTGAAGTCCGGCGACGCCCTGTTCTTCGCACATGGGTTCAACATCCGGTTCGGCTACGTCGCGCCGCCTGCCGACGTCGATGTCTGCATGGTGGCCCCGAAGGGCCCCGGCCACCTCGTGCGCCGCGAGTACGTCGCGGGTCGCGGGGTCCCGGCGATCGTCGCCGTCGAGCAGGACGCCAGCGGCCAGGCCTGGGCGCTGACCCTGTCCTACGCCAAGGCGATCGGGGCGCTGCGCGCCGGCGGCATCCGCACCACCTTCACCGAGGAGACCGAGACGGACCTGTTCGGCGAGCAGGCCGTGCTGTGCGGCGGCGCGTCGCGACTGATCGAGACCGGCTTCGAGGTGCTCACCGAGGCCGGCTACCAGCCTGAGGTGGCCTACTTCGAGTGCCTGCACGAGCTCAAGCTCATCGTCGACCTCATGTACGAGGGCGGCATCGCCAAGCAGCGCTGGAGCATCTCGGACACCGCTGAGTACGGCGACTACGTCTCCGGCCCGCGGGTCATCGACGCCCACGTCAAGGACAACATGCGAGCCGTCCTGGCCGACATCCAGTCCGGGGCGTTCGCGGCGCGCTTCATCGCCGACCAGGACGCGGGGGCCCCGGAGTTCCGCGCGCTGCGCGCCGAGGCTGAGAAGCACCCGATCGAGGAGACGGGTCGCGAGCTGCGCCAGCTCATGTCGTGGGTGAAGTCGGGGGACTCCGACTACACCGAGGGCAGCGCTGCCCGCTGAGCCCAGCGCCGCAGTCGTCAGGGCCCCGGAGTCCGCTCCGGGGCCCTGCTGCGTCCACCGCGGCCGGCCGTCCGGCGGCCCCGCGGTGGCCGGCCGCCCCTGCCGGGCTCCACGGCCCGGGCTGGATCGGCTCACAGCGACGGGGCGCCCACGGGTCGTTCGGTCACCGAATGGGGACCTTCGGCTGATCGGGGGGACGGCCCGGGCCGTCGGTAGAATTGCTCGACCCCCTCCACCCCCCCCACGAAGGGTGCACACCGTGAGCAAGCCCATCGTCCTGATCGCCGAGGAACTGAGCCCCGCCACCGTCGAGGCGCTGGGACCGGACTTCGAGATCCGCTACTGCGACGGTGCCGACCGGGCGGACCTGCTCTCGGCCATCGTCGACGTCGATGCGATCCTGATCCGCTCGGCCACCAAGGTGGACGCGGAGGCGATCGCCGCCTCCCGTCGGCTCAAGGTGGTGGCCCGCGCCGGCGTCGGGCTGGACAACGTCGACGTCCCCGCCGCCACCCAGGCCGGCGTGATGGTCGTCAACGCACCCACGTCCAACATCGGATCCGCCGCGGAGCTGGCCATCGCCCTGCTGCTGGCCTGCGCGCGCAACATCGCCCCTGCCAACGCCGCGCTGAAGGGCGGAGCGTGGAAGCGGTCGAAGTACACCGGGGTGGAGCTGGCGGACAAGGTCGTCGGCGTCGTCGGCCTCGGTCGCATCGGCCTGCTGGTGGCCCAGCGGCTCAGCGCCTTCGGCGTCCGGCTGATCGCCTTCGACCCCTACGTGCAGCCGGCTCGGGCTGCCCAGATGGGCATCCGCATGGTGTCCCTGGACGAGCTGCTGGCGTCCAGTGACTTCATCACCGTCCACCTGCCCAAGACCCCCGAGACGATCGGCCTGATCGGGGATGAGGCGCTGCACAAGGTGAAGCCGGAGGTCCGGATCATCAACGCCGCCCGTGGCGGGATCGTGGACGAGCGCGCCCTGTACGAGGCGATCGTGGCCGGTCGGGTGGCCGGAGCCGGCATCGACGTCTGGGCCAAGGAGCCCTGCACCGAGAGCCCGCTGTTCGAGCTCGAGCAGGTCGTGGTGACGCCCCACCTGGGTGCCTCGACCCACGAGGCCCAGGAGAAGGCCGGGATCGCCGTCGCGAAGTCCGTTCGCCTGGCCCTGGCCGGCGAGCTCGTCCCCGACGCGGTGAACGTCAAGGGCGGTGCCATCGCCGACGATGTCCGCCCGATGCTGCCCCTGACGGAGAGCCTGGGCCAGATCGCCTCGGCCCTGGCAGGTGCCCCGATCGCGGCCGTGGAGACCGAGGTGCGCGGCGAGGTCACCGAGAACGACGTGAAGATCCTCGAGCTGTCCGCCCTCAAGGGCGTGTTCACCCCGCTGTCGGAGGAGCAGGTCTCCTACGTCAACGCCCCCCTCATCGCGCGAGACCGCGGGGTGGAGGCTGCGCTGGTGACCGACGCGGACGCTGGCGACCACCGCAACCTGGTTCGGGTCCGGTTGGCGCTGACCGATGGCACGTCGGTGAGCGTGGGCGGCACCCTGTCCGGTCCCCGCAACGTGGCCAAGCTGGTGGAGGTCGATGACTTCGACCTCGAGGTGCCGCTGTCCCAGCACCTGGTGGTGGTCCGCTACTCCGACCGGCCCGGGATCGTGGGGACGGTCGGTCGCACCCTCGGGGAGGCCGGCGTGAACATCGGCGGGATGCAGGTGTCGCGGGACGCCCGGGGTGGCAGCGCCGTCATGGTGCTCACGGTGGATGCCTCGCCCGACGCCGGCGTGCTGGCCGCCATCGCTCGTGACGTCGAGGCCGAGCTCGTGGAGCGCGTCGACCTGGTCTGACCCGCCCGGACCCGCACAGGGCCCCAGCCGCTCCGGCGACTGGGGCCCTGTGAATTTCCTGTTACGTCCGGAACGTCGGGCGGGACTAACCCAGCGGAGCCCGCCGATAACGCAGCGTGTCGACCCGTTCACTCATTTGGACTAACCGGTCCGGGAACCCCGCCTGCCGACACCATTTCCACGCATCGGGTGTCCGGTTTGTCGCACAGACCGTTATGTCACCCGGTTGCCGCGCCGGTGTCGGTGGTGCGGACGTTGCGTGACGGTGAGGTCTCGCTTATCGGACAATTGATGTCGACATGAGAGTCTGGCTGGGCATTCCGGTGACCATGCGCTACCCTTCGCGGTCCGCCGAACGCGTGAATCCTGCTCTACCGAACGTAGCCAAGGTCGGGTACTCTGTGCTCCAGAAGGGTCTCGACGGGATCGAGGGCATGTACCAAACCCGGGGGATTGGTCGAGAAATACCGAGGGGCTGAGAATGACGGTTATCGACCTGCGAGATAGGTCGTGGCGGGCGCGAACTTCGGGTGCGACGACTCACACGCATGAGGCGACGTCGCGGCTGGGCGCAACTCCCGCGCGGGGCCGCATCCTGGAGGCAGGATGGCGCGCCATCGGCCTGGACGCCGTGGCGTCGGGCCTGGCGGCAGCCGCCTGCGCACTGCTGGTGCCGACCCTGACGGTGCAGATGCTGGTCGGGCTGCTGCTGGCGTGGCCGGTGGCGCTGTGCTCGGCCCGTGCCTACGCCAGCCGTCCGCGGGATCGCGCCCGTGCCCGCCTGCGCCCGGTGCTCTCCGCTGTCGTGCGGGTGCTGGCAGTCCTGGCGGTCGTGTCCGCCGTGATCGGCGTGAGCATGACCCCGATGGTCCTGACGACTGTGGCCCTCGGCGTGGCCACCGCCCTGGCGCGGTTCGCCTTCGACCGGGGATCCGTGGCCCGGACCACCGTGCGCGGCCCCATGGCGGTCGTCGCGCGGGGCTCCGCGAGCGACTTGGCTCGGCTGATCGCGCAGCTGCCGGCCGACGGGCGCGGGCCGTTCCGGCTGGTGGGGGTGCAGGTGCTCGACGGCGAGCCGGTCGACGACGGGCTGGTCTCCGGCCTCCTCGTGCTTGGCCCGCAGGACACCCCGGTGGACGTCGCCCTGGAGGCCGGCGCCGACGGCGTGCTCTTCGTCGGGACCCAGCACGAGTCGTCCGACGAGATGCGCCGGGCCGTCTGGCAGCTCGAGGACGCCGGGCTCGGTGCCCTGATGATCCCGATCATGGCCCCGCTGGCGACGCCGAGCATCCAGACGATCGGCGCGACGGGACTTCCGCTGCTGTCCTACGACAGTCGGGACCTCGGCTCCGAGATCGGCTTCAGCAAGGTCGTGGTGGACAAGCTCATCGCGCTGGCCGGGCTGATCGCCCTGGCCCCGGTGATGCTGGGCATCGCCGTGATGGTCAAGCTCACGTCGCGCGGGCCGATCCTGTTCCGGCAGGCGCGCGTCGGCCGGGGCGGCACCGAGTTCGAGATGCTGAAGTTCCGCACCATGTACGAGGACGCGGAGGCCCGCCGGGCCGAGCTCGAGGCGCTCAACGAGCACGAGGGCGGCACCCTGTTCAAGATCCGCGACGATCCGCGCATCACGTCGGTGGGGCACGTGCTGCGCAAGTACTCCCTGGACGAGCTCCCGCAGCTGATCAACGTCCTGCGCGGTGAGATGTCGCTGGTCGGACCGCGTCCGCCCCTGCCCGACGAGGTGCGCCACTACAGCCAGGACGCGCACCGACGGTTTCGGGTCCGGCCCGGCCTCACGGGTCTCTGGCAGGTGAGCGGTCGTTCCGACCTCGACCCGGTCGAGTCGGCGCGCCTCGACACGCACTACGTCGAGCACTGGTCGATCGGGATGGACCTCACCATCCTCGCCCGCACGCCCAAGGTGGTCGTGACGGGGGAGGGGGCCTACTGATGCAGCACGCCGACGCGGCCCCCACGGGGGCCGCGCAGGCGCGTCCGTTCCTTGTCCTGCACTCCTCGGACGACATGTACGGCGCGGACCGGATGCTCCTCGAGGTGATCGCCGCGATGCCGGAGGACTCCAGGCGCCGCGTCCTGGTGTGGCTGCCCTCCGACTACGGCCACCCCGGTATCCCGCTGTGTGGGCGCCTCACCGATCTCGGGATCGCCTGGGAGCACGTGGACCTGCCCATCGTGCGGCGGCGGTACCTGAATCCGCGCGGCGGCGTGGAGCTGGCGCGCCGGGCCGCGGCGACCCGTCGCCGGATCGCCGCCGTCGACCCTGCGGAGGTCCTGCTGGCCACGTCGGCGGTGCTGCCGGTGGCTCCGCTGCTGCCGCGTCGCAGCAGGGTCCGGGTCTACCTGCACATGCAGGAGGTCTGGCACGGCAGGGAGGCCCGCGTCCTGGGCCTGCTGGCCCGCCGGGTGGACCGCGTGGTCGCGATCTCCCAGGCATCCCACGACAGCCTGCCCGCCGACGTGCGGGCCCGCAGCGTGGTCGTCCCGAACGCCACCCCGGAGCCGGACGCATGGCAGCCCCTGGACGGCCGGCAGGGCCCGCTGCGGTTCATCGTCGCCAGTCGCTGGAACGCCTGGAAGGGCCACCGCCTGCTCCTGGGCGCCTGGGACGAGGCAGGGTGCCCGGGGCGCCTGGTCGTCCTCGGGGGGCCCCCGTCGATGGGGGAGTCGGTGGACGTGGCGGCGCTCGCCGCGCAGTCGCGCGACCCGGGCACGATCGAGGTGCTCGGCGAGGTCCCCGACCCCGGCCCCCACATCGACGACGCCGACGTCATGGTGGTCCCCTCGACCAACCCCGAGCCGTTCGGCCTGGTGACCATCGAGGCGTTCGCGCGGGGCCGGCCGGTCATCGGCGCGGCCCACGGGGGGCTCCTGGAGACCATCCAGGAGGGTGCGGGGTGGCTGGTGGCGCCGGGCGACCAGCAGGCGCTGGCCCACCTCATGGCGCAGCTGACCCGCGACGAGGTCCTCGAGGCGGGCCACCGCGCCCGGCAGCGCTATGAGAGCGAGTACTCCCGGCGGGCCTTCGGCCGCAACCTGCGCGCGGCGATGGGACTGCCCGACGATCCCGACGTCGACACCGCCGGGCCCGCGAACGCCGAGCCCACGACCGAGCCGGCGGGCTGAACCGCCCGCGAGCCCAGTGGGGTCAGGAGTCCATCTCCCGGATCCGGCGTCGGATCTGCGTGCTCGAGGTGGCCTTCGTGTAGGGGAAGTAGATGACGCGCGCCCCCACGCTGGCCATGCCCTCCTCGAGCCGGTCGCCCTTCGGGGTGCCCCGCCAGTCGTCGCCCTTGAACACCACGTCGAAGTGCAGCTTGTGCCACATCTGCACCTTGTCGGTGGAGTCGTCCACCACGACCTCGTCCACCATCGTGATCTCTCGCAGGATGGCCATGCGGTCCTCCAGGGGGACCATGGGCTGCTTGCCCTTCACGCGGACGACCGACTCGTCGGTCACGACCCCCACGATCAGCCAGTCGCACAGGGGTCGGGCGTGCTTGATGATGTTCAGGTGCCCGATGTGGAACATGTCCCAGGCGCCCGGGACGTAGCCCACCACCCGGCTCACGACGCGGACTCCTCGGCGGTGCGCACCTGCCGGTACCACGTGGGCAGTGCGGCGGCCAGGATCGCGGCGTTGGCCACGGCGAGCAGTCCGTAGGTGATCGCGAACAGCGGCGCTGCGAACCAGGCGAAGGTGACGGCGAGCAGGCCGTAGTCGCTGGGCACCCGCAGCAGCGAGCGAAGGGCGGGGGCGCCGCTCGGCGCCGGGGGCGGGGGTGCGGCGGATCGTGCCCGCAGCACCCGGACCAGGAGGTCCGACAGCAGCCAGCCGAAGAAGCTCAGGACCGCGATGGCCAGGAACGCCAGCGGGACCAGCAGCGTGAGGGTCCCCTCCGGAACGCTGCCGGGGGTCCCGAACCGCACCCACGACACCAGCACCGCCGAGTGCAGCAGGCAGATCTTGCCCATGTCGACCACGTGGTCCAGCCATTCGCCGGATGGACGCCCGGCCTTGGTCAGCCGAGCCAGCTGGCCGTCGGCAGAGTCCAGCGCGTACCCCACGATGAGCAGGGCCGCCACGCCGAGCGCGAGCAAGGGGCTGGGTGCGACCGTGGCGAGCAGGACGATGCCGGTGTAGGTGAACAGCGCGCTGACGCCGGTCACCTGGTTGGGGGTCATGCCCAGCCGGTAGGCGGCCGCCGCCAGGACCCGCCCGAAGGGCCGGTTCACCCACCGGGAGTAGGCCGGCGCTCCCCGGTTGGACTTCTGGGCGCGCTGCAGGGTCTGGTAGGCGCCGGTGAAGCTCAGGGGCCGCTCCGTCGCCCGGATGGTGTCCGCCATCAGCGGGCCCAGGTTCCGATCGCCGGCAGCTCGGCGGCGACCGGGTCGCGCAGGTCGACGACGACCTGCATGCCGTCGAGGAGTGCTTCGGAGGGCTCGTCGGCCGCCGCGATGAGGTGCTCTGCCGGCTGGCTGACCAGGAACAGCCGCAGCTGCTCGATGTCGTCGACGACCCGGACGTCGTCGACCCCACGGATGTGCGCCACGATCTCGCAGCGGTCATGCCAGGTGGTCAGCGGCGGGGTTCCGATCACGGATGCGGCGAGCTGGTCGCCCAGGACCAGCACGTCGAACGATCCGGAGTCACGCAGGTGCGTGAACAGGCGCAGGTGCGCCGGGGTGATGAAGTCGAACACACCCACCAGGGTCCTGCCCGCTTCGCGTCCAACCAGTGTCACGTCATCCCCTCGCGGCGTTTGGGGGCCCTTGGCCCATAGTGTCGCATGGTGGCGCCGATCCTCCAATTCTCCTGCATTGCATTCACTCCGCGGAAATGCGCAATGGGCGCGCCCGGGGGCCTTCCCTGCCTCGGCTGGCCATTTTCGTCACGGATTCGAATCGGTCGGACACGATCGGTGACGGCAATTCCTGCCGCCGTGCGGGCGCCTTCCGCCGCCGGCGCGGCAGTGCGACAATTCCGGCCATGAATCCCTTGCAGGGCGGCAGCCCCGTGGCCGTTCCCGCCCCCGGTGACGACGTGGCCTCCGCGAGCCGGCCTCGCTGGCCGTTGTGGGGGCTGCTCGGCGTGCTGGCCCTGACGGTGGGTGTTCCGGTGGTGCTGGCGATCGCCACGGGCGCCATCGCCATCCCGCACAACGATGCGTGGTCGCACTCCCGGATCGCCCAGGCCTTCGCCGCGGGTGACGGGTTCCAGCTGGTCGGCTGGAACCGGACCGCCCTGGTGGGCCAGGTCGTGGTGCTGGGCCCGCTCGGGGCCACCATCACCGCGCAGCAGCTCAGCGTCGCCGTGTGGGCAGTGGTCGGGCTGCTGGCGACCTACGGGTTCCTCTCGGCACGGGTCAGCGCCCGACGTGCCCTGCTCGGGACGCTGGTCGTCGGGCTGGTCCCGGAGTTCGCCCTGCTGGCCACCTCCTTCATGAGTGACATCCCGGCGTTCGCCGCGATGATGCTGTGCCTGGCGATCGGGGATGTGGCGGTGCGCCGCAACAGCGTGGGGCTGCTGGCGCTGTCGGCCCTGGTGGGACTCTGGGGGGTCACGATCCGGGAGCAGGCCGTGGCCGCGCCCGTTGCCGTGCTGGTCGCGGCGTTGTGGACCATGCGGTCGCGACGCCGGGGGATCCTGGCAGTGGCGCTCGTCGCCGGCGGCCTGCTGGTCGCCTTCGAGCTGTGGCGCCGGTCCCTGCCGTACGGGGACCCGCCCCAGGTGGGCCTCGACCTGCAGCGCGGGTTGATGGTGGCCGTGCGCAGCCCCTTCACGCTGAGCCTGGTGCTGCTGCCCGCGCTGCTGCTGGTGGTCCGGCCGCGGCAGTGGTCCCGGGCAGCGGCAGTGGCCGCCGTGGCCGTTCCCACGCTGGGCCTGCTCGCCGCCTTCGCCGTGGCCAACCGGCGCGTGCTCATGCCGAACTACCTGGACCAGGACGGCCCGTATGCCGACGTGGCTGTGGGCACCCGTCAGGTGATCGGGGGTCCCCTGTGGCTGCTCCTGACCGTGGCCAGCGTGCTCGCGCTGGGACTGCTGGTCGGGCACCTGCTCACCACCCGTCCTCGTCTGGACGTCGTGAGCTGCGTGCTGGCCGTGCTCCTCGTCGGGGGGACGCTGGCGCAGGCGGTGACCAGCCAGACCGTGTTCTTCCGCTACCTGATCCCCCTGGTGCCCGTCGCGTGCGTCGCGGTGCTGCGCGAACCGGCCGGACGCCCGGAGCCCGCGCGCGAGCGGTGGGCCGCGGCGGCAGTGGGAGCTGGGGGCCTGCTCGGGGTGTCGCTGCTGGTCACCACCAGCGCGATGTCGTTCGACGTGGCCCGCTGGGAGGCCGCCAGCGACCTCGTGCGCGCCGGCTGGGCGGCCAACAGGGTCGACGCCGGGCTGGAGTGGGTGGGGTACCACACGCCCGGTCAGGCCATGCCGACCGATCGCCATCCCGACGCCTACGGGCCGTTCATGGACATGTTCCCGAACTCCGAGCAGTGCGTGGTCATCGCAGCCGCGCCCCTGGGACCGGCTGCGGGCACGACGCTGGTCGGCACGCACGAGTACGCCAGCTTCACCCTGATGGGGACCTCGACGCTGTGGATCTACCAGGTGGATCCCTGCCGGTAGAGGGCGCGAGGGGGCCGACCTGCCAGGACCGGACCCCCGCTCCTGGCGATGTGGCCGGGGAGGTCAGCCCCGCCGGTACTCGACGTAGTGGTGACCGATGGCGCCGCCGACCATGCCGGCACCGCGCACGACGGTCCACATGCCCTTGCCCCGGTTGTCGCTCGAGCGGGTGAGCATGCCCACGAGTGCTCGGCCCCCACCGGCGACGACGCGGGCGGCGCCGCCGACGGCCGCTCGCGTGCGCACCTTCGCACGTGCTCCCGGGGTGGGCGCCAGCAGCCGATCGACGATGATGCTGGTGTTCCCGGACCGGTAACCGCGCTGCAGGGTCCAGTGCGACGTGAGCCTGCTGGCCGGTACGGGGTCCTCCACCACGGCCTCGTCGCACCAGTGGATCCGGTGCCCGCTGGCGCTGAGCTGCCTGGTGAACAGGTGGTCCGACCCCCCGGAGATGCCCAGCGAGTCGTCGAAGCGCAGGCCCAGGTCGCGCACGACGTGCATGTCCAGCAGCAGGTTCGCTGTGCTGGCGGCCTCGACGACGGTGCCCGTGGGCATCTGGCGCCGGTCGAACACGCGGGCCGCGCGGACCCACGGCTCGGGTTCGACCTCGTAGCTGCGGATCACCCGTCCGGCCACCGCGGCGCCGCCGAGCCGGCGGTACGCGTCGAGCATCAGCGGCAGCCACCGCTGCGAGGGCGTCTCGTCGTCGTCGATGAAGACCAGCAGGTCGACATCACCGGCGGCGTCCATGCCGGCGTTGCGCGCCGCCGCGATGCCGGGGCGGGGCTCGTGGACATAGCGCACCTCGGGCAGGCCCAGAGCGGTGATCCGGTCCCGGGCGCTGGCCTCGGGGTCGTTGTCCACGACCACGACGGCCGCGGGTGGCTCGACGAGGCGCGCCTGCCGGGCGAGCTCGGGCAGCAGTGCGACGATCGCCTGCTCCCGGCGGTAGGTCAGGACCGCCACGGCGACCGTGGCCGAGACGGGCGTGGGAGGTGTCGCCATGTCCGGATTGTAGGGGAGCGCAGACGTGCCGACCCGGTCGTCGGGGCGCCGGGGGGGCGTGCGGGTCGCCCCGACAGCTCCGTCACCGTGTGCTCTGACCGGGTGACGGATTCGGGTGCATCCGGGTGACGGCCCCGGGTGCAAGCGGGTGAAGCACCGGCCTGCAACCGGGTGACCACAGTTCCTCGGAGGACCCCGGGAGGCCTATCGGCACCGATTCCCCCAGCATGAACATCTCCGCGCGAACCACTGCAGTCGTGGGCTCACTCGTCCTGCTCACCTCGATCGCACCGACCAGCCAGGCGGCCACGGCCGACCGTGCCGTGGCCGCCTCCGACAGCTTCGCCCGCTCGGTCTCCAGCGGCTGGGGGTCCGCCGACGCGGGCGGGGCCTGGACCACCTCGGCCTCGGGGGCCTCCGTCAGCTCCGGCCTGGGGCAGCTCGCGGTGGCTCGGGGCGCATCCGGGGTCGCCCAGCTGTCCTCCGTGGACTCCGAGGACACCGACGTCACCGTCGACCTGGCCGCCAGCAAGGCCGCCAGTGGTGGTGGCTTCTACGTCAGCCTGGTGGGCCGGGGCACGGCAGCCAACGGGTACCGGGCCACGGCCCGCCTGATGGCCGGCGGCGCCCTCGTGCTCTCCCTGCGCCGGACGGCTGCCTCGGCCGAGACGATCCTGTCGTCGGTGCAGGTGCCGGGGATCACCGTCGCCGAGGGCACCAAGGTGCGGGTCCGGATGCAGGTCTCCGGCACCACGCCCACGACGCTGCGCGCCAAGGCGTGGCTGCCGGCCTCTGCCGAGCCGGACGCGTGGGCCGTCTCCGCCACCGACAGCACGTCGGCCCTGCAGGCGGCCGGCCCGCTCGGGGTTGTGGCCTATGTGTCCACCAGCGCGAGCCCGGCGTCCGTCGCGTTCAGCTTCGACAACGTCGACGCGACGACCGCCCTGCCCCCGAATGTGCTGCCGAAGGCGGCGTTCGATGTGTCGGCCAGGGATCTGGCGGTGTCGGTGGATGCCGGTGCCAGTTCGGACTCGGATGGGTCGTTGACGTCGTTCGTGTGGGACTTCGGGGATGGGTCGACCGGTACGGGGGCGACGGCCT
>JBDHZV010000032.1:0-25715 GCA_039812125.1 Candidatus Nanopelagicales bacterium
TGACCCCGCGCAACGGGTGGTCGTGGTCGACCTACTTCGAGGGGATCCAGAGCCTCTACCAGCATGCCGGCGACGCCCGGTACCTGGCGGACGGCATGGCGTGGGGTTCGTCGAACTCGTGGCGCCTGACCACCTCCGAGACCAACCCGGACACGATCAAGGCCGGGCAGGTCTACCACGCGCTCCAGGCCGTGGACCCGGCTGCGTCGCTGGCCGCCATGGACTCCAGGATGGCCGCCGACCTGACCGGGCTGGCCCTGTCGCGCTACGACTGGATCGACGCGCTGTTCATGGGCCTGCCCGACTGGGCACTGTGGTCGGCCCGGACCGGCAGGTCGAGCTACCTGGACAAGATGGATGCCTTCTACGCCTGGACGCGGGACTCCGGGGCGACCAGCTCGCGGTGCTCCGCAACTCCCTCGCAGCGCGGCCTGTTCGTGGCGGCGACGGGTCTGTGGCTGCGCGACTGCTCGTTCGTGGGCGCCACGGACACGAACGGCAAGCCGGTCTACTGGTCCCGCGGGAACGGCTGGGTGATCGCGGCGATGGCCGACGTGCTGCGCGCCCTGCCGGCGGGCAGCCCCAGGGCAGCGACCTACGTGGGGATGCTGCGCACCATGGCGGCGGCGCTGGCGCCGCTGCAGGGTGCCGACGGCCTGTGGCGCGCCAGCCTGCTGGATCCTGCCCTGCACCCGCAGCCGGAGACCAGCGGAACGGCGCTGATCACCTACGCGCTGGCCTACGGCGTTCGCTCCGGCGCCCTGGATGCCGCCACCTACGGGCCCGTGGTCAACCGCGCGTGGAACGGCCTGGTGAGCACGGCGCTGCAGCCGAGCGGGTTCCTGTCCGGCTGTCAGGGACCGGGCATCGCCCCGGCGGCCCCCTACACCGGCACAGCCCCGCGCACCCCCCGCAGCGAGGCCTCGTCGGGCACGGTGAACGCAGACTCACCTCCCTTCTGTGTGGGTGCGTTCCTCATGGCAGCAGCCCAGGTGGCCCAGTTGAACCCCGACCTGGCGATGGGCCGGACGGTCACCACCACCGCACAGCAGGCCGGCAACGAGGCGACGCGGGCGGTGGACGGCGACGTCACCACCCGGTGGTCGGCGTCCCCGTTCCCGCAGGCGATCACGGTCGACCTGGGCAGCACGCGCACGATCGCCAGCACGATGGTGGTGCCGTACCAGGATCGGGCCTACCGCTACCGGGTCGAGTCCTCGACCGACCGGGCGACGTGGCGAGTCCTGGTGGATCGCTCCGACAACACCCGCACCGGCTCACAGCTGGACGACTTCGCGGCTGCCCCCGCCCGCTACGTCCGGCTGACCGTGCTGGGAGTCGTCGGGGTGTCGACCACCTGGGCCAGCATCCAGGAGTTCACCGTGCACGCACCGGGCAGCGGTGCGACCTCGGCCCCCTACGCCCGGGACACATTCACCCGCGCCACCAGCAACGGGCTCGGGGCGGCCGACACGGGCGGGGCCTGGCAGGTGTCCGGCGCCCCCAGCGCCTACTCGGTGGCCGACGGCACCGGACGGCTTCGGCTGGCGGCACCGGGGACGGCTCTGAGCGCCTTCCTGGGATCGGTCCCGAACGCGGACGTGGACCTCACCGTCGACTCCGCGCTGGACCGCTCTGCGACCGGTGGGGGGACCTACGTCGCGATCGCCGCCCGTCACTCCGGGGCCAGCGACTACCGGGCCAAGGTGCGCCGCGCCTCGGGCGGGACGGTCACCCTGACGCTGGCGCGGCTGGTCAGCGGCGTGGAGACGCCGCTGGTCAGCCAGACCATCGCCGGGCTGACGGCCGCGGCCACCGACCACCTGCGCATCCGGCTCCGGGTCACCGGATCGGGACCGACCACGCTGCGCGGCCGGGTCTGGCGGGCCACCAGTTCCGAGCCGACCGCCTGGCAGGTGACCACGACCGACACGACGGCCGCCCTCCAACGCGCTGGGGGCGTCGGGCTGTGGGCGTACCTGTCCTCCTCGGCGACCAACTCCCCGGTGACCGCCTCGTTCGACGACCTGATGGCGGCTGCGGCCATCGACTAGTCGCCCTACGATGGCCGCATGCCTGACGTTCCCCCTCCCCCCGCGGGCTGGACCCGGCTGCTGTTCAAGAGCAAGTTCGGCGCGGGGCGGGACTTCACCGTCCTGGACGAGTCCGAGCAGCAGGTCCTGTTCGTCGACGGCAAGCTGGGGGCGACCCCGAGGGCCGAGGTCCGCGACGCCCAGGACCGGGTCACCTACCGGGTCAAGGGCCAGTTCCTCGGGATCCCCAAGCGGATGGAGATCACCGACGCGTCCGGGGCCGGCGTCGCCAGCCTCAGGGCGAAGATGTTCTCCCCGATCAAGTCCCGCATGACGATGACCATGGCCGACGGCAGCACGTGGGACGTCGAGGGCACGATCATGGAGAAGAACTACACGATCTCCCGCGGGGGCTCCCCGATCGCCCGGATCAGCCAGAAGTGGATGACGGTCCGGGACAAGTACACCGTGGAGTACGTCAGCACGTTGGACGCCGGCCTCGTCATGGCCGTCATCTGGGCGATCGACCGCTGGGTCGAGCGGGACTGATCCCCGTCGGCTGGGCCTGGGCAGGCACCCGGAACCCGATCTCGGCCCCACCGCCCGCAGGCCGGTTCGCCGCGATCACCCCGCCGCCGAGCCCCTCGGCGACGTCGCGCACGATGGCCAGGCCGAGGCCCGATCCGGGCAGCGAACGCGCCGACGTGGCCCGGTAGAACCGATCGAACAGGTGCGGCAGGTCACCGGGGTCCACTCCGGGGCCGCGGTCACGCACGAGCACGGTGCCGGAGTGCACGACGAGCTCCACCGGGGTCTCCGGCGCGCTGAACTTGCACGCGTTCTCCACCAGGTTCCACATGGCGCGCTCCAGGGCAGCGGGCTGACCGACGACGATGCTGTCGTCGACCTCGAGCGTCACGACCCGACCGGTGCGGCGCAGCGCCCGGGCGGCGACGGAGCGGGCGACGTCGGCCAGGGGCACGGCCTCGTCCTGCGGATCGGCCGGGTCCGGGCCGGCCAGGTCGAGCACCTCGTTGACCAGATGGGTCAGCTCACGGGTCTCGCCGTCCAGGTCGGCGATGACCCGGTCGCGGACGTCCGCCGGCAGGTCGTCGAAGTGGCGCAGCAGCCCCACATTCGTGCGCAGCGACGTCAGCGGTGTGCGCAGCTCGTGGCCTGCGTCCTGGACCAGGCGCTGCTGGTCGTCGCGGGCGCGGGCGAGCCGGGCCAGCATCACGTTGAACGCCGAGCCGAGCTGGGCGATCTCGTCGGTCCCGGCTGTGGGGACGGTGGTGTCCAGCTGGCCCGTCGTGCTCACCCGCTCGGCGGCCTCCGCCAGCCCGACCAGCCGGGCAGCGCTGCGCCGGGCCAGCAGCCAGCCGGCGAGCGCCGCCAGCCCGGCCACGACGATCCCGATCAGGGCCAGCAGGACGGCAAGGGAGGCCAGGACCTCGGCGTTCTCGCTGACGTCGCGCCCGACCTGGATCGCGCCCCGCCCGCCCCCGTCGGACTGGGTCACCATGCGGTACGGCCGCGAGTCGACCAGCACGTCGCGCAGGCGCACCTGCGCCTGCGCGGACTGGGCGATCGAGATGTCCTGCTGGTCCACCGGCAGGACGACGCCCTGTGCATCGCCGACCACCACGCGCCCGTCGGGCAGCACGACCTGCGTGGGCAGGACGAGCTCCGAGGTGCCGTGCCGGCCCCGGCCGCCCCCCTCGACGGCATCGGCCGGCCCGCGACCCCCAGCCAGGTCGTCGGCCAACGGGGTGGACACCTCCAGCAGCGACTCGTCCACCTGCGCGGACAGGCGCTCGGAGATGGCCGCGAAGCTCAGGGCCCCCATGGCCACGGCCGCCACGGTGACCACCGTGCCGAACAGCAGCGCCAGCCGGGTCTGCAGGCGCACGTCAGTCCACCCGCACCGTGTAGCCGACCCCCCGCACGGAGCGGACCAGCGTGTCGCCGGGGACGTCGAGCTTGCGGCGGAGATAGCCGATGAAGACGGCGAGGTTCTTGGACTCGGGGCCGAAGTCGTACCCCCAGATCCGGTCGTAGATGACGTGGTGCTCCATGACGATCCCGGCGTTGCGGAGCAGCAGCTCGAGCAGGTCGAACTCGGTGCGGGACAGCGACACCTCCTGCCCATGGGCCCAGACCCGCCGGGCCGAGGCGTCCAGCCGCACCGGGCCCACCATCAGGGCGGGCTCACGGTCCAGGTCCGCAGTGGGCGTCGCCACCAGGTTGGTGTCCGCGCGGCGAAGCAGGGCGCGCAGCCGGGCGAGCACCTCCTCGACGTCGAACGGCTTGGCGACGTAGTCATCGGCGCCTGCGTCCAGGCCGGCCACCCGGTCCGCGGTCTCGGTGCGCGCCGTGATCATGAGGATGGGGACCCTGCTGCCCTCGGCGCGCAGCACGCGGCACACGCCCAGCCCGTCGACGCCGGGCATCATCACGTCGAGGATGATGACGGAGAAGCCGATGGCCCGCGTCGCGGCCAGCGCCTCGACCCCGTCGGCGCAGGCGGTCACCTCGTATCCGGCCAGCACGAGCGTGGTGGCCAACGACTCCCGGATCGCCCGGTCGTCGTCGGCCACCAGCACGTGCGGCGTCATGGCGCCCAGTCTGCCCGACCTCAGGCCGAGGTCGACGGCGTGGCAGTGGCGGTGTCGGAGGAACCGGCGCCGTCCTCGTCCCGGTCACCAGCCGGCCCGCCCGGGCCGCGGCCGTGGTGGCCGCCGGAGAGCTCCTCGACGGAGGTGACCGTGAAGTCCTTGTCCATCTTCACCTCGACCTCGGTGCCGTCGGCCTTGCGGACATGGGCCTCGTAGACCCCGTCGGAGTCGGTCTCGACCCGCAGCACGGTCCCACCCTCGACCGCCTCCTGCGCAGCTGCAGTCGCCCGGGCCGCGTCGTCACCGGTCAGCGGGGTCTCCCCGCTGCCGCCCGGGCCACGGCCCCTGCCCTCGTGCTCACCACCGGCCGCGCACGGGGCGGAGCTGCTGGGTGCGGAGCTGGCCGGGCTGGGGGTGCTGGTCTCGTCGGCAGTGGCTGGCAGGGCCAGGGCCACCACGGCGGCCACCGTCACCGCGGCCGCGCCGGCGACGACCCCGGCGCCGATCCTGGTGTTGCGCTTCATCGTCGTCCCTTCGGGTAACGGGCCGCTCGCTGCGGCCGTGGACCCACTGTGACCGGGCCGGGTAGGAGGCTGATCGCACGACGGTAAAGGGTTGGTGTGAGTGGCGCCCGGGGCTGCGTCCGGCGCCCCGGGCAGTCCATCGCCCCGCGGGCCGGACCCGGCTGTGGGGCAGGGACGTCAGCCGCCGGCGAGGTCGTGGCGCACGACGTACCCGACACCCAGGTCCCGCGCGATCCGGAACCCCTCGGACAGGTACAGCGGCAAGGGGCCCTTGTAGGAGGCCGCGGAGGCGGGCAGGTCGCCGGTCGGCAGGTCGGGGTTGCGGGGATAGGCCTCGACCCACGGTGAGCCCCACCGCCGGGCCGCGTCCAGCGCGCCACGGACCAGGGCGCGCGCTACGCCCGTCCCACGCTGCGGCGGCGGGATCACGAAGCACATCACCAGCGCCGGGTCGTCGGCCGGGTCCTCGATCGCTCGGGCGTAGTCACGCAGGTTCGCCAACCGGCTGCGGGGTGCGACGTTGCACCAGCCGACCGCCTGGCCGCCCCGGTACGCCAGCAGGCCGTGCACCTGTCCGGCCCGGATGCGCTGCGCGCGCTCGGCGCGGTGCAGGCCCGCGTCCGCCTCTGGGTCGAACGTCGCGCGGGTGTCGTCGTAGAAGGCGCAGTAGCAGCCGCCCCACCCGGGGTTGTCGTCGAACGCCGAGTCGAACAGCGCGAGGTAGTCGGCAACGTCGTCCGGCTGGAGCTCGCGCACGATCAGCTCGGGCTGCACTCGGGCCTCCTTGGGATCGACCGGGCCCGGGGTCACCCCGCGCCGGGCCCATCCTGCCGCCCGGCACGCGGACGCACCAGCCAGGCCCCGAGGGCCACGCCGAGCAGGTCCGCGGCGATGTCGGCGGGCTCGCCGGAGCGCCCCGGCAGCAACCGATCCTGGACCACCTCGCTGAGGGGGGCGTGCAGGGCCATCGCCGAGACTGCCAGCCAGCGCGGGACCCCGGCCCATGCCAGCGCGGCCGTCGCCAGCGCGAACACCGACAGGTGCACCGCCTTGTCGACGGGAAGTCCTCCCGTCGCCACCTGCGGTGCCCGGGGGGCATAGAGCACGACCGCCTGCACCCCCACGGCCCCGACCGCCGCTGCGACCTGTCCCACCCTGCTGCGCACGTCGACAGGGTAGCCGCGCGAGCCGGCCCCGTCGCCGGAACAGCCCATGGAACAGGACGTTTCGGACCTCGACGACGATCGAGTTGCGCGGGTTACCGCCCAGTAGCATCATGCGAGTTACTGACGGGTAACCCCGCCTGCGGCACTGCACACCCGCACCCAGACACCCGCACCCAGCCCGAAGGAGACCGGCGCACATGTCCCACTACAAGGCGAACCTGCGCGACATCGAGTTCAACCTGTTCGAGGTGTTCGGCGCCGGTCAGCGGCTGGGCGCGGGACCCTACGAGGAGCTGGACACCGACACCGTCCGAGAGGTCCTGCGCGAGATCCGGACCCTCGCAGAGGGCCCCATCGCGCAGTCCTTCACCGATGCCGACCGCCACCCACCCGTGTACGACCCGGTCGCCCGCACGGTCACCGTCACCGACTCGTTCAAGCGCTCCTTCGCCACGCTCATGGAGTCCGGGTTCTGGCGCCTGGACCTGCCCGAGCACATGGGTGGCTCGGGCGCGCCGCCCTCAGTGCGCTGGTCGGTTGCCGAGATGCTGCTGGGGGCCAACCCGGCGGCCTACATGTACATGTCCGGGCCCGGCTTCGCCTCGATCGTCGACAGCCTGGGCAACGAGCAGCAGAAGCGCTGGGCGCAGATCATGGTCGACCGGGAGTGGGGCGCCACGATGGTCCTGACCGAGCCCGACGCCGGCTCGGACGTGGGCGCGGGACGCACCCGCGCGCTGGCCCAGCCGGACGGCACCTGGCACATCGAGGGGGTCAAGAGGTTCATCACCTCCGGCGAGCACGACATGGCCGAGAACATCATCCACCTGGTGCTGGCCCGCCCCGAGGGCGTGCCCGGCGCCGGCGGACCCGGCACCAAGGGACTGAGCCTGTTCTTCGTCCCGAAGCACCACTTCGACGACGAGGGCAACCTGGGGGCGCGCAACGGCGTCTACGCCACCAACGTGGAGAAGAAGATGGGCCTGAAGGTCTCGTCGACCTGCGAGATGACCTTCGGCCAGGATGGCCAACCGGCTGTCGGATGGCTGGTCGGCGACGTCCATGACGGCATCGCCCAGATGTTCAAGGTCATCGAGTACGCGCGCATGATGGTCGGCACCAAGGCGATCGCGACCCTGTCCACCGGCTACCTGAACTCCCTGGAGTACGCGCGCAGCCGGGTGCAGGGCGCGGACCTGACCCAGATGATGGACAAGCGCGCCCCCCGGGTGACGATCACCGCCCACCCCGACGTGCGTCGCAGCCTCATGCTGCAGAAGGCCTACGCCGAGGGGATGCGGGCGATGGTCCACCTCACGGCCTACTACCAGGACCAGCTCGACCTGGCCGCGCGCGGCGGCACCCCGGAGGTCGACCCCGACCTGGCCCACCGGGTCAACGACCTGCTGCTGCCGATCGTGAAGGGGGTGGGCTCGGAGCGCTCCTACGAGCTGCTGGCCACCTCGCTGCAGACCTACGGAGGCTCCGGCTTCCTCCAGGACTACCCGGTGGAGCAGTACATCCGCGACGCCAAGATCGACACCCTGTACGAGGGCACCACGGCGATCCAGGGGCTGGACTTCTTCTTCCGCAAGCTGGTCCGCGACCAGTTCCGCGCGGTCATGCACCTCGCCGCCCAGGTCGCCGAGTTCGTCAAGGGCGACCACGGCGACTCGCTGACCCACGAGCGAGAGCTGCTGGGACGGGCCCAGGAGGACGTCCAGGCCGTCATCGGGGTGATGGGCGGCTGGGCCATGGCCTCGCAGAAGCAGCCCCGGGAGATCTACAAGGTCGGGCTGAACTCCACCCGGCTGCTGATGATGATGGGCGACATGGTCATCGGCTACCTGCTGCTGCGCCAGGCCGAGATCGCCGAGGCTGCGCTGGCGGCCGGACCGTCCGAGCGGGACCGGCGGTTCTACGAGGGCAAGGTCGCCGCAGCCAGGTGGTTCGCCGCGAACCGGCTGCCGCTGCTGGCCGGGGAGCGCGTCGTCGTGGAGACCACGACGCTGGACGTGATGGACCTGCCGGAGGAGGACTTCTAGCCTGCCGGATCAGGCCATCCGCCGGTCGTCGAGCGCGGGGAAGGCCCCTCGCCAGGCGGCCACGCGGGCGGGGTCGACCTCGACGCTGAGGACCTCCTCACCCGAGCCCGCCTCCGCCAGGACCTCGCCCTGCGGATCGATCACCATCGAGTGCCCGGCCATGGGTACCCCGGCGTGGGTCCCGGTCTCGTTGCAGGCCAGGACGTAGGCCTGGTTCTCGATGGCCCGGGCCCGGGACAGCACCTGCCAGTGCGACAGCCGGCGCTCCGGCCAGCCCGCGGGGATCACGAACGACTCCGCCCCCGCGACGACGAGGGCCCGGAACAGCTCCGGGAACCGCAGGTCGTAGCAGGTGGCCAGCCCGGATCGGCCCAGCGGGCCCTCGGCCACCGCCAGGTGACCCCCGCTGCTCATCACGGTGGTCTCGCCGCCGTTGAACCCGAACAGGTGGACCTTTCGATAGGTGCCGGCCAGCTCGCCTGCGGGATTGAACACGACCTGGGTGTTGAAGTAGTCGATCTCCCCGCTCTCCGCGACGACCCGCTCGGCGAACGAGCCCCCGAACACCCAGGCCCCCGAGTCCAGCGCCACCGCAGCCAGCGCCCGGCACAACGGCCCCTCGAGGGGCTCGGCGTGGATGGGCATGAGGTCGACGGCGAATGCACCGATGTGCCACAGCTCGGGCAGCACGATCAGGTCGTGGTCGCCGGCCACCGAGGCCGCCTCCGCCAGCACACGGGCGACGCGGGCATCGACGGGCTCCTCCTCGGTGATGGACACCTGCATGAGGGCAACCCGTACGGACATGATCGTCAGCGTAGACCCCTACGCAGCGTGACGGCAGTCCATCCGTCCCCTTTCGGGGGACACCCGTTCGGCCGCACCTGCGCGGCGCCGGAGCCGCGGCCGGCTACGCGCTGGTGGTTGCTGCGCGGTCCTGCGCGGCGTACTCGGCCAGCATCTGCCGTTCCCGGTCCCGGCCGGGGAACAGCCCGCCGATCAGGGCGGCGCCGACCAGGACGGCCACGATGCCGGCCACGTACGCCCAGTCGTCGCCCTGCAGGAAGGAGGTCCGCGCAGCCTGGATGATCGCGTCCGAGTACTGCGGGTAGGCCGCGGCGACGTCGGCGGCGCTGGCGAAGGACTTGGTCAGCGCGGTCTCGGTCTGGGAGGTCACCTGGGCGCCGTTCGGTGCCGCACCGATCGCGACGGCCATGGCGCTGGCGTACCCAGCGGTCAGCAGCGCCCCGAAGATGGACTGCATGATGGCCCCACCGAGGTCGCGCTGCAGGTCAGCGGTACCGGAGGCCATGCCCACCCGCGTGACCGGCACGGACCCGGTCAGCGAGTGCGACGCCGGCGTGCCGGCGCAGCCCACACCGGCACCCACCAGCGCGTAGGCCAGTGCCACCTGCCAGTAGGGGGATCCCTCCCCCCACACGAACAGCATCGTCAGGAACGCCAGCCCGACGAAGACATAGCCGAGCAGCAGGGTGAACCGCGCCCCGCGGGCCTCCACGAGCTTGGCGGACCGGGGCGCCACCAGCACCATCATCAGGGCCGCGGGGATGATCGCCGCCCCAGCCTGCAGGGTCGAGTACCCCAGGACGTTCTGCATGAACTGCTGGCCGACGAAGGCCGAGGCCATCAACGAGCCGAACACGATGATGCCGGCCACGGCGGCGACCCAGAAGATCCGCCGCCGGGCGATGGCCAGGTCGTACAGCGGGTTGGCGGCCCGGCGCTGGCGCAGCAGGAACGCGCCGAGCGCGGCCAGCGTGATCACGGCCAGCCCGAACACGAGGGTTCCCGCGCTGGGCACCGTGGTGAAGTTGATGGCCAGCACCAGGGCGCCGATGAGCACGACGGACAGGATGCCCCCGAGGTTGTCCACCGGCTCAGTGGCCTCGTTGACGTGGGCCGGCACCGCGCGCCACACCAGGGGGAAGGTGACCAGCACCAGCGGCAGGGTGAGGAGGAATACCGACCCCCACCAGTACTGGGTGAGCATGAGGCCGGACAGCAGCGGGCCGAGCGACGAGATCGCCCCGCCGATCGCCGACCAGAGCGCGATGGAGCGGGTCCGGGCGGCCCCGGCCCAGAGCGCCGTGATCAGCGCCAGGGTCGTCGGGTAGGCCATGCCGGCCGACACCCCGCCGAAGATCCGTGCCGCGACCAGGACGTTCTCGTTGGGGGCGTAGGCCGCCAGCAGCGAGGCCGGCACCGACAGGCCGATGCCCAGCAGCAGCATGAGCTTGCGCCCGTACCGATCGCCGACCGCACCCAGGTAGAGCACGGATGCGGCCAGGCCCAGCGAGTACCCGACGGCGATGAGGTTCAGGGCGGTCTGGGAGGCGTCGAACGACTCGCCGATGCTGGGCAGGGCGACGTTGGCCACCGAGAGGTTCAGGTTGGCCACGGCCGCGCCGAGGATCAGGGCGGCCAGGACGGCCTTCGCGTTCCTGGGTCCGGATCCCGCGGCCTCCGGCGCCGCGCTCGCTGTGGACGATGTCATCTCGCACCCCACTGTCGCTGGATTCGCTCGGCCCGGACGCTACCAGACGGTCTCACAGGGGTCGACTGTCAGGCGGAGCCGGCCAGCGCCGCGCGCAGGACGTCCTCCTCGACGTACCAGTGCGCCACCTGCCGACCGTCCACGAGGGTGACGGGGATCAGCTCCCAGTACCGGTCGGCCAGCACCGGGTCGTCCAGGATCGACACCTCGTCCCAGGCCACCGCGGCCTCGGCGCACACCCGGGACACCACCTCCCGTGCCAGCTCGCACAGGTGACAGCCCGGCTTGCCGACCAGCCGGACCCGGGCCTGCGTCACCGGCGACCCTTCAGCTTGGCCTTGGTCACGGAGCCCGACACCGCCCGGGGCAGGCGCGGCGCGAACTCGATCAGCGCCGGGCACTTGAACCGGGCCAGCCGGGCCTCGCAGAACGCCCGCAGGTCGTCGGGCTGGGGGACGCCCTTGCGCAGCACCACCACTGCCTTGACCGACTCCCCGGTCAGCGGGTGCGGCGCGCCGACGACGGCGACCTCGGCGACCGCCGGGTGCGCGGCGATGACCGCCTCGACCTCCCGGGGGTACACGTTGAACCCGGAGACGATGATGAGGTCGCGGGTGCGGTCCACGAGGTGGTAGTCCCCGTCGTCGTCGACGATCGCGACGTCGCCGGTCGGGAACCACCCGTCGGCGTCCGGCCCGCCCTGTCCGTCCGGCCAGTAGCCCGAGAACAGCGACTTCGAGCGCACCCAGAGCTCACCGGGGTCGCCCTCGTCGACCTCCTGGCCGTCCTCGTCGCGCAGCTGGATCTGGATGCCCGGCAGCGGCTTGCCGACCGAGCCCGGCTTCGGCGTGTGGCTCACGACCGTGGAGCTGACCACGGGCGCGCACTCGGTGAGCCCGTAGCCCTCCCAGATGGGCTTGCCCGTGATGGTCTGGAACTGGCCGAAGACGTCGGGGGGCAGGGCGGACGCGCCGCTGACCAGCAGCCGCACCCCGTCCATCGACTCGCGCAGGGCCCCCTCGGCGCTCCACGCCACGTACATCGGCGGGGCGCCGGCCACCATCGTGACGCCGTGCTCCCGGATGGCCGCCAGGGAGGTGCGGGCGTCGAAGCGCTCCATCAGCAGGCAGGTCGCACCGACCCGGGCCGCCAGCGCCAGGCCCGCGTTGAGCCCGAAGATGTGGAACAGCGGCAGGACGACCAGCACCACGTCGTCGCCGGTCATCGCCGCAGGCCGGCGCAGCCGGGCCAGGGCGTCGACGTTGGTGCGCAGCGCCCCGTGGCTGAGCATCGCCCCCCGGGGCTGGCCCTCGCTGCCGGAGGTGTACAGCAGCACCGCGAGGGTGCGCGGCGGGGTGCGCCGCGCCGGGAAGGCGCCCCGCCCCCCGGGCCCGGCCCCGACCAGGGCAGCCCCCGTCGCGCCGTCCACGGCGCGCACGTCGAGGTCCGGCGAGCGCCGGGCCACCGAGGCCGCGACCTTGGCCGAGCCGTGGTCGTGCAGGAGCATCCGGGCGCCGGAGTCGCCCACCAGGCGGACGACCTCGTGGCTGGTGTAGCCGGTGTTCAGCGGCAGCGCCACCAGGCCGGCGCGCAGCAGCCCGAAGTAGGCGATCGCGAACTCCGGGCGGTTGGCGATCATCAGCGCGACCCGGTCGCCCGGCTCGAGCCCGGCCTCGGAGAAGGCCCAGGCCGCCCGGTCGACGAGGGCGTCGAACTCGCCCCAGGTGATCCGGGCCGACGGCGCGACCAGCGCCGGGTGGTCCGGGCGCGCGGCGCCGGAATCCCGCACCAGGTCAGCGATATTGGTCACCGCAGCAGTGTGGCACGCCGGATGTCGGTAGGCTCGCCCCGTGACAGGTTCCCAGGTCCCGGTCGACGACCCGGGCTCCACGGAGGTCGACGTCACGCCGGAGGTCGCGCCGGAGGCCCCGATCGACGGGGTTCCGGTCGAGGAGGCCGAGGTCCCCGACACGTCGGGGATGCCCGCCCTGGACCCGGAGAACGCCGGGCCGGGCGCGGCCGCCTTCTTCGACGTCGACAACACCGTCATGCGCGGATCCAGCTTCGCCGCCCTGGCCAAGGGCATGGCCGACCGCGACTACTTCACCACGCGTGAGGTGCTCGACTTCACGTGGAAGCAGTTGAAGTACGTGGTGTCCGGCCGGGAGAACATGGACGACATCACGACCGCCACCGAGAACGGGCTGCTGTTCGTCAAGGGCCGGGAACCGGTCGAGATCCAGACCCTGGCCGACGAGGTCTACGACGAGAAGATGGTGCAGCGGCTGTGGGCCGGCACGCTGGCACTGATCCGGGCGCACCTGGACCTCGGCCACGAGGTCTGGCTGGTCAGCGCCACCCCGATCGAGGTCGCCGAGGTGATCGCCCGGCGCCTGGGGCTGACCGGTGGGCTGGGGACCGTCGCGGAGGTGGAGGACGGCCACTACACCGGCAAGCTGCGCGGCCTGCCCCTGCACGGCCCGGCCAAGGCCGAGGCGGTGGCGCGGATCGCGGCGGAGCGGGGCCTGGACCTGACCCGCAGCGCGGCCTACTCCGACTCCGCCAATGACATCCCGATGCTGTCGCTGGTGGGCTTCCCGGTGGCCGTGAACCCGGACGGGCGGCTGCGGGTGCACGCCAGGGCGCAGGGCTGGCCCATCCGGGACTACCGGATCCGGGGCCGGCAGTCGGTGCGCAAGGGCGTCCCAGCGGCCGCGGCTGCCGGACTCGTCGCGGGGGCGGCCGTCGGCGTGGCCAAGGCGATCGCCGTGGTGCGACAGGGCGGCCGGGTCTGAGCACCGCCCGCGGGTCACGGCCCCCGGGTCCCCCAGGCGGTCAGGTCAGGCCGCGATGTCGCGGCGGGTGAACGCCCAGGTCCCCAGTCCCACGAGCACGCCGGTCAGGCCGAGCATCAGCCCCAGGTGGGTCAGGTCGATCCCGCTCTGCAGCGGCTTCGAGCCGTTCATCCAGGTGAAGGGTGAGTAGTCGCGCACCCACTCCAGCCCGTCGACCTGGGGCAGCAGCCCCATGGCCGCATAGGCCAGTACGGCCACCCCGGCACCGACCGCCAGTGCCAGCGCCCGCCGGCCGGTCACCGCGCCGACCGCGAACGCCAGGGCGCCGAACAGCGTCGCGAAGCCCAGGACGTGCACGTGCATCGCCGTCAGGCCCGCCACGGTGATGCCCTCCAGCTGCGCCGGCCCGCGCACCGCCACCATCCCCAGCCACAGCGCTGCGGTGATCACCGCGACGCTCACGACATAGGCACCGAAGCGCTGCAGGGCCAGCGACCAGCGGCTGACCGGGTGGGCCAGGATGAGGTCGAGCGTCCCGGCCTCCTCGTCGCCGGCGATCAACCGGGTGCCCGCCGACACCGCGTAGACCAGCAGCAGGATCCCCACCAGCATCCCGTAGACCGTGGCGTTGAGGTACCCGGCAGCAGTGGCGATGTCGGTGTAGTTCATGGCCTCGAGCAGGGCCCGGGGGTAGCGTTCCAGCAGGCCCTGCAGCTCGGGGTCGGCGATCATCGGCCAGAAGGCGGCGTAGCCGCACCCCACCACCACCAGCGCGATCGACCAGCCCAGCAGCGAACGTCGGGCATCCCAGAGCCACTTGCCCAAGACGGTGCGGGTCACGGGCGCCGCCCCCGCTCGAACGGCGCGGTCGCACCGGAGGCCGCCGCACCGGCGCCCTGGGAGTAGCGACGGAAGAAGAACTCCTCCAGGGCGGGCTCCTCGCTGGTCACGCTGAGGACCGTGTGGGCCGCAGCGACCTTGACCAGGCTGTCCGCGCTGCCCTCGAGTCGGCAGCGCAGCACGGCGCCGTCGACCTGGAGGTCGCTCAGCCCGTCGACGGCGGCGAACCGGGCCGCGTCGACCGGGGCGGCGAACACGATCTCGACCTGGCGCGCCGTCGACGCCAGCAGGGCGGCGACGTCCTGCACGGCGACGAGCACGCCCTGCCGCACGATCCCCACCCGGTCGGCGGCCTTCTGCACCTCGCTCATCACGTGGGAGGACATGAACACCGCTGCGCCCCTGCCGACCGCCTCCCGGGCCATCGCGGTGAACTCCGCCTGCAGGAACGGGTCGAGCCCCGAGGTGGGCTCGTCGAGGATCAGCAGCTCGGGCTCGTGCATGAACGCCTGGACCAGGCCCACCTTCTGGCGGTTGCCCTTCGACAGCGCGCGGATCGGTGGCCGCAGGTCCAGGTCCAGCCGCCGCGCCAGCGTTGCGAACCGCGCCTCGGGGACCCCGCCGCGCAGGTGCCCCAGGTAGGTGAGCAGCTCGTGGGCGGACTGTCGGCCGTCGACCACGAAGTCCCCGGGCAGGTAGCCGACCCGGCGCCGGATCGCCACGCCGTCGCGGCGGGTGTCCAGCCCCAGCACGCGCGCCTGCCCACCGCTGGGGCGGATGAGGTCCATGAGGATCCGGATGGTCGTGGTCTTGCCCGCCCCGTTGGGGCCGAGGAAGCCGAACACCTCGCCGCGGTGCACCTGCAGGTCCAGGTCCACCAGGGCATGGGTCCGGCCGTAGTCCTTGCGCAGGTCCTGCAGGTCGATGACCGGTTCCGACATCGCCGCTCCCGAGGGGTCAACCCCACGCTAGCACCGCGTCGCCCGGCGGCACCGGTCAGCGGAAGGGGCCCCGGCGCTGGGCGAGCAGGCGGTACAGGTTGTGCTGGATCGTCTCGCGGACCTGGTCGGTGAGCTCGAACACCAGCCCGGGATCGTCGGAGGCACCCGGACCGAAGCCCCGGGTCTCGATGGGCTCCCCGAACTCGATCACCCACTTCGAGGGCAGCGGGACGGCGCCGAGCGGGCCCAGCCACGGGAACGTGGGCGTGATCGGGAAGTAGGGCAGTCCCAGCAGTCGGGCCACGGACCGGACGTTGCCCACCATGGGGTAGATCTCCTCGGAGCCGACCACTGAGCACGGGATGATCGGTGCTGCCGCGTCGAGTGCGGAGGCCACGAAACCGCCCCGGCCGAACCGCTGCAACCGGTAGCGCTGGGAGAACGGCTTGCCCGTCCCCTTGAACCCCTCCGGCCAGACCCCCACCAGCTCGCCCGCCGCGAACAGCCGCCGGGCGTCGGCGGAGCAGGCCAGGGTCGCCCCGGACTTGCGAGCGGCCATGCCGACCACCGGCATCCCGAAGACGAGCTCCGCGCCCAGGGCCCGCAGGTGCCGGTGCGCCGGGTGCTCGTCGAGGATCGCCAGCTGGACCATCAGCGCATCGATGCCGACCGTGCCCGCGTGGTTGCCGACAACGAGGCCCGCCCCGGTGTCCGGGATGGCATCGAGCCCGCGGACCTCCACCCGGAACCAGTGCCGGTACAGCGGCCGGAGCATGCCCATGAGCACGGTGTCGTTGAGCTCGGGGTCGAAGCCGAACGGATCCACCTCGTAGTCCCCGGTGGCCCGGCGGCGCAGGAAGGCCAGGGCGTCGCCGACCTGCTCGGACCAGGACCGGCCCTGCCCCACGACCGCGACCTCGCCCGAGCCGCCCGGTCCGACCGGGACCTGGGCCCGGCTCACCGTGACCACCCCGACAGCACCCGACCGGCGGCGTGCTCCACACCGGCGACCAGCCGGGGGGAGAGCAGCTCGTTGAGTCGTCGGGCATCGACGAAGTCGGCCAGCGCCTCCTGGGTGGTCCACCGCGGGGCGTAGCCGAAGTCCTGCCTCAGCCGCGTCGTGTCGACCACCCGGCCGTGGGTGAGGAAGCGGACCTGCTCGGGGCTGAAGTCGGCGAACCCGCGGGCTCGCACCCACTGCCCGACCAGTCCGACCAGCGGCGGCAGCACCGGCACCGGGATCCGCCCGGCCCGGCGGATCGCCTGGGACAGCATGACCACCCCGTCCCCGGCGACGTTGAACGTGCCCGGGTGCTGCTCCACGCAGGCCCGGCGCAGCACCTCGACGGCGTCGTCCTCGTGCAGGAACTGCAGCCGGGCGTCGTGGCCCAGCACGGTGGGCACCACGGGCAGGGAGAAGTACTGCGCCATCATGGTGCTGCCGCTGGGCCCCAGGACGTTGGCAAGGCGCAGCGTGGTCACGACCAGGTCGGGCCGGCGGCGGGCCAGCCCGCGCACGTAGGACTCCACCTCGACGCAGTCCTTGGCCCAGCCCGACGAGGGCAGGTGGTGGGGCTCCATGTCCTCGGTGAACACCGCCGGATCGGCCGGGTCGGCGCCGTACACAGCGGTCGACGAGCGCACCACGAGGGTGCGCACCGATGCGGCCCTCTGGCAGGCGGCCAGCAGCTGCATCGTCCCGATGACGTTGATCTCCTTCATCGGGGTGCGCCCGCCAGCCTGGCGGGGCGTGGCGATGACGCCCATGTGCACGACCGTGTCGACCCCGGCGGTCGCGATGACCTTGCCGATCGTCGGGTTGCGGATGTCGGCGCGGACGAAGTCCGCACCCCCGATGTCCCCGGTGGGTGGGGCGACGTCGACGCCGACGACCCGCTCGACGTCGGGATCCCCGGTCAGGGTGCGCGCCAGGTGCGATCCCAGGGGCCGGGAGACCCCGGTCACCAGGACGACGCGCCCCATGGCGTGCCTACTTCGCGTTGCGGCGCTGGACCCGAGTGCGCTTCAGCAGCTTGCGATGCTTCTTCTTCGCCATGCGCTTGCGGCGCTTCTTGATCACAGAACCCACAGGAGGACCTCACAGACGTGCCGGAAAGTGCCCCAATCCTATCCACAGCCCATGGACGTCCCCAACCAGGCGAGGTTCCCGGGGTCCTGGACCGGCGCTGGCACCGGCGATCCGAGCTGTCGTCAGGCGGTGTCGACGTAGGAGCGGCGCAGGTAGTCGTGCACGACCTGCTCCGGGACCCGTACCGACCGCCCCACCTTCAGGGCGGGCAGCGTCCCGTTGTTGACCATGCGGTAGACCGTCATCTTCGACAGCCGCAGGATCGCGGCCACCTCCGCGACCGTCAGGAGGCGGACCTCTGCGAGGGGGCGTTCACCCAGGCCCATTCGTCACCTCCCGTCGCGGACGGCGTCATCGTATGGCCCCTTCGGGGGACATGCGAGACCCCCGTGACTACGTTCGGGTGACATCGCGGGCCGATCCCGGGTCAGAATCCCCCGAATGGGTCAGCGACCAGCCCCCAGTGCGGGAACACCGCCAGCCGCGTGGCCATGATGGCCGCGTCGACGGGGTCCTCGGGATGGTGGTTGCGCTCGAACGGCGGTGCCCACGGATCCCGGCCGTCGGTCATCCGTCCGGGGGCGGCGCGGCCCAGCAGGTCCTGCACGAAGACCCGGAACGCCTCCGGCGTGGCCGTCCCGGGCGGGATCGGGGCGTGCAGGGCCTCGGCGAGCAGATGGGTCCACACCCGCGGCACGACCTCGATCCACTCGTAGCCGCCACCTCCCACCGCGACCCACCTGCCCCCGGCCAGCCGGTGGGCCAGGCGATGCACCGCCGAGTACGAGCTGCGCTGGCCGTCGACGCTGAGCAGCAGGTGGGCCATGGCGTCCTCCACGTGGGAGTCGCACCCGTGCTGGCTGATCAGGAACTGCGGCTCGAACTCCTCCAGCACCGCAGGCACCACCGCGTGGAACGCCCGCAGCCACTCGTTGTCCCCAGTGCCGGCCGGCAGCGCGACGTTCACCGCGGTGCCCAGCGCGCCCGGCCCCCCGATGTCGGTGGGCCAGCCGGTGCCCGGGAACAGCGTCCGGCCGCTCTCGTGCAGGGACAGCGTCACGACCCGCGGGTCGTCGTAGAACATCGCCTGGACCCCGTCGCCGTGGTGGGCGTCGACGTCGACGTAGGCGATGCGCTCGACCCCCTGGTCGAGCAGCCACCGGATCGCCACGCCGATGTCGTTGTAGACGCAGAACCCCGATGCCCGGTCGGGCATGGCGTGGTGCATCCCGCCGAACAGGTTGACCGCGTGGGTCGCGTGGCCGTGGTGCACCTCCTGCACCGCGCGCAGCGTCGCGCCGCAGACGTGCGCGGCCGCCTCGTGCATCCGCGGGAACACCGGGACGTCGTCGGTGCCCATGCCGAACCGGGGGTCGCCGGGCTGTCCGGTGTGCCCCGCGGTGCGCACCGCGGTCAGGTAGTCCGGGACGTGCACCTTGACCAGGTCGTGCGCTCCGGCCGGGTCGACCTGGCGCAGCACCCGGGCGTTGGGCAGGCGCAGCAGCCCGAAGTCCTCGGCCAGCCGCATCGCCAGCTGCACCCGGATCGGGGCCATGGGATGGCCGGGCCCGAAGTCGTAGGCAGCCAGCGACTCGTCGGCGATGATCGCGACCGGTTCGCTCACCGGCCCACCGTAGTCCCGGCCACGCCGGCAAGGCAGGTGGTGGCGCCGTCGGGCGAGGCGCTCACGGGATGCATAGCCTTCGGTGCATGCGCCTGCGCCCCGCCCGCAACGAGCCGCGCAAGCGCATCGCGCGGGCCCGGGCGGCGATGGCGGCACAGGGTCGGGCCGACGAGGAGGAGGTCCGCGCCCTCACCCCCGCCCGACGCTCCCAGGTCGAGGTGCGCACCATGGCCGCACGCTCCCGGGTGGAGCGCCGGCACCCCACCCGCCTGGTGGCCGAGTCGTTCGCCGTGCTGTCAGTGGTCGGCATGGCACTGCTGATGCTGCCCGGCATGACGAACGGCGAGCGGGCACCCGTCCTGACCGCGCTGTTCACCTCGGTCAGCGCCGCGTGCGTCACCGGCCTGACGGTCGTCGACACGGCCACGTACTGGACGCCCCTGGGCCAGGTCGTCATCCTGCTGCTGATCCAGCTCGGCGGGTTCGGGATCCAGGCACTCGGCACGCTGATGGCCCTCATGCTCTCGCGCAAGATGGGATCCGGATCACGGTTGGCAGCGGCCCAGGCCGAGACCGGGGCCCTGAGCCCCGGGGACGTCCGCCGCGTGCTGCGAGCCCTGCTGGTCATCACCGTCGTGGTCGAGCTGGCGGTCGCCGCCACCCTCACCGTCCGGTTCATGGCCGCCTACGGCGCCACGCCGGGCAGCGCCGCCTGGCAGGGCCTCTTCCACAGCGTCAGCGCGTTCAACAACGCCGGCTTCGCCCTGCGCTCCGACTCCCTGATGACCTACGGGCAGGACCCGTGGGTGCTGGGGCCGATCTCGGTGGCGATCGTGCTGGGCGGGCTGGGGTTCCTGGTGATCGTCGAGCTGGTCTCGCGTGCCACCGGCGCCCGCGGCCTGATCCCGCGCCGCCGCCGCGGGCCCATGACCCAGGAGGAGGTGCTGGCCCGGGGCCGGGAGCTGGCCCGGCGCAGCCGGTACCGGCTCGGCGACTCCCACCCGGAGCGGCTGGGCTTCGCCAACCCGATCCCGCTGTCGGTGCACACCCGGCTGATGCTGCGTGGCACCGCCCTGCTCGTGGTCGTCGGCACCCTCGGGTTCGCCCTGTTCGAGTGGACCAACCCGGGCACCCTGGCCGCCATGCCGTGGTGGGAGAAGGTGGTGCAGTCGCTGTTCAGCGGTGGGGTGACCCCCCGCACCGCCGGGTTCAACTCCGTCGACTACGCCCAGGCCCTGCCCGAGACCCGGTTCCTGACCGACGGCCTGATGTTCGTCGGGGGCGGCAGCGGCAGCACCGCCGGCGGGATCAAGGTGACCACGCTGATGATCCTGACGATGGCGATGGTCGCCGAGGTCCGCGGCCAGAAGGAGGTCACGGCCGCCGACCGGCGCATCCCGGACTCGGTGGTGCGCATCGCCATCGCCGTGACGATGGTCAGTGCCGCGGCCGTCGGCACTGCCACCATCGCGCTCATCTCCCTGACCGACCTCACCCTGGACCTGGCCATGTTCGAGGTGGTGTCGGCCCTGGCCACCGTGGGACTGACCGCCAACGTCACCCCGACCCTGCCCTGGCACGCCCAGCTGCTGATCATCGCCCTGATGCTGCTGGGCCGCATCGGCCCCCTGACCCTCGCCTCGGCGCTGACCCTGCGCCAGACCCACCGCGCCTACCGCCTGCCCGAGGGCAGGCCCCTCGTCGGCTGACCAGGAGGAGTTGCCATGACGGACCCCATCGAGCCTGTGGTCGTGCTGGGACTGGGCAGGTTCGGGCAGTCGGTGGCCATCGCGCTGACCCGCGAGGGCTGTGAGGTGCTGTGCATCGACCGTGACCCCGCCCTGGTGCGGGAGGTGTCCTCCCGGGTGACCATGGCCGTGGAGGCCGACGTCACCAGCAAGGAGGCACTGCAGCAGCTGGGCGTGGGCGAGTACACCCGAGCGGTGGTCGCGATCGGCACCAACGTGGAGTCGTCGCTGGTCTGCACGCTGATCCTCAAGGAGGAGCTGAAGGTCCCGGAGGTGTGGGCCAAGGCCATCAACGCCCAGCAGGCGAAGATCCTGCGCAAGCTGGGCGTGACCGACGTGGTGTACCCGGAGCTGGAGGTGGGCCGTCGGGTGGCGCACACCCTGCTCGGGCACCGCACCGAGTACATCCCCACCGTCGACGGGCTGGCCTACGCGGGCATCCCGGCGTCCCCGGAGATGATCGGACGGTCCCTGCGGGACCTCCGCGCGCTCAACGAGCGCGGCATCCTGGTCATGGCCGTCTCGCGCAGGGGCCGCAACATGCCGGACCTGGCGCAGCCGGACCTCGTGATCAGCCGTCGCGACGTGCTCATCGTGTGCGGCCCGGAGGACGAGGTGTCGCAGCTGCTGTCGTGACGGCCACCGCGCCAGTTCGACCGGCCGGGAGAGCCGCGGACCGCGCTTGCCTGCCCCGGGCTACCCGCCGAGCTCGGCGGAGCGGTCGCGGCAGGCGCGCATGGCCCGGGCGAACGCTGCCCTGACCGCGGCGTCGTCGAGGACGTGCAGCGCAGCGGCCGTGGTGCCCCCCGGCGAGGTGACGTTCTCCCGCAGCACCGCGGGATGCTGCCCGGAGTCGCGCAGCATCGTGGCCGATCCCACGAGGGTCTGCACGACCAGGTCGGTGGCCAGCGGCCGGGGCAGCCCCAGCAGCACGCCGGCATCGATCATCGCCTCGGCGACGTAGAAGACGTACGCCGGGCCGGAGCCGCTCACGGCCGTGACCGCGTCCTGTGCCGACTCGGGCACGCGCCGCACCTCACCGACCGAGCGCAGCACGGTCTCGGCCAGGTCCAGCGAGGCCTCCGGGCAGCCCGGTGCCGCGGACATGACCGACATGCCCTGCCCGACCAGGGCGGGTGTGTTCGGCATGACCCGCACGAGGGCCGTGCCGGGCGGCAGGTGGGCGGCCAGGACGTCGGTGCGCAGGCCCGCCGCGATCGACACCACGGTGGCCCCAGCCCGCAGCTGCGGGCCCACCTGGTCGAGCAGCCCCAGTACGTCGTGGGGCTTGACCGCCACCACCACGATGTCCGCGGCCGTCACGGCCCCAGCTGCCGGGACCACCTCGACGCCGTGGGTCCGGCGGACCTGCTCCGCAGTCGGCGCGTGCGGCTCGGCCACCACGATGTCGGACGCGGACCACCCGGAGGCCAGCAGGCCGTGCAGGATCGCCTGCCCCATCCGCCCGGCGCCCAGCAGGGCAAGGCTCACGGCGGCGACCGGGCCGCCACCGGGGGCCAGCGGGGCGGTCACTGGGCGGCCCCCCCGCGGGTCACCGCGGCCCGGGCGACCTGGCCCACGTTGGCCGGGTGCAGCGAGATGCGCCGCGACATGTAGGTGGCCCAGTCCGGGCCGAACGGCACGAGGATGCTCACCGCTGACCCCGCAGCCACCAGCTCGGCGGCACGGTCGGCCAGGATGCCCCGGCGGAACTGGTACTCGTAGTGCCCCGGCTCCCGGTCCGAGCGCTCCGCGAGGGCAGCGGCGATGTCGATCAGGCGGGTGTCGTGGGTGGCCACGATGGTGCGGGCACCGGCCGCCATCAGGATGCGCAGGCTGCGCACGTAGGCCTTGTCCACGTCGGCCGGCCGGGTGAAGGCCACCGACGCCGGCTCGTCGGCCTCGCGCTTGATCAGCCGGACGCGGGCGCCCACGCCGCCCAGGTCCATGCAGTCGCCCTCGGTGCGGTGCAGGTTGGCCCCCAGCGTCACGCCCAGGTCGGGGAACTGCTCCGACACGACGGCGTGGATGCCCAGTGCCTCGTCCACGAGGTCGTGGCGCAGCCCGGCCATCGTGACGGTCATCCCCACGTCGCCCGCCGCCGCGCACAGCGCGGTGAGGTCCGCGGTGACCGCGGCAGTCGTCGACCGGCCCAGCCCGAGGGCGACCGGGTCCACGGTCAGGTCGCAGCCGTCGGCCAGGTGGTCGTCGTCCAGGGCCTCGATGGTCTGCATGTGGACCAGGAGGCTGGTGCCCTCGGCGTCCAGCAGCGGCAGGTACATCACGGACGCGGACATCCCGGCGGTCACGACGTCGCCGACCGCGGCGACGGCCGCGGCGACCGTCTCACCGGGGACGAACGGGCTGACTGCCTCGCGCGCCACGGGGATCCGGTCGATCGCCGCCACCAGGGAGTCCCGGGTCGGCAACCGCCGGAGCACTGCACCAAGGTCCACCATCGTCCACCTCCGGGTCGAAGGCTACGCGCGCGTCCGGAGCGCCGTCGCCCCGGTGCGGGCGCCCGCGTGTCCTGCCGCACCCGGTCGGGCGGATCGACGGTGGTCGGGAGGTCGGCTCAGCGATGGCCCATCTCGTGGGCGATCTGCGCCGTCGTGGCCTGGTCGACCAGTCCCAGCTGCCACGCCACGGTGACGGCCTCGGTGGCCGTGGCGACGTAGTGCATCGGGATGCCCTCCTCGCGAAGCCGCTCGGCGCGGGCGGCCACCTCGGCGCTGCGCCGGGCCAGGTGCGAGCCCACGTAGACCAGCAGGATCCCGGCCACCCGCTCCGGGAACTCCCGGGCGACGAGCTCGTAGGTCTCCGGATCGCCCTGGCCCACGTCGCCGACGAGGAGGAACCTGTGGCCGGGGCTGCCCTCGATGAGCGCCCGGATGGTCCGGCGCTTGTGCTCGCGGCCGTCGCGCATGAGCCGGTCCCCGGTCGGGCCCCAGTCGGTCAGGAACAGCGGGCCGCGGGGGAAGTGGTGCAGGTCCATGAACGCTGTCAGGTAGTCGTAGTAGTTCCAGGACCCTGTCGACACGTAGAAGAACGGAACGCCGTGGTGGCCGGCCGGGCCTCGCGCCAGCCCGGCGTACAGGGTCGACATGCCGGGCACCGGGGTGCGGTCGGCCACGTCGCGCAGGAACGTGCGCCCGGCTGCGGTCCACCTCTGGGTCAGTCCGGTCTTGAGGATCGTGTCGTCGATGTCGGAGATCACCGCCACCCCACCCCGCGGGTCGGTGACCAGGACGCGACCGGTCGCCCGTTCCGGCCCCGAGGGCCCGACCGGGTCGATGTCCACGACGTGCCAGCCCGGTGTGAGCTCCCCGACCGGCAGCTCGATGTGCAGGTAGCCGCCCGCGTCGCTGGTGAACTCGGCTGACGTCGTGCCGAGGGTGGCCCGGACCCGCACCCCGGAGAGCGTCAGCACGGTGAACCGACGCAGGTTGGCCCGCAGCACCTGGCCGGTGCCGACTCGCCCCGTGGGCACCCCGAACAGCGGCTTCTCGATGCACCGGGCGGTCAGGTGGGCCACGCCGCCGGCATGCCAGCCCCGGTAGGGCACGACGACCGTCGGTCGAAGGGCGCTGCGCCGGCGCTTCACCTCGACCAGTCCCCGGTTGATCACCTGGTCGGCGACGGAGGCGACACCGGCGAGGTCGACGCGAGGCAGGCTCACGCGCGGACGGCCCAGGCGTGGCCGGCTCACGTGGGGCCCTGCCTCACCTGCGGCAGGGCACCCCGCGGCAGGGCACCCCGCAGGGCTGATGGATCCGGCAGCTGGGGACGCACTGGCACACCTCCGCCCACTCCTCGCGCCGGCTCAGGCTATCCGCCGGATGGGTCGGCCTGCGCGCCGTGCGGCGGGGCCAGGGGGGCCGCAAGGTGCAGCCGGGCGAAGGCCAGTGCCTCGGCGAGGTCGGCCTCCCGGTCCGCCCGCGACGCCGCCCGTCGCGTGCTGACCTCCAGCACCACGATGCCTGAGAAGCCGCTCGCAGCCAGTCCCTCCAGGATCGGCCCGCAGGGCTGCGTGCCCCGACCGGGCACCAGGTGCTCGTCCTTGGCCGCGCCCGACCCGTCCGCCAGGTGCAGGTGGGACAACCGCGGGCCCAGGTCGGCGGCCATCCGGATCGCCGAGGTGCCCGACACCGACGTGTGGGACAGGTCGAGGGTCACGTCGGGGTAGTCGTGGTTGCGCGGGTCCCAGTCGGGCAGGTAGGCCGCCCATTCCCGGGAGCGGACCCGCCACGGGTACATGTTCTCCACGGCGAACCGCACGTCGGTCTCGTCGCGCATCCGCGCCAGGCCCACCTCGAAGTCCCGCGCGTAGTCGCGCTGCCAGCGGAACGGGGGGTGGACGACGACGGTGCCGGCGCCGAGCCGCTCGGCGGCTGCCTGGGCGCGCCGCAGCTTCTCCCACGGGTCCGGCGACCAGACCCGTTGGGTCACCAGCAGGCACGGCGCGTGCACCGAGAGCACCGGCACCTCGTAGAGGTCGACGAGGGCCCGCACGGCGTCGGGATCCTGGGAGACCGGGTCGGTGAAGACCATCAGTTCGACCCCGTCGTAGCCGAGTCGGCGGGCGATCTCGAAGGCCGCGGCCGGGGACTCCGGGTACACCGACGAGGTCGACAGGGCGATCTTCGCGGCGGGGACCCGCACCGCGTCGCGGCCCCGAACGGACTCGCGGGCTGCCTCGCGGGCCAGTCGCGCCGCCTGGCCGCCGGTGCGCCGGCGGGGAGGTCGAGGCCGCGGCGGGCGGCCCTCGGCCCGCTCCCGG
>JBDHZV010000033.1:0-25083 GCA_039812125.1 Candidatus Nanopelagicales bacterium
AGTCGTACTGCGACAGCGTGTCGGAGAAGCCCTGCCCCTCCCGCACGATCACCGTGCCCTTCCAGCCGAACAGCCCGCCGAGGGCCACCCCCACCAGGATCGCGAGCAGCGCGACATGGAACAGCAGGTTGCCGGTCTCCCGCAGGAAGCCCTTCTCGGCGGCCAGGGTCGCGGCGTCGCTGCCGGTGCCGGGGGTGACCCGCCACCGGGCTGCCCGCAGGTCCGCGGCGAGGCCTTCCAGGAGGTCGGCGTCCCCGGTGCGCCACGACCGCGCGTACGGCAGGTGGTCCATCCGGCGCGGGGCGGCCGGGGTCGGCGCGCGCATGGCCGACCAGTGCGCGGCCGTGCGCGGCAGGACGCAGCCGATGAGGGACACGAACAGCAGCAGGTAGATCGCGGAGAACCACGGTGAGGTGAACACCGCGAAGAACCCGAACCGGTCCAGGACCGGGCCCGCGCCGGGGTGCTGCCCGATCCAGGTGGTCACCGCCAGGGGGTCGGATGCCCGCTGCGGCAGCAGGCTGCCGGGGATCGCCGCGAGGGCCAGCAGGAGCAGCAGCACCAGGGCGGTGCGCATGCTGGTCAGCTGCCGCCAGCCCCACCGCAGCCAGCCCACGGGACCGAGCCGCGGCCCCCGCGCGGGTGCCGGCGCCGGGGTGTCGGCCACGCCCGCCCGGCTCACAGCGGCACCTGCCAACCGGACACCCAGGTCCGCAGCGCGATCGACACCGAGCCCCACAGCCCGGTGATCATCGCCGCCCCGAGCAGCACCAGCCCCGCGCCCCCCACCTGCTGGATGAGGCGGGCGTGCCGGCGGGCCCACGCCAGGGCACCCAGCCCGCGCTCCATGGCCAGGCCCACCGCCAGGAACGGCAGCCCGAGCCCGACGCAGTACGCCACCGAGAGCAGCGCCCCGCGGGCGGCGCTGGCCTCGGTGAACGCCAGGCCCTGCACCGCGGCCAGCGTCGGACCGATGCACGGGGTCCACCCGAGGCCGAACAGGGCACCCAGCAGTGGCGCCCCCCACAGGCCCCGGGACGGCCGGGCATGCCAGCGCAGCTCGCGCTGCAACGAGGGAAGCACACCGAGGAAGCCCAGGCCCATCACCACGACGACCACGCCGAGCACCCGGGTCAGCGCAGCCTCGTGGGCCAGCAGGGCGGCGCCCAGCCCGCCGAACAGCACCCCGTAGGACACGAAGACCGCGGAGAACCCGGCGACGAACAGGACCGTGCCCCACACCAGGGTGCCCCGTCGGCGGGCAGCCGTCCGGTCGGCCGGCACCGCGGGGTCGGTCGCCCCGGCGGAGCCGGCCGCTGGCAGGGCACCGGCGGCCGCAGGCGTCGCGACCGCCGCAGCGGGCATCAGCTCGGCTGCGGACAGTCCCGTCGCGTACGACAGGTAGGCCGGCACCAGCGGCAGCACGCACGGGCTCGCGAAGCTGACCAGGCCCGCTGCCACCGCCAGCGGCACCGCCAGCAGCAGCGACCCGGAGACCATGACGTCGCCCACACCGGCGGGCAGCCCCAGCGCGCCGATCACGCCGAGCCCTCCGCAAGGATCGGCTCGACCAGGCCCAGCAGCCGGGACCGGTCGACCTCCCCGAGCGCCCGCGCCGCCACGCGGCCCTTCTGGTCGATCACGACGGTGGTGGGGATCGCCGAGGGCGGCAGGCTGTCGTGGAACAGCAGCTGCAGCGAGCCGTCCGGATCGGCCACGGACGGGTACGAGATGTCGAACCGCCGGACGAACGCCTGCGCGGCAGCTGCGGAGTCCCGGGTGTTCAGGCCCACGAGGGTCACGCCCCGGCCGGCCAGCTCGCGGGAGGTCGCCTCCAGGGCCGGCGCCTCCGCCCGGCAGGGCGCGCACCACGAGGCCCAGGTGTTGAGCACCACCACCTCACCGAGGTGGTCGGCCAGGACGAACGGCTCGCCCTGCAGCGTCGTGCCCCGCAGGTCCGGCGCGGGGGTGCGGTCAGCCTCTGCCAGGATCGTCGTCGAGCCGTCCCCGGAGACGTAGCCCTGCTCGGCGACGTCGACCCGATCCCCGGCCGAGGAGGACTGCGAGCAGCCGGCCAGCCCCGCGACGACCAGCCCGGCTGCCAGCCCGACGGCGGCCAGCCGCGGACTGCCGGGGCGCAGCGGCACTACGCCCCCTTGGCCTTGGAGGCCCGCGCGGCCAGGTCGGCGGCCGGTTCGGAGTAGGAGATCGCGACCAGCCGGTCGCCGTCGAAGGTGAACGACGTCAGGGACGCCAGGCTGCACTGGCGCCGCCGCGGGTCGTGGGCGAACCGCCGGCCCTCGGCCGCCAGCCGGATCACCCAGATCGGCAGCTGGTGGCTGACCAGGACAGCCTCGTGCCCGCGGGCTGCCTCCCGTGCGCGCTCGACCGCCAGGCGCATCCGCTCGGCGATCTGGGTGTACGGCTCGCCCCACGAGGGCGTGAACGGGTTCCACAGGTGCCGCCACGACGACGGGCTCTTGAGCACCCCGTCGCCGACCCCGACCCGGGACCCCTCGAACACGTTGGCCGCCTCGATGAGGTCGGCGTCGACGCCGACCGGCAGGCCGAACGCGGCACCGATGGGAGCCGCGGTCTCCTGGGCCCGATCCAGCGGCGAGGCGGTCACGACGGTGACGTCGCGCGGGGCCAGGGTCGCCGCGGCCCGGTCGGCCATCTCCCGACCCAGGTCGGACAGGTGGTAGTCGGCAAGGCGGCCGTAGAGCACGCCCTCGGGATTGTGCACCTCCCCGTGCCGGAGCAGGTGGACGGTGGTGCGCTCGGTCATGGGGCCTCCTGGGGGACGTCGCGGCCCATTCTCGCGCATGCCCGAGGCTGGCGACGTGCCACGGATCGGCCCGTGCCGGAGCTCGCGAGGGTCCGCTCAGGGGCGAGCGCGGGCCGCGGCGCGAGCGGCCGCCGGCAGGGCGGCGACGACCCGGTCCAGGGCGGCCGCGTCGTGCGCGGCGGACACGAACCAGGCCTCGAAGGCTGACGGCGGCAGGTACACCCCGGCGTCGAGCATGGCGTGGAAGAACGGCCGGTACCGCCACGCCTGCTGGGCCTGGGCCCCCCGGTAGTCCACGACCGGGTCCTCGGCGAAGAAGACGCTGAACAGGTTGCCGGCAGCCTGGACCCGGTGGGCGACGCCCTGCCCGGCCAGCGCCGCGGAGATCTCGGTGCGCAGCAGCGCCGCCGCCCCGTCGAGCCGGGCGTACACGTCGGTGTCGCAGGCCCGCAGGGTGGCCAGTCCACAGGTCGCCGCGATCGGGTTGCCAGCCAGCGTGCCCGCCTGGTAGACCGGCCCGGCCGGTGCCAGCATCCCCATCACGTCGGCCCGGCCGCCGAACGCCGCCGCGGGCAGCCCGCCGCCCATCACCTTGCCGAAGGTGAACAGGTCCGGGGCCCAGCCCTCGACCGCGCCCTCGAGGCCCCACATGCCTGCGGGGCCGACCCGGAAGCCGGTCATGACCTCGTCGAGGATCAGCAGCGCGCCATGCTGCCGGCACAGCCGGGACAGCGCGCCGTTGAAACCCGGCGCCGGGGGGACGACGCCCATGTTGGCCGCCGCGCCCTCGGTGATGACCGCGGCCACGTCCCCGCCGCGGGCTGCGAACAGGTCCGTCACGGCGGCCAGGTCGTTGTACTCCAGGACCACGGTCTCCTCGGCCTGGCCGCGGGTGACCCCTGGGGAGTCGGGCAGCCCGAGCGTGGCCACCCCCGAGCCAGCGGCCACCAGCAGGGAGTCGACGTGGCCGTGGTAGCAGCCGGCGAACTTCACCACCAGCGACCGGCCCGTGAATCCCCGGGCCAGCCGGATGGCCGACATGGTCGCCTCGGTGCCCGAGGAGACCAGGCGGACCAGCTCGACGGGTGCCACCCGCGCCACGATCTCCTCGGCCAGCTCGACCTCGGCCGGTCCGGGCGTGCCGAACGAGAACCCCCGCTCGACCGCCGCGGCCACCGCCGCCCGCACGGCCGGGTGCGCGTGACCGAGCACCATGGGCCCCCAGGAGCACACCAGGTCGACGTAGCTGCGCCCGTCGACGTCGGTCAGGTACGGACCCGACCCGGAAGCCATGAACCGCGGGGTGCCCCCCACGGCCCGGAACGCCCGGACCGGGGAGTTCACCCCGCCGGGGGCCACCGCCAGCGCGCGCTGGAACCACGCCCGGCTGCCCGCGGTCCCGGGATCGGCTCCCGCGCCCGCCGGGGGCGCCGCTGGGTCCACCGGGCTCACCGCCGCCCCCCGGCCCCGTGGCCGCGCAGCTGGTCCGCGGTCCCGCCGGCCAACCAGCCGGCCACCTCCTGGGCCCAGTAGGTCAGCACGATGTCAGCTCCGGCCCGCCGGATCGCGGTGATGGTCTCCAGCACGGCCCGCTGCCGGTCGATCCAGCCCCGCTGGGCGGCGGCCTCCACCATCGCGTACTCGCCGGACACCTGGTAGGCGGCCACGGGGACGTCCACCGAGGCCGCGACGTCGGCGATCACGTCGAGGCTGGTCCCGGCCGGCTTGACCATCACGATGTCGGCGCCCTCGGCGACGTCCAGGGCGACCTCCCGCAGCGACTCCGTGCGGTTGGCGACGTCCTGCTGGTAGGTCCGGCGGTCGCCCTGCAGCGCCGAGTCGACCGCCTCCCGGAACGGCCCGTACAGGGCCGAGGCGTACTTGGCGGCGTAGGCCAGGATCACCGTGTCGGCGTGCCCGGCCCGGTCCAGGGCCGCGCGGACCGCCCCGACCTGGCCGTCCATCATCCCGGACGTGCCGACGACGTGGGCACCGGCGTCAGCCAGGGCCAGCCCCATCTCGGCGTAGCGCACCAGGGTGGCGTCGTTGTCCACGGCCCCGTCGGGGGACAGCACACCGCAGTGGCCGTGGTCGGTGAACTCGTCCAGGCACAGGTCGGCCATGACCACCAGGTCGGACCCGACCTCGGCCACGACGTCGCGCACGGCCACGTTGAGGATCCCGTCCGGGTCCACCCCGCCGGTCCCGGTGGCGTCGCGGTGCCGCGGCACCCCGAACAGCATCACCCCGCCCAGGCCGGCGCCGGCCGCGGCCGCGGCGGCCGCCCGCAGGGAGTCCCGGGTGTGGTTGACCACGCCGGGCATCGACTCGATCGGGACCGGGCGCTCGGCGCCCTCCCGCACGAACAGCGGCAGCACGAGCTGCGCCGGGTCCAGCCGGGTCTCGGCCACGAGCCGGCGCACCGCCGGGGTGGACCGCAGCCGGCGGGCACGCACCTGGGGGTAGGACACTCAGGTCGCCTTGCGCCGGGAGCCGCCGCGGCGCTTGCCGGGGCGCCACGCCGTCTCGCCGTGGGCCAGCGCGTGCCGGCGCAGCGCCTCGCCGTGAGCGGCCAGCGCGCTGGCCAGGGCGGCGATGCTCGGGGTCTCGGGCAGCACGTCGACCCGCAGGCCGTGCTCCTCGGCGGTCTTCGCGGTCTGCGGGCCGATGCACGCGACCACCGTCGAGGTGTGCGGCTTGCCGGCGATGCCGACCAGGTTGCGCACGGTGCTCGAGGACGTGAACAGCACCGCGTCGAAGCCGCCGCCCTTGATGGCCTCGCGGATCTCGACGGCCGGGGGGGCCGCCCGGACCGTCCGGTAGGCGGTGACGTCGTCGACCTCCCAGCCGCGCTCGACCAGCCCGGCGGCCAGGGTCTCGGTGGCGATGTCGGCGCGCGGCAGGAACACCCGGTTGATCGGGTCGATCGCCGCGTCGAAGTCCGGCCACTCCTCGAGCAGGCCAAGGGAGGACTGCTCACCCGAGGGGACCAGGTCCGGCACGATCCCGAACGAGCGCAGCGTCGCCGCGGTCTGCTCGCCGACGGCGGCCACCTTCAGCCCGGCGAACGCCCGGGAGTCCAGCCCGTACTCGTCGAAGCGCTCCTTCACGGCGCGCACCGCGTTGGACGAGGTGAAGGCCACCCACTGGTAGCGCCCCGACACCAGGCCGTGGACGGCCCGCTCCATCTGCTGCGGGGTGCGCGGGGGCTCCACGGAGATCGTGGGGACCTCGATGGGTACCGCGCCGTAGTGGCGCAGCTGCTCGGTCAGGGCGCCGGCCTGCTCCTTGGTCCGGGGCACCAGGACCCGCCAGCCGAACAGCGGCTTGGTCTCGAACCAGGACAGGTCCGAGCACTGCGACACGACCTCGCCGACGACCATGACACCGGGGCCGGCCTGCCACTTGGCGACCTTGACCGCGTGGGCGAGCTCGCCCAGCGTGCTCACCAGGGAGCGCTGGTCGACCGTGGTGGCGCTGCGGGTGATGGCCACCGGGGTGCGGGGGTCCCGACCGCCGGCCGTGAGGCTGCGGGCGATCTCCAGCGCCCGCTCCGCACCACCCAGCACGACGACGGTCGCGTGCGGGTCGGCCAGTCCCGGCCAGTCGACCTCGGGATCGTCGGCGTCGACGACGCGCACCTCCCGGGCCCGGCCCCCGGTCAGCGCGAAGCCGGCGTAGGCCGCGGACCCCGTGACCGTGGACACCCCGGGGGCGATGTCGTAGGTGATGCCGGCGTGGGTCAGCGCCGCGGCCTCCAGGGCCAGCGACCCGTCGAGGACCGGGTCCCCGGCCATCAGCCGCACGACCGAGCGCCCGGCGCGAGCCGGGTCGACCAGCAGCCGGACGCGCTCGGCGTGGTCGCACACCACGCCGTCGTCCTGGACGGCCACGATGATCTCGGCGTCGGCCCGGGCGTGGGTGCGGGCCAGGGCCTCGCACTGCGGGTCGGTGACGATCACGTCCGCCCCGCCTATCAGGCCGGCGGCGCACACCGTGAGCAGGCCGGGGTCTCCCGGTCCTGCCGCGACGAGCGAGACCTCACCTGCGGGGGTGGAGCGGTCCGTGGTCATGCGTTGCTGCCCCTTTCCTGGGCTGGGGCCGGTTCCAGCCGGGCGAGCAGGTCGGCGGCCAGCGACCGCCCCACCTGCGCTGCCCGGTCGGCGGGACCGGTCGTTGACATGCGCACCAGCGAGCCGTCGATCCTGGCCACGACGCCCAGCAGGTGCACGGTGGAGAGCTGCCCCCCGGAGGGGACCGTGCCCAGCGCCCCCACGGGCGCCGAGCATCCGACCCCGAGAGCGGCCAGGAGGGCGCGCTCGGCGTCGACGGCGACCCGGGTGCTGGGGTCATCGAGCGTGCGCACCGCCGCGGCCAGGTCCGCGTCGGCGGGAACGTTGCGGATCTCGACGGCAAGCGCGCCCTGCCCGGGGGCAGGGACGAGCACCATCGGGTCCAGGTGCTCGGAGATGCGCTCGGCCAGGTCCAGCCGGACCAGTCCGGCCGCGGCCAGCACCACGGCGTCCAGGTCGGCCCGGGGGCCCAGGACGCGGTCCAGCCGGCTGTCGACGTTGCCGCGGATGTCCACCACCTGCAGGTCGGGCCGGGCGGCCAGGACCTGCGCACGGCGGCGCGGCGAGCCGGTGCCCACCCGGGCGCCGGCCCGCAGGTCCCCCAGGCGGGCGCCACCGCGGGCCACCAGCACGTCGCGGGGGTCCTCGCGGGGCGGGACCGCGGCGAGCTCGATCCCCTCCTGCGCCGCGGTCGGCAGGTCCTTGAGCGAGTGCACTGCGACGTCGGCGCGTCCCTCGAGCACGGCCTGGCGGATGCCGGTCACGAAGACGCCGGTCCCGCCGATCTGCGACAGCGGGGCCGCGTCCGTGTCCCCGCGGGTGGTCACCTCCACCAGCTCGACCGGCTGGCCAGTCACCCGGGCCAGGTCGGCGGCGACGCGCCGGGACTGGGCAAGGGCCAGGGCGGACCGGCGGGTGGCGATGCGCACGGTCATCGCGGGCCGCCGGGGGGCATCACCAGGGGCGCCGGGACGGGGGTGGATCCCGCGGGTGCCTCGCCGACCACCGAGGCCGGGATCGACGGGTCGAGGTCGAACAGCGCGGCGATCGCCTGGGCGTACCGACCGCCGTCGGGCTCGGCCGCCAGTTGCTTCATCCGCACGGTCGGGGTGTGCAGCAGGGTGGCCATGGAGCGGCGCATGGCCCGCTCCACCTCGGCCAGCTCCGCGGGGTCCAGGTGGGACAGCCGGGCGCGCAGCCGACCCATCTCGGCGTCGAGGACGTGACCGGCGTGGGCGCGCAGCGAGACCAGGATCGGCTCGACAGCCTGGCCCGCGAGCTCGGCCTCGTAGGTGGCGACCTCCTCGCCGACGATCCCGTGGGCCGCGCGCACGTCGGACTCCGAGGCCGCGGTGGCCGGTAGCGCGGCGATCGCGGCCAGGTCGATGCGGGTCACGCCGGGCAGGCCCGCAGCGGCCGGGTCGATGTCGTGCGGCAGGGCCAGGTCCAGAAGCACGAGCGGGCGGCGCTGCGGACGGGCTGCCGAGACGGCCCCGCGGCTCAGCACGATCTCCTGGGCGCCGGTGCACGACACGACGACGTCGGCCTGGGCCAGGGCGTCCCCGATGCCGTCCATGCCGGTCGCCCGACCGTGCTCGACCGTCGCCGCCAGTCGGCTGGCCCGCGCCGGCGTGCGGCTGGCCACCACGATGTCGGACACCCCGCGCGCGGCCAACGTGGACACCGCCAGCGCTCCCATGGACCCGGCGCCGATCACCAGCACGCGGCGGTCCCGCAGCCCTCCGAGGGCGTCGGCAGCGGCGTCCAGGGCGACCGAGACCACCGACACCCCGGAACGATCGATCCCGGTCTCGTGGTGGACGCGCTTGCCGACCCGCAGGGCCTGCTGGACCACGGCGTTCAGCGCCCGCCCGGCGGTCCCCGCCCGCTGCGCCGAGCGCAGGCTGGCCCGCAGCTGGCCCAGGATCTGGGACTCCCCGACGACCATCGAGTCCAGGCCGGAGGCGACGGAGAACAGGTGCGACACCGCGGCGGAGTCGAAGTGGACGTAGGAGTGCTGGGCCAGCACCGCCCGGTCGGTCCCGGTCCACCGCGCGAGCGCCTCGCCGACGGCGGCGACGCCCGGGTGGAACTTCGCGACATCCAGGTAGGCCTCGACCCGGTTGCACGTGGCCAGGACCAGCGCCTCCCCGATGGCCTCGTCGCCGCCCAGGTCGGCGGCCAGGCCGTCGGCCTCCTCCTGGGTCAGGCCCAGCCCATCGAGGACCCGCAGGGGTGCCGACCGGTGGCTCACGCCCAGGACGAGGAGGGTCATTCCGATGCCTCCCGTGCGCAGGGCAGGCAGCAGGGGGCCGCGGTGCCCGGCGTCGCACCAGCCCCGCGGGCGGCTGACGATGCACGAACAGGGGACACGGTGCTCCCGAGCAGATTGGCCTGTGATATAGGCGGGCGTGACGTCCCGTCAGGCTAAGTCGCGTGAGCACGGGGCGCAAAGTTCGCCCGCACAAGCGTCCACATTCTGGACACTGCACAACATGAGGATAGGCACGCCTCAGCAGGCATCCCGGGAGCACGGAGCACCCCCGGGAACGCCCGGCCCCGCGGCGCCGGGGCCGGGTCGGGACGGGGTCGCGCGGACCAGTCCCGCGACGCGACGCGATGGGGCACACTAGGCCCATGACCATCCGGGTGTTCCTGCTCGACGACCACGAGGTGGTGCGGCGCGGGATCGCCGACCTGCTCAGCCTCGAGTCCGACATGGAGGTCGTCGGCGAGGCCGGGACCGCGGTGGATGCCCTGCACCGGATCCCCGCCGCCCGTCCCGACGTCGCAGTGCTCGACGTGCGCCTGCCCGACGGCACCGGCATCGAGGTCTGCCGGGACGCCCGCTCCCTGCTCCCCGAGCTCAAGTGCCTGATGCTCACCTCGTACGCCGACGACGAGGCGCTGTTCGACGCGATCATGGCCGGCGCCTCCGGGTACGTCCTCAAGGACATCAAGGGCAACGACCTGGTCGAGGCGGTCCGCTCGGTGGCAGCCGGGCGCAGCCTGCTCGACCCGCGCGCGACGCAGCGGGTGCTCGAGCGGTTGCGCAACGGCGCCCGCACCGAGTCCAAGGTCGAGCAGCTCAACGAGCAGGAACGGCGCATCCTGGTGCTCATCGGGGAGGGCATGACCAACCGCCAGATCGGCGAGAGCATGCACCTGGCCGAGAAGACGGTGAAGAACTACGTGTCCTCGCTGCTGGCCAAGCTGGGCATGGAGCGGCGCACCCAGGTCGCCGCCTACGCCGCGCGGCTGGACGCCGACCGGGAGCACGGCCACTCCTGATCGGGGGCCGACCGACACCCGGCGGCTCCCGGCGCTGGTCGCCGCCGCCCGCCGATCGCAGTGCGCTCGGTCACGCGGGCGCGTCCGGGCAGCCACCGAGGGTCACGTTCTGCGACAGTGGGACCGCCGATGACCCGGAGGCCCCCATGCCCCTGCTCCCCCCGTCCGGAGGTGCCCGCGCGCGCCGCTCGGTCGCCCTGCTGGCCGCGGTGCTGCTCAGCCTGCCCGCGGCGGCGTGCACCGTGGACCCCGTCGCCCCGTCGCGCGACCCCAGCGCCCCAGCGGTGCACGAGGGCCCGATCCGGATCGCGATGATCACCCACGGCGACGACGGCGGCTTCTGGTCGATCGTGCGGCGCGGCGCCACCGACGCGGCCGCCACGCTGCCCGAGGTCGTCCTGGACTACCAGGGCTCGGCCGGGGACGCCAAGCGCCAGGCCGACATGATCACCGCCGCGCTCACCCAGGGCGCCGACGCGCTGGCGGTGTCCGCCCCGGACATCGGTGCGATCTCGGGATCCCTGCAGCAGGCCCAGGCCGCCGGGATCCCGATCGTGACCCTCAACTCCGGCTCGGACCTCCTCGACAGGATGCCCGACGTGATCACCCACGTCGGGCAGTCCGAGCGCGTGGCCGGCGACGGCGCCGGCGGCAAGCTGGCCGGGATGGGGGCGACCACCGTGCTGTGCGTGCTGCACGAGGTGAACAACATCGGGCTGCAGGAGCGCTGCAACGGCGCCGCCGACGCGATGCGCGAGTCCGGCGGCAGCCTGGTCACCGTGCAGGTCACGGGCAAGGCCGACCCCTCCTCCACCGCGCGCGAGATCGGGGCCGCCATGACCGCCCAGGACCCCGACGCCGTGCTCACGCTGGACCCGGACATCGCGATGGCCGCTCTCAAGGAGGTCGCCAAGCGTGACGCCACGCTTGCCACGTTCGACCTGAGTCCCGACGTGCTCGACGCGGTCGCGGCCGGGGACATCGCCTTCGCCGTCGACCAGCAGCCGTACCTGCAGGGCTACCTGCCCGTGGTGTTCCTGGAGCTGGCCGTGCGCAACGGCAACGAGGTGGGGGCCAACAGCCTGGTGCTGACCGGGCCCAGCTTCGTCACCAAGGAGAACGCCGCGTCCGTCGCGGCCCTGTCCGAGCAGGGAACGAGGTAGGCATGGCCACCGACGCACCGGCCACGACCCGGCCCGACGAGCGCCTGCGACACACCCCGGTGTGGCGGCGCATGCTCGTGCGACCCTCGGTCGGGGCCCTCATCGCCGCGATCGTGGTGTTCCTGTTCTTCTCCGCGGTCGACCAGACCGGCACCTTCGACTCCCCGGCGGGCATCGCCTCCTGGCTGGCCGTCGCCGCGAGCTACGGGATCATGGCCTGCGCGGTCAGCCTGCTCATGATCGGCGGCGAGTTCGACCTGTCCAGCGGCGTGATGACCGGCTCCACCGGGCTGCTGCTGGGCGTGCTGGTCTCCGAGGTCGGCCTGGGGTTCTGGCCGGCGCTGCTCGTCGTGGTCGGGTTCGCCGCGCTGGTCGGGCTGCTCAACGGGCTGCTGGTCACGTGGACCCGGCTGCCCAGCTTCATCGTGACGCTGGCCACCATGTTCGTCCTGATGGGCCTGAACTCCGGGGCGACGCTGGCGATCACCGGCCAGGTCCGGGTCGGCGGGATCGACCAGGCGCCCGGCTACGGCCTGGCCCAGTGGGTGTTCGGGTCACGGCTGGACTCCGGGTGGCCGGTCACCGTTGCCGTCGGCTGGTGGCTGCTGGTGGTCGCCGCGGGGACGTGGGCGCTGCAGCGCACCCGCTACGGCAACTGGATCTTCGCGGTCGGCGGCGACAACGCGGCCGCGCGCAACGTCGGCGTTCCGGTCCGGCGCACCAAGGTGACCCTGTTCGTGGTCGTGTCGCTGTGCGCGGCCCTGGTGGGCACGATCAACGCGGTCGAGCTCACGTCGGTCAGCGCCGGCCAGGGCACCGGCTACGAGTTCTACTACATCATCGCCGCCGTGGTCGGCGGCACCCTGCTGACCGGTGGGGCCGGCTCGGTGATCGGCGCGAGCCTCGGCGCGCTGATCCTGGGCATGACCACACTGGGCATCCAGTACGCCGGGTGGGACTCCACGTGGCGGTTCACGTTCTTCGGGCTCATCCTGTTCGGCGCCGTGCTGCTGAACCTGTGGGTGCGCAAGCGGGCGGGAGGCACCGCATGAGCAGCGATCCGCACGACGACGCCTACCTGCGCCTGGACGGCGTCGGCAAGACGTTCGGAAGCGTGGTGGCCCTGGACGGGGTCTGCATGACGGTCGCCCACGGGCGGGTCACCTGTGTGCTCGGCGACAACGGCGCCGGCAAGTCGACGCTGATCAAGATCCTGTCCGGGGTGCACTCCAACGACTCCGGGACGCTGCTGCTGCAGGGCCGTCCGACCCGGTTCGGATCCCCCAAGGACGCCCGCGACGTGGGCATCGCCACGGTGTTCCAGGACCTCGCGACCATCCCGCTGATGAGCGTCTGGCGCAACTTCTTCCTGGGCCGGGAGCCCACGAAGGGCTGGGGCCCGCTGCGCCGGCTGGATGTCCGGGGCGCCCAGGCCGTGTGCCGCGACGAGCTCGGCCGGTTCGGCATCGACCTGCGCGACCCCGACCAGCTGATCGGAACGCTGTCCGGGGGCGAGCGCCAGGCCGTCGCGATCGCGCGCGCGGTGCACTTCGGCGCCGAGATGCTCATCCTCGACGAGCCGACCTCGGCGCTGGGCGTCAAGCAGTCCGGCCGGGTGCTGTCGTTCGTGCGCAGCGCCCGGGACCGGGGGATCGCCGTGGTCCTGATCACCCACAACCCCCACCACGCGTACCTGGTCGGCGACGAGTTCGTGCTGCTCAAGCGCGGCCGGATGGTCAACCGCTGGCTGCGCGAGGACGTCACGCTCGACGAGCTCGTGTCGGCCATGGCCGGCGGCGCCGAGCTCGAGGAGCTGGCCCACGAGCTGGGCGGCTGAGCCGCACGGGATGAGCCGACCCCGGCGGGGCCGGGAGGACGGGTCGGGTCGGCGGGCGCAGGCGCCGGCCGAGGGCAGAATGGGCGCATGCGCCCCCTGGACCCCCGGTTGCTCCACCACGCCCGGGCGACCCGGGGCTTCATCGTCGCCGCCGTCGTGGTGGGCACTGCCGCCGCGCTGCTCGTGGTCGCCCAGGCGTTCCTGATCGCCGAGGTGGTCACATCGGCCTTCCAGGACGGGGCGACGCTGGCGGAGGTCACGCCCGCCCTGGCGTGGCTGGCCGCCGTCGCGCTGGGCCGGGCCCTGCTGGCCTGGACCGGCGAGGCGGTGGGACACCGGGCCGCCGCGGACGCCACCTCCCAGCTGCGCATCGGCGTGGTGGAGCGGGCGCTGCGGCTGGGTCCGGCGCACCTGGGGACCAGCGGACCCGGGGAGCTCACCGCCCTGGTGACCCGCAGCGCCGGTGCCCTGGACGACTACTACGCCCGCTACCTGCCCCAGCTCGTGCTGGCCGTCGTCGTGCCGCTCGTGGCTGGTGTGGCGATCCTGACCCAGGACCTGCTCTCGGCCGTGGTGGTCGCGGTGACGATCCCGATCATCCCGCTGTTCATGGTGCTGATCGGCTGGTACACCCAGTCGCGGGTGGACCGGCAGTGGAGCACCCTGGGGGTGCTGTCCGGGCACTTCCTCGACGTCGTCGCCGGCCTGCCGACGCTGAAGGTCTTCGGCCGGGCCCGCGCCCAGGCCGAGACGATCCGCCGGATCGGCGAGCAGTACCGGGCGGCCACCATGGGGGTGCTGCGGGTGTCGTTCCTGTCCAGCCTGGCCCTCGAGCTGCTGGCCACCCTCTCGGTGGCGATCCTCGCGGTGGCCATCGGACTGCGCCTGGTCGAGGGCACCATCGACCTGGCGGCCGGGCTGGCCGTGCTGGTGCTGGCTCCGGAGGTGTACCTGCCGCTGCGCCTGGTCGGGGTGCACTTCCACGCCGCAGCCGACGGGATCGGCGCGGCCGAGCGGATGTTCGCCGTGCTCGACACCGACACGCCGCCGCCCGGCACCACCCGGGTGGATGCCGCCACCACCACCGTGCGGGTCCGCGACCTCGACGTGCGGTTCGGTGATCGGCAGGCGGTGGCGGGGGCGTCGTTCGACCTGCGACCCGGGTGCGTGACGGCCCTCGTGGGCCCCTCGGGCTGCGGCAAGTCCACGATCCTGTCGGTGCTGCTGGGCCTGGTCGGCCCGCCCACGGCCCAGGTCAGCGGTGCCGTGGACCTGGTGACCGCCGACGGCCGCGTCGTGGCGATGGCCGACGTCGACCTCGCCGCGTGGCGGGCCCAGGTCGGGTGGGTCCCGCAGTCCCCGGTCCTGGTGGCCGGCACCGCCGCGGACAACGTGCGGCTCGGGCGCGCGGGGCACGACGACGCCGCCGTGGCCCGCGCCCTGCGGGCCGCGGGCCTGGACCCCACTGAGCTGCCCGACGCGCTGGCCGCCCGGGTCGACGAGCGCGGCGGCGGCATCTCCGTCGGCCAGGCCCGGCGCATCGGGGTGGCCCGGGCCCTGCTGGCCGACCCACCCCTGCTGCTGCTCGACGAGCCCACCGCTGCGCTGGATGGCACGTCGGAGGCCGACCTCGGCGCCACCGTCGCCGACCTGGCCCACCGCGGCCGCACTGTCGTCGTGGTCACCCACCGGGCCAGCCTCATCGGCCAGGCGGACCACGTGGTCGCCCTGGCCGGGGTCCCGGCGTGAGCGCCCCGCGGCCGCTGCGCCGGCTGTGGCGCCTCGCCCAGCCGGACCGCGGCCGGATCGCGCTGGCCCTGCTGCTGGCCACCCTGGCGCTGACCAGCGCCGTCGGCCTGCTGGTGGTCTCGGCGTGGCTGATCTCCCGGGCCTCGCAGCAGCCCCCGATCCTGACCCTGCAGGTGGCGATCGTCGCGGTCCGGGCGCTCGGGATCTCCCGCGGCGTGTTCCGCTACGCCGACCGGCTGGTGGGCCACGACGCGGCGTTCCGCAGCCTCGCCCACGTGCGCGTCGGCGTGTTCCGACGCCTCGAGCGGCTGTCCCCCGCGGGGCTGGGCTCGTACCGCCAGGGCGACCTGCTCGCCCGGCTGGTGGGCGACGTGGACGCCTCGGTGGACCTCGTGGTGCGGGTGGTCCTGCCCGCGGTGTCCAGCGTGCTGGCCGGAGCGCTGGCCGTGGCGATGGGGGCTGCGATCCTGCCTGCTGCCGGCGGCGCCCTCCTGGTCCTGCTCGTGGTCAGCGGCCTGGTGGTGCCCTGGCTGACCACCGGGATCGGGGCACGCTCCCAGCGGGCCCGGGCAGCGGCCGAGGGGGAGCTGTCCGCCCAGCTGGTGGCCGCGCTGTCCGCGGCCCCCGAGCTGCTGGCCCTGGGCACCGTGGACGCGGCGGTGGCCCGCCTGCGGGAGGCCGACGCCACGCTGACCCGGCTGGACCGGCGGCGGGCGGTCGCCTCCGGGGTGGCCGCCGGGCTGGGCACCCTGGCGACGGGACTGACCGTGGTGGCCTGCATCGGGCTGGGCGTCACGGCCATGCAGCAGGCGCGGATGGACGGCGTCTGGCTGGCAGCCCTGGCCCTGATCCCGCTGGCGATGGCCGACGTGCTCTCGGGGATGCCGGCCGCAGCCCTCGCCCGCAGCCGGGTTGCCGGGGCCGCGGAGCGCATCTTCGCCCTGATGGACTCCCCGGACCCGGTTCCGGCCCGGCCGGGACCCTGCACCGCGGCGCCCCCCGGCCGGCGCCCCGAGCTGGACCTGCAGCAGGTGTCGGCGCGCTACCCCGGTGCCGGCACGGACGCACTGGCCCGGCTGGACCTCGCCCTGCCCCCCGGGCGTCGCGTCGCGCTGGTCGGGCCCAGCGGCTCCGGAAAGTCGACGGCGGTCGCCGTCCTGCTGCGCCTGCTCGACCACGGTGAGGGCCGCTACACCGTCGATGGGTCCGACGTGCGCGACCTCGACGAGGACGACGTCCGGGCCCGGCTCGGGGCCATGGACCAGCGGGCGCACCTGTTCGACACGACCATCGAGGAGAACATCCGGCTGGCCAACCGGGACGCCGACGACGCCGCCCTGGCCGCGGCGCTGGCCGCGGCCCAGCTGCGCGACTGGGTGGACGCGCTGCCCGCCGGGCTGGCCACCCGCGTGGGAGCCCATGGGTCGGCGGTGTCCGGGGGGCAGGCCCAGCGCATCGCCCTGGCCCGCGTGCTGCTGGCCGACCGCCCCGTGGCCGTGCTCGACGAGCCGGGCGAGCACCTCGACCCGGCGATGGCCGACCAGGTCACCGCCGCCGCCCTGGCGGCGACGACGGGACGCTCCGTGGTCCTGGTGACCCACCGGATGGCCCACACTGAGGACTGTGACGAGGTCATCGTGCTGAGCGGGGGCGACGTCGTGCAGCGGGGCCGGCCCGACCAGCTGCACGACGGCTGGTACGCACAGGCCCGAGCCCGGGAGGCGGGCCATGGCTGACGTCCACGAGCGGGGCCTGTTCAGCGCTGTCGTTGCGGTCGCCGCCGGCCTCGAGCTCGGCGCCACGCTGCGTCGCATCGTGCAGGCCGCTGTGGACCTGGTGGACGCCACGTACGGCGCCCTCGGGGTGCTCGGCCCGGACGGGGAGCTGACCGAGTTCGTCCACGTCGGCGTGGACCAGGCCACCCAGGCCACCATCGGGGAGCTGCCGCGGGGCCGGGGCATCCTCGGGCTGCTGGTCAGCCACCCCGCGCCGATCCGGCTCGACGACATGACCGACCACCCGTCGGCCGTCGGCTTCCCGCCGGGGCACCCGGTGATGAAGTCGTTCCTCGGGGTTCCGGTGCGGGTCCGCGGGCGCGTGTTCGGCAACCTCTACCTGACCGACAAGCGCGGTGCCGAGGGGTTCAGCACCGCCGACGAGCGGATCGTCACCGCACTGGCCGCGGCGGCGGGCGTGGCCATCGACAACGCCCGGCTCTACGAGAGCTCGGTCATGCGGGAGCGCTGGCAGGAGGCCGTGGCGCAGATGCACGCCGCCGTGCTGGAGGGCGCCGACGCCGGGGAGGTCCTCACGATCGCCACGACGCGGGTGGCCGAGCTGGTGCGCGCGCGGGCCGGGATCGTGGCCCTGCCCTCCCCGGCCGGGATCCTGCGCATCGAGATCGTGGCGACCGAGGCGCCGGGCACCCGACCCCAGTCCCGGTGGCGGGTGGTGAACCCGGAGCAGCCCGCGGACGTCGCCGGCCTGACCGCCTGGATGGGTGCTCCCGCGGCCGAGGACGGACCGATCGCGCGGTGCTTCGCCACCGGGGAGGCCACCGAGGGCGCCGAGCCGGTGCCCGGCTCCCGGGACCCGCAGGACGTCCCCGTCCTGGCGTTCCCGCTGCGCACCCCGGAGCAGGTCATCGGGGTGCTGGCCCTGGTGCCTCCCGCCGGGCACCCGCTCACCCCGGAGCAGCGCGAGCTGGCGTTCACCTGCGCCGGGCAGGCGGCGCTGACCCTCATGCTGGCGCACGGCCGGCGGGAGCAGGAACGCCTGGTGCTGCTCGAGGAGCGCGACCGGATCGCGCGCGACCTGCACGACCTGGTCATCCAGCGGCTGTTCGCGACCGGCATCTCGTTGAGCGGGGCCAGCCGCGTCGCGGGAACCCCGCAGCCCGTCGTGGACCGGCTCACCTCCGCGGTGGACGCCCTGGACATCACGGTGCGGGAGATCCGGGCGACCATCTTCGAGCTGCACCAACCGATCGGGCTGGCCGCCGGGGGCCTGCGGGGGCGGGTGCTCGACGAGACCAGCGCCGCCGCCGTGCTGCTGGGCCATGCCCCGGCCACCCGGTTCACCGGGACGGTCGACGCGCTGGTCGACGGTCCGGTCGCCACCGACCTGCTCGGGGCCCTGCGGGAGGCGCTGGCCAACGTGGCCAAGCACGCGCACGCCGAGCACGTCGAGGTCCTGGTGGCCGTCGAGGGCGACTGCGTGGTGCTGCAGGTCACCGACGACGGGGTCGGCGTCCCGGCCGAGCTCGCCCGACGGTCCGGCCTGCTCAACCTGGCCGAGCGGGCCGCCCGCTACGGCGGGACCTGCACCCTGGCGCCCGGACCGACCGGCGGGTCGGTGCTGACCTGGCGCGTGCCGCTGGACTGATCCGCCGGCCGCCCGCGTCCGGACGGAGCGCGGCCGGAAGCTCCGGACTCCCTCGCGGGGGCCGCCCGCCCCGGGAATGCCGGAGGGGGCCGCACCCGGTGGGTGACGGCCCCCTCGCGGTGGGCGAAGGCAGCCCTACGCGTGCACCTCGTCCAGCGAGCCGGCGTGCGGGTCCACGATGTCGTCGGCGCTGATGCGCTTGCGGAACACCCAGTACGTCCAGGCCTGGTAGCCCAGCACGATGGGGGTGAAGACCACCGCGACCCACGTCATGATCGTCAGCGTGTAGTCGGTCGACGACGCGTTCGTCGTGGTCAGGCTCGGCCCCGCGGGGTCGATGTTGGGCATGACGTTCGGGAACAGCATGCCGAACAGGGCGATCACGGCCAGGCCGATCGTCGTCGCGCTGAACACGAACGCCCAGCCCTCCGAGCGCGTCCGGTGCATGGCCATCGCGACCAGCCAGCAGACGGCGGCCAGCAGGACGGGCACCCACGTCCAGGCCTTGTCGGAGTACGCCAGCTGGGCCCAGATCAGGTAGAGCACGGCCAGCACGGTCGCCACCATGCCGGTCCGCATCCCCACCTGGTGGGCACTGTCGCGGATGGACCCGTGGGTCTTCAGCGACAGGAAGATCGCCCCGTGGGTGGCGAACACCGCCAGGAACGTCAGCCCGCCGAGCAGCGCGAACGGGTTGAGCAGGTTGAAGAACCCGCCCGTGTACTCGATGTTGCCGTTGATCTCGGCCATGGGAACGCCACGCACGATGTTGCCGAACGCCACGCCCCACAGCAGCGCGGGGACGAACGAGCCGAACACGATGGCGGCGTCCCAGCGGGCCCGCCACGACGCGTCACCGCGCTTGCTGCGGTACTCGAAGGCGACCCCGCGCAGGATCAGGGCGACCAGGATCAGGAACAGCGGCAGGTAGAACCCGCTGAACAGCGTGGCGTACCACTCGGGGAATGCCGCGAACGTGGCACCGCCGGCGACCAGCACCCAGACCTCGTTGCCGTCCCACACCGGCCCCAGCGTCGTGATGATGGCCCGGCGCTCGGCCTCGGTGCGCCCCACGACGGGCAGCAGCATCCCGACACCGAAGTCGAAGCCCTCGAGGACGAAGTAGCCGATCCACAGGACCGCGATCAGGATGAACCAGACAGTGGTGAGCTCCATGATGATCCTCCCGAGCCCTCAGTAGGTGACCGTCAGCGGGGCGTCGGCCTCGCGGGTCTCGAACGGATCGGTGACCTCGGTCGGCGGGCCCTGGCGGACCACCCGGGCGATCAGGCCGACCTCGACCACGGCCAGGACCCCGTAGAGCAGTGTGAAGCCGACCAGCGTGGTGGTGACCTGCAGCGCGGACACGCCCGGTGACACGCCCTGGGCCGTGGGCATCAGTCCCCACACGATCCACGGCTGGCGAGCCGTCTCGGTGAAGATCCATCCGATGGAGGCGCCGAGCAGGGGGACGAACGGGATGGTGAGGGCCAGCCGGGACTCCCACTTCGACCGCGGCGCCTTCCCCCGGCGGTACCGCCACAGCGCCCATGCCGCGTACAGCATGGCCAGCAGGCCGGCGCCGATCATCAGCCGGAACGTCCAGTAGGCCAGCGGGATGTTCGGGCGGAAGTCGGTCAGCCCGGAGTCGGCGAACTGCTCCTTGTACTGGGCGTTCAGGTCGTTGATGCCCTGCACCTGCGCGTTGAAGTCGCCCGTCGCCAGGAACGACAACAGCTTCGGGACCTCGACGGAGAAGATCGGCTCCGAGCCGTCCAGCGTGCCGATCGTGAACAGGGAGAACGGCGCGGGCTGGGCAGTCTCGTAGAGCGCCTCGGCCGCCGCCATCTTCATGGGCTGCTGCTCGGTCATGACCTTGCCCTGGATGTCGCCGGTGAACATCACCAGGGCGCCGGCGATCAGGGTGGTGACCAGGCCCAGCTTCATCGTGCCCCGGACCACCTCGACCGAGCGGTTGCGCAGCAGCAGCCAGATCGAGATGCCGGCAACCAGCGACCCGGCGACCAGGAACGACGCCGTGATGGTGTGCAGGAACGCGGTGTAGGCGGTGTTCTGCGTGAGCACGGCCATGAAGTCGACCAGTTCGGCGCGGTTGGCCACCGGGTTGTACACGTAGCCGGTCGGGTGCTGCATCCACGAGTTGGCCGCCAGGATGAAGTAGGCCGACAGCATCGTGCCCAGGGAGGCCAGCCAGATCGTGGCCAGGTGCAGCTTCTTGGGCAGCCGGTCCCAGCCGAAGATCCACAGCCCGAGGAACGTGGACTCCAGGAAGAACGCCAACAGGCCCTCGACGGCCAGCGGGGCGCCGAAGATGTCGCCCACGAAGCGGGAGTAGTCGCTCCAGTTCATGCCGAACTGGAACTCCTGGACGATGCCCGTGACGACACCCATGGCGAAGTTGATCAGGAAGATCTTGCCGAAGAACTTGGTGGCCTTCAGCCACCGCTCCTCACCCGTGCGGACCCAGGCGGTCTGCATGATGGCGACCAGCCAGCTGAGCCCGAGGGTGATCGGGACGAAGAAGAAGTGGTACACGGTCGTGATGGCGAACTGCCATCGCGCCAGGTCCAGGTTGCTCATGGGCATCCTTCAGGGTGCGGTCGAGAGTCTGCCGACGACAGGGCACAGCCTGCCATGACAGTGTGATCAGTCAACGACCCGGGAGCCCCTGCGAAACCCGGGACCAAGGTCCCGAACTGGGCCAGTTCGGGCCCACCTGTCTCACATCGGGGGCGCGGGGACGTCGTCCGGGAACACCGAGGCACCCTCCGGCTCGGTCGCCGTGAGCAGCGCGACCTCGTCGTCGGACAGCTCGAGGCCGCTGGCGGCTGCGGAGTCCCGGGCGGTGGCCGGTCGGGTGGAGCCCGGGATCGGGATGACCACGGGCGCCAGGGCGAGCAGCCAGGCCAGGGCGACGGCCTGCGCCGACACCCCGTGCGCCTGGGCGACCCGGGCGAACGCCGCGTGCCGCGCGCCCAGTCCCGAGGCGCTGGTGGCCCCTCCCAGCGGCGACCACGGCACGAAGGCGATGCCGCGCTCGGCACAGCGGGCCAGCACGTCGGCGTGCTCGCGGTACCGGGGGGAGAACTCGTTCTGCACCGCGCAGATCCCGCCCTGGTCCGGACCGCCGAGCAGCTCCAGGCCCCGGTCCAGCTGGGCCAGGGTGACGTTGGACAGCCCGATCCGCCGGGCCACGCCGTCGTCCCGGACCTGGGCCAGCCCACCGAGCTGGTCGTCGAGGTGCACGTGCGGATCGAACCGGTGGATGTAGTACAGGTCGATCACGTCGACCCCCAGCCGGGCCGCCGAGGCCCGGGCTGCCGCCCCGAGCGCCTCCGGGCTGCCGGACCGGCCCCACACGTCGCCGGTGGCTCCCGGGACCCGCGTGATCCCGCCCTTGGTCGCGATCACGACGCGCTCCCGGTCAGCCGCCGACCCCCAGGTCCGCAGCGCCTCGGCGACCAGGACCTCGTTGTGGCCGAACCGGGCGCCGTCCGGGGCGTAGATGTCGGCGGTGTCCAGCAGGGTCACGCCGGCGTCCAGGGCGGCATGCACCGTCGCGATCGCCCGCGGCCGCTCCGGGATCATGTGTCGGTCGGACAGGGGCATGCAGCCCAGCCCGATCGGGTGCACGGACAGGTCGGCAACGGCGCGGGGGGTCATGTCCGCAGCCTGCCACGGACGGCGGCCGCCCACTAGCCTGCGGGACATGACGCTTCGCGGCCGGGTGATCACCACCCTCGTGGCCGTCCTGGCGGTCATCGGCCTGCTGGGCTGGCAGCTGTCGCTGCGCTACGCCCAGACCCGGGAGAGCCTGGACGTCGTCGTGGAGCAGCTCACCCCGGCAGCCACGCACGTGTCCCGGCTCGAGTCCGACATCGACGCCATGGACCGCCGGCTGCGCATCTACGTGTCCTCCGGGGACCGCGGGTACCGGACCCTGTACCGCGCGGCAGTCCGTGCCGCCCGGGACAACCTGGCCGCCGTCGACGACCTGCTGGGAGGCAGCAGCCGCTACGTCATCCTCATCGAGGAGGTGCGAGACAGCCTCGACACCTGGGTGGACAGCGTCGGGGCCCCGGCACTGGCCGCGATGGCCGACGACGACCCCGAGGGGGCCCAGGGCATCGTCAACTCGAACGGGGCCCAGGGCAACTACGCGAGGCTGACCGCCGACACGTACCGCCTCGGGCTGTTCATCGCCTCCGACCGCGACGACGCCCTGGCCGACAGCGCGGACGCGGCGCGGACCCTGGCGTGGACCCTGGCGGTGGCGCTGGTCGTGATGCTGCTGCTGCCGATCGGCGTCTACCTGGCGCTGCGCCGCAACGTGCTGGCACCGATCGGGAACCTGCGCGCGCAGCTGCGCGAGATCGCCGAGCACGGCCACCACGACACCGTCATCCGCCCGGGCGGACCACCGGAGATCCGCGACCTGGGCCGTGATGCGGAGGCGCTGCGCCGGGCCCTGGTGCACGAGATCGACCAGGCCACCGCCGCCCAGGCCGCCCTCGAGCAGGAGGGCCCGGTCGTGGAGGCGATCCGCCGCGAGCTGGCCGCGAGCAGCGACGCGCAGCCGGTGGGGGTGGTGGTCGCCGGGTTCCTGCGACCGGCCGAGGGGCTGCTCGCCGGGGACTTCTGGGACCGCACCCCGCTCGGGGACGGTCGCACCGCTGCCGTGGTCTGCGACGTGTCGGGGCACGGCCCCCGCGCCGGCGTGGTGGCGATGCGGATCAAGACCGCCCTGATGCTGGGCCTGCTCGCCGGCCAGGAGCCGCCGCAGATCCTGCACCGGGCCTGCGACACCTTCGCCGACGAGCCCGCCCGGTTCGCCACGGTGGTCATCCTGGTCGCCGATCCGCTGACCGGGGAGCTGCGGTGGGTCAACGCCGGGCACCCTGCCCCCCGCATCGTGCGGGCCGGGGGCAGCATCGAGCGGCTGGAGTCGACCGGTCCGATGCTGTCGTGGCTGGGCGGCGTGTGGACCACCGGGACGACCCGGCTCGGCCCGGCCGACCTCTGCCTGGCCTTCACCGACGGGATCCTGGAGAGTCGCGACGCTGACGGCGAGGAGCTCGGCGACGACGAGCTGGACCGCCGCCTGCTGCTGGCCGTCAATGCCGCCGCCGACCCCCGCGAGGTCATCGCCCAGACCCTGGCCGGGGTGCGCCAGCGCGCCGACGACCTCGGCCGTGACGACCTCACGCTGGTGGCGATGCGGATGGACCCGCAGAACTCCGGGATCATCCCCAGCCCGCGCCGCTAGCTGCGCCGGCGGGGGCCGCCGGTCGCGTCACCCCTGGTGTCACCCCTGGTGTCACCCCTGGTCGAGGAAGCCGCCCGACTGATGGGCCCACAGCCCCGCGTAGACCCCGCCGGCGGCCAGCAGCTGGGCGTGCGAGCCCTGCTCGACGATCCGGCCCTCGGCCAGCACCACGATCCGATCCATGGCCTGCACGGTGCTCAGCCGGTGGGCGATGACGATCGTGGTGCGACCCTGCATCGCCTCGGCCAGGGCGGCCTGGATGTGCACCTCGCTCTCGCTGTCCAGCGCGGACGTGGCCTCGTCGAGCACCAGGATCGACGCGTCCTTGAGCACGGCCCGGGCGATCGCGATGCGCTGGCGCTGCCCTCCGGACAGCTTGACGCCGCGCTCCCCGACCAGGGTGGCGTAGCCGTCGGGCAGCCGGGCGATGAACTCGTCCGCGCTGGCCTTCACCGCCGCCGTGCGGACCTGCTCCAGCGTCGCCCCGGGACGACCGTAGGCGATGTTGTCCGCGATGGACCGGTGGAACAGCAGCGGCTCCTGGGCGACGTAGGCGATGCTGCGGCGCAGCGACGCCTGGGTCACCGAGCGCAGGTCCTGGCCGTCGATGCGCACGGCACCGGCGTCGACGTCGGAGAACCGCAGCAGCAGCCGCGTCAGGGTGGACTTGCCGGACCCGGAGTGCCCGACCAGGCCGATCTTCTCCCCGGGCGCGATGACCAGGCTGAAGTCGTCGAACAGCGCGTCGTCGCCGGCGCCGTCGTGGGCGAACCGGACAGCGGCGAACTCCACGGCCCCCGGTCCCGCAGCCAGGTCGACGTCGGTGGTGTCGGCGACGGCGGGCTCGATCCCGAGGATCTCGACCATGTCGTGGGCGTCGCCCATGACCCGGTTGTAGTTGCGCATGACCTGGGTGATCTCCCAGAGCTGGTCGGTCACGGTCAGCGTGTAGGTCGTGGCCAGGTAGACCGCCGCCACCGACAGGTAGCGCTGCTCGGAGGCCACGACCGCGGCCAGCACCGCGCCGGTGTTCATCACGGCGATCACCGCGGAGAAGCCCGACGAGTAGCCCAGGAAGGCCCGCATCACCGTCAGGGACGAGGAGTGCCACTGGCCGGCCACCAGCCGCGCACTGGCGTTCTCGGAGGCCTCCGCCCCGGCCGCCTTGACCGCGGCGATGTTGGTCATCACGTCGGCGAGGAAGCCGGTCATCCGTGTCGAGGCCTGCGCCTCCTGGACGTTGAGCCGCTCCATGGTGCGCGCGGACAGCACGACGAACGCCGCGAACAGCAGGGCCATGGCCGCCAGGAACGCCGCGTACCAGGGCAGGATGAACGCCATTATCACGACCGCGGCGACCACGGTGGTGCCCACCGGGATGACCTGCCAGACGACGGTGTCCCAGAACGTCTCGAAGGCCGAGGTCAGCTTGTTGGTCTGGGAGACCAGCGACCCGCTGAACCGGTTGGCGTGGAAGCCGAGGCTCTGGGTGGTCAGGTGGTCGAAGACCC
>JBDHZV010000034.1:0-23984 GCA_039812125.1 Candidatus Nanopelagicales bacterium
CGCGGCCAGGGCGGCCTCGGGTGTGGCCACCCGCGCCTGGTCGCCGCGGGCGGCACCGCCGCCGCTGGCCGACCGCACGCCGGGCGTGATCAGCACGACGTCATCGGGAACGGCTGCCCGGACGGCGGCCACCTCGCGCGGGGAGCAGACCAGTGCCCCGGCCCCCGCCGCGACCGCCAGCCGGGCCAGCCGGACGGCGGCATCCAGCGCCGGCCCCTGCAGCCCGACGGCGGCCAGGTCGTCCTCCGACAGCGACGTCAGCACCGTCACCGCCGTGATCCGGGTGTCGGGCAGGGCGTCGGCGGCCGCGCGGATCATCGCCGCGCCACCGCTGGCATGCACGGTCAGGAAGTCCGGCGCCAGGTGCGCCACGCTGCGGGCGGCGCCGGCAACGGTGTTGGGGATGTCGTGCAGCTTGAGGTCCAGGAACAGCCCGCAGCCCGGGGCCGCGGATCGGACCTGCGCCACGACCTCGGCGCCGTCGCGCAGGTAGGTCTCCAGGCCGACCTTCATCACCGACACCGACGGCGACGTGGCGGCCGCCCAGCCCAGGATGGTGGCGCGGTCGGGGCCGTCGAGGGCGACGGCGATCGGGGCACGGGTCATGACGGAACCTCCTGCTGCGCGGCGCGGCGGGCTGCCTGCACCTCGAGATGGACCCGCTGCATCGCGTGGCCCAGGCCGATGGCATCCGAGAGCCGGGACAGGCCCCGCTCCGCCAGGATCGAGCGCAGCTCGGCGGAGATCCGGGCGGGGGCGTGCGGATCGTTGAACACGGCCGTGCCCACCGAGACGGCGCTGGCACCGGCGAGGATGAACTCGAAGGCGTCCTGGCCGGTGCGGATGCCGCCCATGCCCAGGATCGGCACCGACGGCATCGCCGCGTGCACCTGCCACACCGCGCGGACCGCGACCGGTCGGATGGCCGGTCCGGACAGCCCCCCGGTCATCCCCCCCAGCATCGGGCGCATCGTGTCCGGGTCGATGACCATCCCGAGCAGGGTGTTGATCATGGACAGCCCGTCGGCGCCGGCGTCGATCACGGATCGGGCGATGGCGACGATGTCGGTGACGTCCGGGCTGAGCTTGGCCAGCACGGGGATGCCGGGCGCGGCGTGCTCGCGGACGACCTCGACCACGGACGCGGCCGAGAACGGGTCGCAGGCGAAGACCTGGCCGCGTGACTCGACGTTGGGGCACGAGATGTTGACCTCGATGGCCGAGATCCCCGGCTCGTCGGCCAGCCGCTGGGCCAGCTGCCGGTACTCCTGGACACTGCCCCCGGCGATCGACACGACCGTGCGGATGCCGCGCTCGCGCAGCCAGCGCAGGTCGTGTGCGACGAACGCCTCGATGCCCGGGCCCTGCAGCCCGATGGAGTTCAGCATGCCCGAGGGCGTCTCGGCCATCCGCGGGGTCGCCCGACCCGAGCGCGGGGCGAGCATGATCGACTTGGTCACCACGGCACCGATGGCCGACAGGTCCAGGAAGGCAGCCAGCTCGCGCCCCGCCGCGGCACACCCGGAGGCAGTGAGCACCGGGTCGGGCATCGCGAACGACGCCAGGCGCGCCGACATGTCCACCGTGGACGGCTCGAGGCCCGGCATCAGTGCCCCCCACCCGTGATCGCCCCGACCGTGTCCGGCGGGATCGTGCCCACGTCGGCCCAGCGGACGTCACCGCCGCGGAAGACCGGGCCCTCCGTGCAGGACCGCACCATCCGGGTGGCCCCGTCGTTGCCGCGGACCGGCAGCACGCACGTCATGCACACGCCGATGCCACAGGCCATGGCCTCCTCCACCGCACACTGGCTGTGCGCCCCGTTGGCCGCAGCGACCTCGGCGACCGCCTTGAGCATCGGCATCGGCCCGCAGGCGTAGACCACGTCCGCGCCGACAGTGCGGACCAGCTCGGCCAGCGGATCGGTGACCCGGCCCCGGATCCCCAGGGAGCCGTCGTCGGTGGTCACCGTGACCGTCTGGGCGACGCGCTGGGCCTCCAGGACCCCGAACAGCCGGTCCTCGCTGGCCGCCCCCAGGACGATGTCGACCCGGCAGCCGCGCGCCCGCAGCTGCTCGGCCAGCATGAACAGCGGCGCGGCCCCGTACCCACCGGCCACCAGCACGCAGGAGACGGGCTCCCGGGGCAGGGTGAAGGGCCGGCCAAGGGGGCCGATGACGTCGAGCCTGTCCCCCGTGCGCCGGTCGGCCAGCCAGCGGGTGCCCTTGCCGTGGACGGCGAACACGACCTCGACGGTGCCCGCAGCGGGGCCGGTCTCGGTGGCCCGGTGCACCGAGAACGCCCGGCGCAGCAGCATCCCGGACCCCTCGCCCCCCACCGCCACGGCGATGAAGTGCCCCGGCCGGGTGGTCGGGGGGATCCCCGGGGCCAGCAGGGTGAGGTGGTGGTAGGACCCGACCCGACGCAGGCTGACGACCTCGGCACTGACCTGCACCGGCATCAGCGCACCCCTCCGTTCGACGCCTGGGCGCGCAGCTCGGCCAGCGACTGCGCGTGCTCCTGCAGGGAGCGCACGCCGATGTCGCCGCGGATCAGCGCCTCGATGCCCTGGACCGCCGCGGCCAAGCCCTGGATGGTGGTCACGCACGGCACGCTGCGGGCCACGGCCGCGGTCCGGATCTCGTAGCCGTCCAGCCGGGGCCCCACCCCGTAGGGGGTGTTGACGATCAGGTCGATGTGCCCCCCCATGATGGCCTCGACCGTGTTCATCCCGTCGCCGTGCTCGTGGACCTTGCGGATCTCCGTGGCCGGCACCCCATTGCGGCGCAGCACGTCGGCGGTGCCGCCGGTGGCGACGATGCTGAACCCGAGGTCGGCCAGCCGCTTGAGCGGGAAGATCATGGAACGCTTGTCGCGGTTGGCCACCGACACGAACACCGTGCCGCTGGTGGGCAGGCCCGACGAGTAGGCCGCGATCTGTGACTTCGCGAAGGCGGTGCCGAACTCGGCATCCAGCCCCATCACCTCGCCGGTCGAGCGCATCTCCGGGCCGAGCACGGTGTCGACGCCCTGGAACCGCCCGAACGGCAGCACCGCCTCCTTCACCGCGATCATCCCGCCGCTGGCCATGTCGGCGGCGTCGCCCACCTCCGGCAGGGTCCCGTCGGCGCGCAGGTCGGCGATCGACTCCCCCAGCGCGATCCGGGCCGCCGCCTTGGCCAGCGGGACGCCCGTGGCCTTGGCCACGAACGGCACCGTGCGCGAGGCCCGGGGGTTGGCCTCCAGGACGTAGAGCACGTCGGCAGCCATCGCGTACTGGACGTTGAGCAGTCCCAGCACCCCGACCCCGCGCGCGATCGCCTCCGTGGACCGGCGGATCCGCTCCATGTCGGCGCGGCCCAGGGTGATCGGGGGCAGGGCGCACGCGGAGTCCCCGGAATGGATCCCGGCCTCCTCGATGTGCTCCATGACGCCGCCGAGGTACAGGTCGGTGCCGTCGAACAGCGCGTCGACGTCGATCTCGATGGCGTCGTCCAGGAACCGGTCCACCAGCACCGGGTGCTCGGGGCTGACCTGGGTGGCGCGCTCGATGTAGGACTCCAGCATCGCCTCGTCGTAGACGATCTCCATGCCGCGCCCGCCGAGCACGTAGGAGGGCCGGACCAGCACCGGGTAGCCGATCTCGTCGGCGACCGCCTTGGCCTCGGCGAACGAGGAGGCCATGCCGTACTTCGGGGCCGGCAGCCCGGCCTGGGCGAGCACCCGGCCGAAGGCGCCGCGCTCCTCGGCCAGGTCGATCGCCTGCGGGGACGTGCCCACGATCGGCACCCCTGCGGACTGCAGGCCGTGGGCCAGACCCAGCGGGGTCTGGCCGCCCAGCTGGCAGATCACCCCGGCGACCGGACCGGCCGCGAGCTCGGCGTGGTAGACCTCGAGGACGTCCTCGAGTGTGAGCGGCTCGAAGTACAGCCGCGACGACGTGTCGTAGTCAGTCGACACGGTCTCCGGGTTGCAGTTGATCATCACGGTCTCGAACCCGGCCTCGCGCAGCGTCAGCGAGGCGTGCACGCACGAGTAGTCGAACTCGATGCCCTGGCCGATGCGGTTGGGACCGGAACCCAGGATGAGCACCGCGGGCACCTGGCGTGGCTCGACCTCGGTCTCCTCGTCGTAGGACGAGTAGTGGTAGGGCGTACGCGCCGCGAACTCGGCCGCGCAGGTGTCGACCGTCTTGTAGACCGGGCGGATGCCCAGCGCGTGGCGCACGCCGCGCACGACGTCCTGCGGGAGGTCGCGGGCCGCCCCGATCTGGGCGTCGGAGAACCCGTGCCGCTTGGCCAGGCGCAGCAGCTCCGGGGTGAGCGAGGCGGCGGTGCGCACGTGCTCGCCGACCTCGTTGAGCAGCACGATCTGGTCCAGGAACCACGGGTCGATGGCGGTCAGCTCGTGCAGCTCGGCCACCGAGGCGCCGGCGCGCAGCAGCTGCTGGACCTTCTCGATCCGGCCGTCGTGGGGCACCCGGACCTGCTCGGCCAGTTCCTGGCGGTCCAGCAGGCGGGGGTCGCCCACCCAGCTGAAGCCGGCGTCCTTCTTCTCCAGGCTGCGCAGCGCCTTCTGCAGCGCCTCGGTGAAGTTGCGTCCGATGGCCATGGCCTCGCCCACGCTCTTCATGTGCGTGGTGAGCTCGTGGTTGGCCGCCGGGAACTTCTCGAACGCGAACCGGGGGGCCTTGACGACGATGTAGTCCAGGGTCGGTTCGAAGCTGGCCGGGGTCTCCCGGGTGATGTCGTTGGGGATCTCGTCGAGCGTGTAGCCGACGGCCAGCTTGGCCGCGATCTTGGCGATCGGGAACCCGGTGGCCTTCGAGGCCAGGGCCGACGATCGCGACACCCGCGGGTTCATCTCGATGACGATCATCCGACCGTCGCTCGGGTTGATGGCGAACTGGATGTTGCAGCCACCGGTGTCCACGCCGACGGCCCGGATGATCGCGATGCCGACGTCGCGCATGTGCTGGAACTCGCGGTCGGTCAGGGTCAGGGCGGGGGCCACCGTGATGGAGTCGCCGGTGTGCACCCCCATCGGGTCCACGTTCTCGATGGAGCACACGACCACGACGTTGTCGTGGCGATCGCGCATGAGCTCGAGCTCGTACTCCTTCCAGCCCAGGATCGACTCCTCGAGCAGGACCTCGGTCGTCGGGGAGGCCTGCAGCCCCCACCCCGCGATGTCGCGCAGCCCCTGCTCGTCGTGGGCGATCCCGGAGCCGGACCCACCCATCGTGAACGACGGGCGGACCACGACGGGGTAGCCCAGGTCCTCGACGGCCGACAGGCACTCCTGCATGGTGTGGCAGATGGCCGAGCGTGCGGACTCGGCGCCGATCGAGGCGACGATCTCCTTGAACCGCTCCCGGTTCTCGCCGCGCTCGATGGCCTCGGTGTTGGCCCCGATCAGCTCGACGCCGAATCGGTCGAGGGTGCCGTCGGCGTGCAGCGCCATCGCCGCGTTCAGGGCCGTCTGCCCGCCGAGCGTCGGCAGCAGCGCGTCCGGGCGCTCCCGCTCGATGATCCGCGTGACGAACTCGGGCGTGATCGGCTCGATGTACGTCGCGTCGGCGAACTCCGGGTCGGTCATGATCGTGGCCGGGTTGGAGTTCACGAGGATCACCCGCAGGCCCTCGTTGCGCAGGACGCGGCACGCCTGGGTGCCGGAGTAGTCGAACTCCGCGGCCTGCCCGATGACGATGGGTCCCGACCCGATGACCAGGACCGACGAGATGTCAGAGCGCCGTGGCATCTGCCACCTCCGTCGAGGGCAGGGATCCGGCTGGCGTCATGGGCATGGCCCACTCCTTCCCCGCCTCGCGGGACGGCATTAAAGGAGGATTGGTGTCGCCCGATCATACCGGGCGTTGTCGTCGGCCCCACCCGTGCCGTCCCGGCGGCGTAGCCTCGGCGGGTGATCCCACACCAGGGCCCGCCGCGCGAGATGCGGGTGCACGCGGTCCGTCCGATGGGGACCGTCGTGCGGGCCGTGGTGGATCACGGCGACCGGGACGCGACAGTGCTGCTGGACTCCGGCCTGGGCCTGCCGCTGGACGTGTGGGACCCGGTCGTGTCGCTGCTGCCGGCAGTCCGCGTGGTCCGCTTCGACCGCCCCGGCCTCGGTGGGTCCGCCGCCTGGGGACTGGGTCTGGGCAGCCTGGACGACCAGGTGGCGCTGCTGGTGTCGGTCCTGGCCGCGACGACCCCCGACCCGCTGCGGACCCCGGTCGTGCTGGTGGGGCACTCCTCGGCGGCCCTGCACGTGGAGGCGCTCGCCCGCACCCACCCCGAGCTGGTCCGGGCGCTGGTGCTGCTCGACCCAGCGCTGCCGGATCGGGAGCGCCGGCACGGCTGGGCGGGCGCGGCGATCCCGCCGCTGGCCGACTGGCTGGTGACCGACCCGGCCCGGGCCCGGCTGATCGGATCAGCCGTGGGATGGTCGATGCTGCGGGTCGGGACCTCCGGTGCCGGGTCCGCCGCCCGGGCCCCACAGTCCACCCGGGCCGCGATGCGCACGCCGGGGCACCTGCAGGGGCTGTTGTCCGAGCTGCGGCGCAGCGGCGCCGATGCTCGGCTGCTCCTGGCGCGGGCTGCCGGACGGCCGGTGCCGGCCGGGATCCCGGTGACGGTCCTGGCGGCGACCCGCAGGGGCTGGCCGGTGGGCACGCCCAAGCCGCGCTGGCATCGTCAGCTGCGCGTGCGCGCCGGCGCACTGTCCCCGGACGCACGGGTGGTCCCGGCCGGCGGGGCCCACCTGCTGATGCTGGACGACCCGGAGACCGTCGCCTCCGTCGTCGCCCGGGCGGCGGGCGCTCCGAACGGCCACGCCCGCGCCGACGACCGTCAGGCGGGCACGGCCGGGGCGCTCCCCACGGGCACGGCCGGGGCGACGCCCATCAGGGCGGCGAACCTGTCGAACAGGTAGGCCGAGTCGTGCGGACCGGCCGCGGCCTCCGGGTGGTACTGCACGGAGAACGCGGGCACGTCGAGGCAGCGCAGACCCTCCACGACGTCGTCGTTGAGGCAGACGTGGCTGACCTCGACGCGGCCGAACGCGGTCTGGCTGGCCTGCTCGAGCGGCGCGTCGACGGCGAAGCCATGGTTGTGCGCGGTGACCTCGACACGGCCCGTGGCCCGATCGGCCACGGGCTGGTTGATGCCCCGGTGGCCGTAGCCGAGCTTGTAGGTGCCGAACCCCAGCGCCCGCCCGAGGACCTGGTTGCCGAAGCAGATGCCGAACAGCGGGATCCGTGCCGCGAGCACCGCGCGGACCTGGGCGACGGCCCGATCGGCGGTCGCCGGGTCGCCGGGGCCGTTGGAGAAGAACACGCCCACCGGTCCGTCGGTGGCGCGGACCCGTGCGACGAGGTCCTCCGGGGTGATCCCGGCGGGCAGCACGTGGACGCGCATCCCCCGCTGCGCCATGCTCGCCGGGGTCATCGCCTTGATCCCCAGGTCGACGGCGAACACCGTGGCGGTGTGCTCCCCGACCGGCTCGACGACGTACTCCTGCGTGGTGGTCACCTCGGCGGTCAGGTCCGCCCCGGACATCGGCGGGCTGGCCAGCACGGCCGCGTGCATCGCCGGGAAGCCCAGCCCGGCAGCCTCACCGGAGAAGATGCCCGCGCGCATCGCGCCGCGCTCGCGCAGGTGCCGGGTCAGGGCGCGGGTGTCCACGTCGCAGATCCCGACCACGCCGTACCGGCGCAGCTCCTCGTCGAGGCTGCGCCGGGAGCGCCAGTTCGACGGCAGCCGCGCGGGGTCGCGCACCACGTAGCCGGCCACCCAGATCCGCCCGGACTCGGGGTCCTCGTCGTTGACCCCGGTGTTGCCGATGTGCGGGGCGGTCATGACGACGACCTGGCGGTGGTACGAGGGGTCGGTGAGGGTCTCCTGGTAGCCGGACATGCCGGTCGCGAAGACGGCCTCGCCGAACGTCGTGCCGATCGCGCCATAGGCCTGCCCGGAGAACGTGCGGCCGTCCTCGAGGACCAGGACCGCGGGGACTGGGGTGCTCATCGGGCTCCTCCTGGGTGGGGTGCGAGCAGGGACAGCTGGCGCGCGGCGGACACGTGCCGCTCGGGGTCGTCGGCGCGGAACCCGGTGTCGACCAGCAGGTCGCCCAGGCGCCACGTGAGCAGGATCAGGCCGCCACGCTCGAAGGCCCGCTGGGCCTGCCCGGACCCGAGGCGGACCTCGACCAGGCGGTCCCGCGGGATCCACAGCGACGGCTCCCCGACCCGGGTGATCAGGACGCCCGACTCGTCGCTGCGCAGCTCGGCCCGGCCGCGGTTGCCCAGGTCGTGGGCCACGATTCGGTCCAGCAGGTCACCGGCGGTCGTGGTGGCCACGTACTGACCCGCCACGGGCTCCCCGGCCGGCGGGCGCGTCGGAGGGGCCGCAGGGGCCGGGACCGCCTGCTGACGGGCCCGTCGACCGGCCCACCCGCTGCGCATCCCCCACAGCCCGAGCCCGACGATGACCAGCACGACGACGGTCAGCACCGCGCGGGGGCCCCATGCCGTCACCGGCGCCGAGACCTGCTCGGCGAGCAGGTCCAGCCTCACGCCGGGGCCTCGACGAGGAACCGGTCCAGGACCGTCGGGCGGCCGCGCAGGAACGTGGCAACCACCGGGTCCGGCAGCTCCAGGCTGCGGTAGGGGTTGTTGCGGCTCTTGGACGCCGACTGCGACGGCTGCACGGTGCGACGGGCCACCGGGTCGACCAGGACCAGGTTGGCCGGCTCCCCCACGGCCAGCGGTCGGCCCTGGCTGGGCCGGCGACCGATCCGGGCCGGGGCCGCGGACATCCGGTCGGCCACCCCGGCCCAGTCCAGCCGGCCCGGGTTCACCATGGTCTCGATCACCACGGCGAGGGCCTGCTCCAGGCCGAGCATGCCGAAGGCCGCCGCGGCCCACTCGCACTCCTTGTCCTCCATGGGGTGCGGGGCGTGGTCGGTGGCGACGATGTCGATGGTGCCGTCCGCCAGCCCGGCCCGAACCGCCTCGACGTCGGCGGAGGTGCGCAGCGGCGGGTTCACCTTGTAGACCGGGTCGTACGTGGTGGCCAGGTCCTCGGTGAGCATCAGGTGGTGCGGGGTCACCTCGGCCGTCACGTCGATGCCCCGGGACTTCGCCCACCGCACGATCTCGACGGACCCCGCGGTCGACAGGTGGCACACGTGCAGGCGGGACCCGACGTGCTCGGCCAGCAGCACGTCACGGGCGATGATCGCCTCCTCCGCCACCGCCGGCCACCCCCGCAGGCCCAGCCGGCTGGACAGCGGCCCCTCATTCATCTGCGACTGCGCCGTGAGCCGCGGCTCCTGGGAGTGCTGGGCGATCACGCCGTCGAAGGCCTTGACGTACTCCAGGGCGCGGCGCATCAGCACCGCATCGGAGACGCACCTGCCGTCATCGGAGAACACCCGGACGCCGGCCCGGGAGTCGGCCATGGCGCCGAGCTCCGCCAGCCGCTCCCCGTCCAGACCGACCGTCACGGCCCCCACCGGGAACACGTCGACCAGCCCGGCCTGCTTGCCCAGGTGGAACACCTGCTCCACCACGCCGGCGGTGTCAGCCACCGGGTCGGTGTTGGCCATCGCGTGCACCGCGGTGAACCCGCCCCGGGCGGCCGCCGCCGACCCCGTGGCGACCGTCTCGGCGTCCTCCCGACCGGGCTCGCGCAGGTGGGTGTGCAGGTCGACCAGCCCGGGAAGGGCCACGAGACCGTCGCCGCGCACGACGGTCGCCCCGGCGGCGCCGACGGTGCCGGGCGCTCCCAGCGCCGCGATGCGGCCCTCGTCCAGCAGCAGGTCCACGGCCTGGCCGCCCAGCGGGCGGACCTCGGTGATCAGGTACCTCATGCGACGTCCGCTCCTCCCAGCAGCAGGTACAGCACGGCCATTCGGATGCTCACGCCGTTGGTGACCTGCTCGACGATGACCGATCGGGCGCCGTCGGCGACCTCGGCCGTGATCTCCATGCCGCGGTTCATCGGACCGGGGTGCATGACGAGGGCGTGCGGTGCCAGCAGGCCCGCGCGACGCGCGTCCAGCCCATAGCGCCGCGAGTACTCCCGCTCGCTGGGGAAGTACGCCTCGGTCATCCGCTCGCGCTGGACCCGCAGCATCATGACCGCGTCCGTCTTGGGCAGCGGCTCGTCGAGGTCGTAGGAGACCTCGCACGGCCAGGTCTGCACGCCGACCGGCAGCAGGGTCGGCGGGGCGACCAGCGTGACCCGGGCGCCCAGCGTGTTCAGCAGCAGCACGTTCGAGCGCGCCACCCGCGAGTGCAGCACGTCGCCCACGATGGTGACGTGGCGCCCGGCCAGGTCCCCGACGCCACCGGCGAGGTGCTCGCGCATCGTGTACGCGTCCAGCAGTGCCTGGGTGGGGTGCTCGTGGGTGCCGTCACCGGCGTTGACCACGGCGGCGTCGATCCACCCCGTCGTGGCTAGGCGGTGCGGGGCACCACTGGCACCGTGCCGGATCACGACGCCGTCGGCGCCCATCGCCTGCAGCGTCATCGCGGTGTCCTTGAGGCTCTCGCCCTTGCTGACGCTGGAACCGCGGGCCGAGAAGTTGATGACGTCAGCGGACAGCCGCTTGGCGGCGGCCTCGAACGAGATCCGGGTGCGTGTGGAGTCCTCGAAGAACAGGTTGACGACCGTGCGCCCCCGCAGGGTGGGCAGCTTCTTGACCGCGCGCCCGCTCACCGCCGCCAGCTCCCGGGCGGTGTCCAGGACCAGCACGGCGTCGTCGTGGGTGAGGTCCGCTGCGGACAGCAGGTGGCGCTTCATGCGTCCTCCCCGATCACGACCTCGTCGGTGCCGTCGACCTCGACCACGCGCACGTGGACCGACTCGCGCAGCGACGTGGGGATGTTCTTGCCGACGTAGTCGGCGCGGATGGGAAGCTCCCGGTGGCCCCGGTCGACCAGGACCGCGAGGCGCACGGCTCGGGGCCGGCCGATCTCGCCGAGGGCGTCCAGGGCGGCGCGGATCGAGCGACCGGAGAACAGCACGTCGTCGACCAGCACGACGGTCCGGCCGTCGATGCCGTCACTGGGCAGTGTGGTGCGGCCCAGGGCACGGGCCGGGCGCAGCCGCAGGTCGTCGCGGTACATCGTGATGTCAAGGGAGCCGACGGGGGGCTGCGAACCGGGCTCGATGTCACCGATGCGGGTGGCGATGCGCTGCGCGAGCGGGACCCCGCGGCTGGGGATGCCCATGAGGACGAGGTTGCCCGGGCCCTTCTCGCGTTCGAGGATCTCGTGAGCGATCCGGGACAGTGCCCGGGCGATGTCGGACTGGTCGAGCACGCGGGTGGCCACACCCACTCCTTCCCCGCCTCACGGGACGGTCGTTAAAGGAGGATGGTTTGCGGCTGCCATGCTACCAATGCCGGGCTGCCGTCCGGTCCGCGCCGGTCAGTCGATCGCGCGGCGCGCCTCCGGGTTGAGCACTCCCCAGGCGATCAGCTGCTCCGCCAGGATCCCCGGTGCCTCGTCGTAGATCACGGCCAGGGTGCGCAGGTCGTCCTGGCGGATCGAGAGGATGCGGCCGTTGTAGTCGCCGCGCTGGGCCTGGATCGCCGCGGCGTAGCGGGCCAGCGGGCCGGCCTTCTCCGCGGGGACCTGCCCGAGCCGCTCCAGGTCGATGACCAGCCGCGGTGGGGGCTCCACGATGGCAGCGGACGCGGGCTCCGGGAGCAGTTCGGCCATCGGCACGCCGTAGAACTCGGCCAGCTCCGCCAGGCGCTGGACGGTGACCGCCCGGTCGCCACGTTCGTAGGACCCGACGACGACCGCCTTCCACACGCCTGCGGACTTCGCCTCGACACCCTGCAGGGACAGCCCCTGCTGGTTGCGGACGGTCCTCAGCTTCGCTCCCAGCGCCTTCGCGTAGTCGTTCGACATCACGCTCCTCACGTCACCCGCAACGCTACGGAGAGTGACCACCCCGATGCAAACCGAGGGGGGCGGCGCCCCCAAGGACGCCGCCCCCCTTCGATGTCGTACCGGATCAGACGGGCCGCTCGATCGAGCCCGCGCCGATGCGGTGCACGCGCAGCGCGTTCGTCGTGCCGGCCACGCCCGGGGGAACGCCGGCGATGAGCACGGCGATCTCGCCCTTCCGGCCCCGGCCGCTGGCCAGGAGCTCGGCGTCGATCTGCTCGACCATGTCGTCGGTGTGGTGGGCCGGGGGAACCAGGTAGGACTCGATGCCCCAGACCAGGGCGAGCTGCTGGCGGATCCCGGCGTCCGGGGTGAACACCATCATCGGGATGCGCGGCCGGGAGGCGGCCATGATCCGGGCGGTGCGTCCGGTCTCGGAGAACGCGGTCAGGTAGCTGGCACCGGCGACCTTGGCCACGTCGACCGCCGCCTTGGTCACGGCCTCGCCGACCCCGACGTCCTTCTTCTTCAGGGTCAGCTTCGGCAGCCGCTCGAGACCCTGCTCCTCGGCGTAGTCGACGATGCGGGCCATCGTGCGGACCACCGTGTTGGGGTGCTTGCCCACGCTGGTCTCGCCGGACAGCATGACCGCGTCGGCCCCGTCGAGGATCGCGTTGGCCACGTCGGAGGCCTCCGCGCGCGTGGGCCGGGAGTTCTCGATCATCGACTCGAGCATCTGCGTCGCGACGATGACCGGCTTGGCGGCCTCGCGGCACATCTGGACCGCCTGCTTCTGGACGATCGGGACCTCCTCGAGGGGCAGCTCGACGCCGAGGTCACCCCGGGCCACCATCACCCCGTCGAACGCCGCGACGATGCCGGGCAGGTTCTCCACCGACTGGGGCTTCTCGATCTTGGCCAGCACGGGGATCCGACGGCCCATCTCGTCCATGATGGCGTGCACGTCGACCACGTCGTCGGCGCTGCGCACGAACGACAGCGCGATCATGTCCACGCCGATCCGCAGCGCCCAGCGCAGGTCGTCCTTGTCCTTGTCCGACAGGGCCGGCACGCTCACGTTCGCGCCCGGCAGGTTGATGCCCTTGTTGTTGCTGACGGGGCCACCCTCGATGACGCGGGTGCGCACCCGCGGACCCTCGACCTCGATGACCTCCACCTTGACCTTGCCGTCGTCGATGAGGAGGGTGTCGCCGGGGGTGCAGTCGCCGGGCAGGCCCTTGTGGGTCGTCCCGCACTGGGTGACGTCGCCGAGGATGTCCTCGGTGGTGATGGTGAACTCGGCGCCCTCGACGAGCTGGACGGGACCGTCGGCGAACCGGCCGAGCCGGATCTTCGGCCCCTGCAGGTCGGCGAAGATGCCGACCCCCCGGTTCAGCTCACGGGCCGCACGGCGCACGTTGGAGTAGGACTCCGCGTGCACGGCGTGCTCGCCGTGGGACATGTTCAGCCGGGCCACGTTCATCCCGGACTCGATGAGCTGCTTGATCTGCTCGTACGAGGAGGTTGCCGGGCCCAGGGTGCATACGATCTTCGCTCTACGCATGGCGGTCAGACTAGTGAGCCCCATGGGGCGCCGCGAGCCGGCGAGCACGCCGGGATCGCAGCATCGAAGATCCGGGGGCCCCGGCTCAGGGCAGCGGTGGGTCGTCGCGCCGGCCCGCCCATCGGCGCAGCCGCTCCCCCCAGCCGGCCCGCTGCGCGCGCCAGCTGCGCCCGGTCATCGCCGTCGACCAGCGCACCAGCGCCACGTAGCCGAGCCCCACGAGGTACGTCAGCAGCAGCCAGGGGGCCACGTCCCCGATCCCGCCGAGCACGAGCGCGACCCCACCCACCACGGCGGCGACCAGTGGCCATGCCAGCGTCCTGCGCCTCACCCGCTCCGGCAGCCCCGCCAGGTGCGCGCGCTGGCCGGGGGTGAGGGCGCGCCACCAGCGCAGCGCGATGAGCGGCATGCCCAGCACGGCGACCGCGGCCAGGACCCGGGCTGCCAGCCGATACCCGCCGCCGGCGGCGACGACGGCCGGCACCGGAGCCAGCAGCATCCACCAGCTCAGCCGGTGGATCATCCGCACGGCCATGGCATCGAGGTTGCGCCGGGCCACCGAGCCCTGGGGGTCGGCCGCCAGGGCAGCGGCCAGGTGCCGGGCAGCAGCGTCCGGGGCGCCTGCGTGCAGGTCGAGAACCGCGAGGTTGTTCAGCGCGGCCGCGTGCTGCGGATCCAGCCGCAGCGCCTCCAGGTAGGCCAGCCGTGCGGCCCGGGGGTCGCCGTCCGCGGCCAGGGCGGCCCCGATCTGGACCTGGGCGTCGGCGCTGTGCGGGTCGAGCTGGACCGCCTCCCGGGCCGCGGCCAGCTGCTCGGAGCGCGCCTCGGTCCGGGTCGAGGCGGCCCACGCCCGGGACAGCGCCAGGTGGTTGGCCGCAGTGGCCGGGTCCAGCGCGACCGCCCGCCGCGCCAGGCCGATGGCCTCGTCCACCCAGTCCATGTCCAGCAGGACCAGGGTCGCCAGCCGGAACCCGTACGGATCCTGCGGGCTCACGGTCAGCAGCCGCTGGGCGGCATCCACCGCCTCCTGCCGGCGGTGCAGCCCGCGCAGGCACCGCACCAGCAGCGCGATCAGGCGGGGGTCGTCGGGGGTGCGGGCCAGCCCGGTGGACACCGCCGACAGCGCCGCGTCCCAGCGCTGCGCCGCGACCAGGGCCTCGGGCAGTGCGTAGGGGTCGCCGTCGATCACAGGAGCCGGTTGGCCCGCATGTAGGCCGCCAGGGCCTCGTACTCCCCCGCCCGGTCGGCGAACAGCACGACGTTGCGGGCGGCCTCGAACCAGCGACCCGTCGAGGGCGTGATGCCGCCGACGGCCTCGAGCAGGTCGGCGGCGGTCACGTGGCGGTCGGCGGACCCGGTGCGCAGCGCGTCGGCCATCGCCAGCTCCGCAGCCGAACGGGCGGCGTGAGCCAGGTCCGCCCCGGAGAAGCGGGGGGTCCGCCGGGCCAGGTCGGCGACGTCGACGTCGTCGGCCACCGGCAGGCCGGCCAGGTGGGTGGCCAGGATGTGCTCCCGGGCCGGCTGGTCCGGGGGCTCGACGAACACGGCGCGGTCGAACCGACCGGGTCGACGCAGGGCCAGGTCGACGTCCCACGGGGCGTTCGTGGCCCCGAGCACGAAGACGCCGGCGTTGTCACTGCCCACGCCGTCGAGCTCGGTGAGCAGCTGGTTGATGACCCCCCGCAGCGCCGACCCGGACCGACCCAGGCCGGACCGGGCATGGCCCAGTGCGTCGACCTCGTCGAAGAACAGCACGACGGGAGCCAGGCTGCGGGCGTAGCGGAACAGGTCGGCCACGTTGCCCTCGCTCTGCCCCATCCACCGGCTGAGCAGGTCGGACAGGGAGGCGGAGATGAACCGGGCCCCGAGCTCGCCGGCCACGGCACGCGCCAGGTACGTCTTGCCGCACCCGGGCGGGCCGTAGAGCAGCAGGCCGCCCCGCAGCGAGGCCCCGTACCGGGCACGCAGCTCCGGGTTGCGCAGCGGCGTCAGGAAGGAGAGCTCGATCCGCTCCTTGGCTGCGGCCAGCCCCCCGACATCGGCCATCCGCACGCGGGTCTCGACGGGCTCGTGGGCCAGCCCCGCCACGAGGTCCTGCTCGGCGGCGGCCCAGTCGAAGCCGGGTGCGTCGTCGGCCGGCACTGCTGCGGCGGCCGGAGCCGCCACGTCGGCGCCACGACCGCCCATGGCCTGCTTCATCAGGGCCAGGAGGTCGGGGTTGGCCGGGTCCCCGGCGAGCAGCAGCCCGATGTGGGCGACGGCCTCGTCGCCCAGCCCGGCCTGGACCAGCAGCATCGCCAGGTGCGCCCGCAGCACCTCGTCGTCCGGCTGCCGGGACACCGCCCGGCGCAGGCTGTCCAGCAGCGCACCCGAGTCCACCGGCCCTCCCTCCACCGTCCCCACCGTACCGCCCCGCGCCGGATCCCCCGGACCGGCCACGGGCCAACCGCGCCTCAGGCCAGCAGCTGGCGGGCCGTCGGCGGGATCGGGGCGGGCAGGTTCGTCGAGCCCATGAGGTGCTTGTCCACAGCCGAGGCCGCAGCGCGTCCCTCGGCGATGGCCCACACGATCAGCGACTGGCCCCGGCCGGCGTCGCCGGCCACGAAGACGCCCGGGACCGAGGTCATGTAGTCGACCCCCCGGCGCACGTTGCCCCGCTCGTCCAGGGCGAGCCCGAGGTCCGCGACCAGCGGGCCCCGCTCCGGACCGGTGAAGCCCATGGCCAGGAACACCAGGTCCGCCGGGATCTCCCGCTCCGAGCCGGGCACCTCGACGAACCGGCCGCCCTCGAGCTGGACGTCCACCAGCAGCAGCGCCCGCAGCCGACCCTGCTCGTCACCCAGGAAGGCCTTGGTGCTCACCGAGAACACCCGCTCGCCGCCCTCCTCGTGCGCCGAGGAGACCCGGTAGACCATCGGGTAGGTCGGCCAGGGAGCCGAGTCCGGCCGGGTGGCCGGGGGTGTGGGCATGATCTCCAGCTGGGTGACCGACGCCGCACCCTGGCGGTGCGAGGTGCCCAGGCAGTCCGCCCCGGTGTCGCCACCGCCGATGATCACGACGTGCTTGCCGGAGGCATGGATCGGCGTCTCGGCCAGGGTGCCCTCGCACACCTGGTTGGCCAGGGGCAGGTACTCCATCGCCTGGTGGATCCCGGACAGCTCCCGGCCCGGCACCGGCAGGTCCCGCCACGCGGTCGCCCCGATCGCCAGCACGATGACGTCGTGGCGCCGGCGCAGCTCCGCGACGGTGATGTCGGTGCCGACCTCGACGCCGGTGCGGAACTTGACCCCCTCCGCCTCCATCTGCTCCAGGCGGCGGTCCACGTGGACCTTCTCCATCTTGAACTCGGGGATGCCGTAGCGCAGCAGGCCCCCGGCCCGCTCAGCCCGCTCGTACACGGTGACGGTGTGCCCGGCCCGGGCCAGCTGCTGGGCGGCGGCCAGCCCTGCGGGGCCGGAGCCCACGACCGCGACCCGCTTGCCCGAGAGCCGCTCCGGCGCCTGCGGCCCCACCCAGCCGGAGTCCCATGCCCGGTCGATGATCGAGACCTCGACCTGCTTGATGGTGACCGGGTCGGCGTTGATCCCCAGGACGCAGGCCGCCTCGCACGGGGCGGGGCACAGCCGGCCGGTGAACTCCGGGAAGTTGTTCGTGGCGTGCAGCCGCTCCGCGGCCTCCTGCCAGTCGTCGCGCCAGACGAGGTCGTTCCACTCCGGGATCAGGTTGCCCAGCGGGCAGCCGTTGTGGCAGAACGGGATCCCGCAGTCCATGCACCGGCCGGCCTGCTTCTCGATGCGGCCCTCACCGAAGGGCTGGTAGACCTCCCGCCAGTCGGTGATCCGCACGTCCACGGGCCGCCGCTCGGGCAGCTCGCGGGGGGTCCTCAGGAACGCCTTGGGGTCAGCCACGGCTCATCTCCTCCATCACGGCCTCGATCGGGTCCCGGCCGACGGCCCGGGCCTGGTCCTGGATGTCCAGGATCCTGCGGTAGTCGGTGGGCATGACCTTGCTGAACCGGCCCAGGCCCACCGGGCCCTCGGCCAGCAGCGCGCTGGCCACCGCGGACCCGGTCTCCTCGACGTGGCGCTGCAGGGTCTCCTCGAGCCAGGCCTCGTCGGCGGCGTCGAGCGGCTCCAGGGCGACCATGTCGAGGTTCACCCGCTGCGGCGCCAGGTCGAGGACGTAGGCCACGCCGCCGGACATGCCGGCCGCGAAGTTGCGCCCTGTCGGGCCGAGGACGACGACCCGGCCGCCGGTCATGTACTCGCAGCCATGGTCGCCCACGCCCTCGACCACCAGCGTGGCCCCGGAGTTCCGGACGGCGAACCGCTCGCCCACCCGACCGCGCAGGAAGACCTCGCCGGACGTGGCCCCGTAGCCGATCACGTTGCCGCCGATGATCTGCTCCTCGGCCACGAACGGTGCGGTGCGGTCGGGGCGGACCACGACCCGCCCGCCGGACAGGCCCTTGGCCACGTAGTCGTTCGCGTCGCCCTCCAGGCGCAGGGTCACCCCGGTCGGCAGGAACGCCCCGAACGACTGCCCGGCAGAGCCGATCAGGGTCAGGTCGATCGTGCCGTCGGGCAGGCCAGCCCCGCCGAACCGGCGGGTCACCTCGGCGCCCAGCATGGTGCCCACCGTCCGGTTGACGTTGCGCACCGACACCTGCCCGCGCACCGGCTCGCCGGACTCCAGCGCCGGCCGGCAGATGTCGATCAGCTGGTTGTCCAGCGCCCGGTCCAGCCCGTGGTCCTGCGACGTCGCGTTGTGCAGCACCGCACCGGGGTCCACCTCGGTGACGGCCAGGATCGGGCTGAGGTCCAGCCCGGAGGCCTTCCAGTGGGTCACCGCGGCCCGGGTGTCGAGCATCTCGACGTGGCCGACGGCCTCCTCCAGCGACCGGAACCCGAGCTGTGCGAGGTACTCGCGCACCTCCTGGGCGACGAACTCGAAGTAGTTGACGACGAACTCCGGTCGACCGCTGAACCGGGAGCGCAGCTCGGGGTTCTGCGTGGCCACGCCCACCGGGCAGGTGTCCAGGTGGCACACGCGCATCATCACGCAGCCCATCACCACCAGCGGGGCCGTCGCGAAGCCGAACTCCTCGGCGCCCAGCAGGGCGGCCACGACGACGTCGCGACCCGTCTTGAGCTGGCCGTCGGTCTGGATGACCACCCGGTCGCGCAGCCGGTTGAGCAGCAGTGTCTGCTGGGTCTCGGCCAGGCCGAGCTCCCAGGGCCCGCCCGCGTGCTTGAGCGAGGTGAGCGGCGACGCGCCCGTGCCGCCGTCGTGCCCGGAGATCAGGATCACGTCGGCGTGCGCCTTGGCCACGCCGGCCGCGACCGTGCCGACGCCCATCTCCGCCACCAGCTTGACGTGGATGCGGGCCCGGTCGTTGGCGTTCTTCAGGTCGTGGATCAGCTGGGCCAGGTCCTCGATCGAGTAGATGTCGTGGTGCGGCGGCGGGCTGATCAGCCCGACTCCCGGCGTGGAGTGCCGGGTCTTGGCCACCCAGGGGTAGACCTTGTGCCCGGGCAGCTGGCCGCCCTCGCCGGGCTTGGCGCCCTGGGCCATCTTGATCTGGATGTCGTCGGCGTTGACCAGGTACTCGCTGGTGACACCGAACCGGCCGGAGGCCACCTGCTTGATCGCCGAGCGCTTCGAGTCACCGTTGGGCAGCGGCACGAACCGCTCCGGGTCCTCACCGCCCTCACCGGTGTTGGACTTGCCGCCCAGCCGGTTCATGGCCACGGCCAGGGTCTCGTGCGCCTCCTGGCTGATCGAGCCGTAGCTCATCGCGCCGGTGGAGAACCGCCTGACGATCTCGCTGACCGGCTCCACCTCGTCCACCGGGATCGGCGCCCGGACACCGTCGCGGAACCGGAACAGCCCGCGCAGGGTCATCAGTCGCTCGGACTGGTCGTCCACCCGGGCTGAGTACTGCCGGAAGACGTCCATCCGCCCGGTGCGCGTCGAGTGCTGCAGCCGGAACACCGTCTCGGGGTCGAACAGGTGCGGCTCGCCCTCCCGGCGCCACTGGTACTCCCCACCCACCGGCAGGGTCCGATGGGCCGGGGCGATCCCGTTGTGCGGGTAGGCGAGGGCATGCCGGCGGGCGACCTCCTCGGCGATGGTGGTCAGCCCCACACCGCCCAGCCGCGACGTCGTGCCGGTGAAGTACTGGTCGATCACCGACCGGCCCAGCCCGATCGCCTCGAAGATCTGGGCACCGCGGTAGGAGGCGACCGTGGACACCCCCATCTTGCTCATGACCTTGAGCACGCCCTTGCCCAGGGCCTTGACCAGGTTGCGCACGGCCTTCTCGGGGGTGATGCCGGTGATCACGCCACGGCGGGCGAGGTCCTCGACAGTCTCCATGGCCAGGTACGGGTTGACCGCGGCTGCGCCGTAGCCGATCAGCAGCGCGACGTGGTGCACCTCGCGGACGTCACCGGCCTCGATGAGCAGTGAGACCTGCGTGCGGGTGCGCTCCCGCACCAGGTGGTGGTGGACCGCCGAGCACAGCAGCAGCGACGGGATCGGCGCCAGGTCGGCGTTGGAGTCCCGGTCGGACAGCACGATGAACCGCTTGCCGCCGGCGATGTGCCGGTCGACCTCGGCGCAGATCTCGCCGAGCCGCTTGCGCAGCCCCGGGCCGCCGTCGGCCACCCGGTACAGCCCGGCGATCTTCACCCCGGAGAACCCGGGGGCGTCGCCGTCGGCGTTGATCTGCAGCAGCTTGGCCAGCTCGTCGTTGTCGATCACCGGGAAGGGCAGCAGCACCTGGCGGCAGTGCGCGGGCGTCGCGTCGAGCAGGTTGCCCTCCGGACCGACCTGCGAGGACAGCGACGTCACGATCTCCTCGCGGATGGCGTCCAGCGGCGGGTTCGTGACCTGGGCGAACAGCTGGATGAAGTAGTCGAACAGCAGCCGCGGGCGGTCGGAGAGCACCGCGATGGGGGTGTCGGTCCCCATCGAGCCCAGCGCCTCACCACCGGTGCGGGCCATCGGGGTCAGCAGGATCCGCAGCTCCTCCTCGGTGTAGCCGAAGGTCTGCTGCCGGCGGGCGACCGACTTGGCGGTGTGCACGACGTGCTCGCGCTCGGGGAGCTCCTCGAGATGCACCAGGCCGGCCCGCAGCCAGTCGGCGTACGGGGCCTGGGCGGCCAGCTCGGCCTTGATCTCGTCGTCCTCGATGATCCGCCCGGCGACGGTGTCGACCAGGAACATCCGGCCCGGCTGCAGGCGGCCCTTGCGCACCACAGTGGCGGGGTCGATGTCCAGCACACCGGCCTCCGAGCCCAGCACGACCAGGCCGTCGGCGGTGACCCAGAACCGCCCGGGGCGCAGCCCGTTGCGGTCCAGCACGGCACCGATCACCGAGCCGTCGGTGAAGCTGACGTTGGCAGGGCCGTCCCACGGCTCCATCAGCGTGGCGTGGTACTGGTAGAACGCCCGGCGGGCCGGGTCCATCTCGTCGTGGTTCTCCCACGCCTCGGGGATCATCATCAGCACCGCGTGGGGCAGGCTGCGCCCGCCCATGTGCAGCAGCTCGACGACCTCGTCGAAGCTGGCCGAGTCGCTGGCACCCTCGGTGCAGATCGGCAGGATCCGCCGGATGTCGCCGGGGATCAGTGTCGAGTTGAGCTGGGCCTCCCGGGCGTGCATCCAGTTGCGGTTGCCCCGCACGGTGTTGATCTCGCCGTTGTGGGCGATGAGCCGGTAGGGGTGCGCCAGGCTCCAGCTCGGGAAGGTGTTGGTGGAGAACCGCGAGTGCACCAGGGCCAGCGTGCTGGCGATCCGGGTGTCGACGAGGTCGGGGAACACCACCTCGAGCTGGCCGGTGGTCAGCATCCCCTTGTAGACCAGCGTCCGGCCGGACAGGCTGGCGAAGTAGACGTCGGCCTCGCGCTCCGCGCGCTTGCGCAGGCAGTAGGCCATCCGCTCCAGCGCCATGGGGTCACTGACCCGGTGCCGGGGCGACACGAACAGCTGGCGGAACCGCGGCATCGTGCTGCGGGCGGTGACCCCGACGATCTCGCGGTTCGTCGGCACCTCGCGCCAGCCCAGGACGACCAGCTCCTCCTCGTCGGCGAGCCGCTCGACCGCGGCCATGCAGTGGCGCTCGTCGGCGTTGTCGTCGGGGAGGAAGGCCATGCCCACCGCGTAGCTGCCGGCGGCCGGCAGCTCGAAGGGCACCTCGGCGCGCAGGAACGCATCCGGGACCTGGAACAGGATCCCCGCGCCGTCGCCGCTGTCCGGCTCCGCCCCGGAGGCACCACGGTGATCCAGGTTGCGCAGCGCGGTGATCGCCTTGGCGACGATGTCGTTGCTCGCGACCCCGGTCATGGTGGCGACGAACGCGACGCCGCAGGCGTCACGCTCGAAGCTCGGGTCGTAGAGGCCAGTGGCCTCGGGGACGGCGGAGAAAAGCGTCATGTGTGCTCCTCAACGTCGCGCTACGGCCTGCTCCGACGCAGGCCGCGCAGCGACGCGACTGGTGCGGGAGTTGAGGTCGGCGGGACGACGTTGGCCCACCACGCTGAAGGATAGGGCATCTCGGGGCGCCCCGCGCAAGCCGATGGGCCGGGCCTCAGCACCGGGCCGGGCGGGCGCGCCGCTCCGGGACCGCCGATGCCATGGCTGGTATCGCGCCGAGCACCACGACCGCCGCACTGGACCATGCCAGCCCCAGGGCGACCAGGCAGCAGGCCCCCAGGGCCAGCGCGACCCGAGCCGGCCCTGGACCGCTCCGACACGCGCGCAGCACTGCGGACCCGACCCCGAGGGCCGCCAGTCCGAGGACGGGCGAGGCGACCAGCGGACCCAGAGTCGCGCCCGTCGCGAAGGGCTCCGTGGCCGATGACCCGGCAAGCGCCAGCATCGCCAGGCCGATCAGCGCCGCGCTGGCCGCGGCGGCCCGTGCCGTCGTCGACCCCGCCGGCGCGGGGGGCGGTGCGGCGACCCGCTCCGCCCGCCCGACCACCGACGCGATACCCACCAGCACGGCCGCCGGAAGCGCCAGCCACAGCAGGTGAACGGCCCACCACCCCGGCGAGCCCGGCGTGGGGGTCGGGTACCCGAGGGGCAGCGCGGCACGAGCCGCGACCGCGAGGGCCAGCTGGTGCCACAGGTACACCGTCACGACGTTGAGGTTCACCAGCACGACCATCCGCCACACGGGTGGGCGGTGCAGCCATCGCAGGAGGTACGGCCGAGCCAGGACCGCCAGGCCGACCTGGGCGATCCCGAGGGTGGCCACGGCCATGGTCGGCGGATGCATGTTGCCGGCCTCGCCGCCCGGAACCCCGACCATCGTGGCCGGGTACGCCGGCAGCGACACGAGGCCCACGGTCGCCGCCAGGCCCAGCCCTGCCATGAGGCCCGGGTGCGCGATCGTCCCGTCGCGGTAGTGGTAGCCGAGCTGGTGCATCACCAGCCAGACGGTGAGCACGTTCAGGTAGCCCAGTGCCGCGACCCCCGCCGTGATCCGCACGGCGTCCGACAGGGCCACCAGCACCAGCCCGGCCACCGGTACCCGCCACCCCCACCTCCGGTGGGCGCGCAGCGTCGCCGGCACCAGGGCCACGACCCACAGGTAGGCGCCCAGGAACCACAGGGGCTGCAGGAGCAGGCCGCCGAAGGTGCGGATCCCCAGCCCGCCGAGGCGGTCCACGAGCACCCCTGCGGTGCCCACGACGACGAGGTAGGCCCACGTGGGGACCAGCATCCGGTGCGCCCTGCGGTCCAGGAATGCCGCGTAGCCCTGCCCCCTGCGCAGGCAGCCCTCCCAGCTGCGGCGATTGGCATACCCCCCGACGAAGAAGAACAGCGGGATGACGACGCTGATCCAGGTCAGCGGCCACATCGCCGGCACCTCGGCGAGGGCGCTGACCTGGCTCACCCGACCGGAGCTCCAGGCGAGGTCCGCGACGAGCCAGTGCCCGACCACCACCATCACGATGCTCCCACCGCGCAGGAGGTCGACGAATCGGTCGCGCTCGGCGCCAGTGCCATCACCCGGCACGCCGACCAGACTAGGCGCCGGCCACGTCCCCGGGCAGGGCCCAAGGTCACGGCGCACCGGTCCGGCCACCCGACCTAGGCTGGCAGCGTGACCATCGCCGAGCCCGCCCCCGACCTGAGCCTGACCACCGCCGCGGAGCTGCTCGCCGACCTCTGGGACCTCGCCCCCGTGCAGGTGCGCGACCTGGGCAGCCACCAGGACCGCAACGTGCTGGTCCTGGCCGAGCCGGGACGGCTGGTCCTCAAGGTCGCCAACGCCGCGACCGACCCCGGCGCCCTGGACGCGCAGGACGCCGCCCTCATGGCACTGGACCAGCTGCCGGTGCGGTTGCCCCGGCCCGTGCCCTCGCGCACCGGGCGGCTTCGGGAGGTGGTCAGCCTGAGCGGGCAGCCCCACAGCGTCCGACTGCTGACGTACGTCGAGGGCCTGCCGCTGACCACCCCGGGCTACCTGGCCCCGCGGACCGCCCGGGCCCTCGGCGAGATCGC
>JBDHZV010000035.1:0-23431 GCA_039812125.1 Candidatus Nanopelagicales bacterium
CGGCGGGCTCGGATGCGCGACTGGCGGCGGCGGCAGCCAGGGGGGCCACCGGCGGCGGCTGGGAGGCGGTCGGCAGGTCGGGCAGCCCCGCCAGCGCGGAGGGGCCCCTGCGGGCCAGGGCGAGGAGCTCGCGAGCGGCAGGACGTGCCGTCGGGTCCTTGGCCAGCATCCGGGTCAGCAGTGCGCGGCGAGGAGCGTCGACGCCGGCCAGGTCGGGCTCCCGGGTCGCGATGGACACCAGGACCGCGACGGAGGCGCCCTCGCCGAAGGGGGGACGCCCGGTGGCGGCGAACGCCAGCAGGGACCCGAGGCAGAACACGTCGCTGGCGGGACCGGTCGGCTCCAGGTTCGCCTGCTCCGGGGAAAGCCAGGCGGGACTGCCGGTCACCAGCCCGGTCGCTGTCAGCGAGGTGGCATCCTCAGGGTGGGCGATGCCGAAGTCGATCAGCACCGGTCCGCGCTCGTTGAGGATCACGTTGCCCGGCTTGATGTCGCGGTGCGTGACCCGATGGACCTCGAGGACGGCCAGCGCCTGGGCCAGGCCACGGGCGAGGTCCCACCACTCGTCCTCGGCCAGCGGACCGTGGTCGAGGACCTCGTCGCGCAGCACCGGACCGCTGATGTACTCGATCGCCAGCCACGCGGGCTCAGTGCTCAGGTCGGCCGACAGGAACTGGCTGATGTGGACGTCGCGCACCGAGCGCAGGATCGCGACCTCACGGCCGAACCGCTCGCGGGTGGCCGGCGCGTCGAGCAGTCCCGGCCGGATGACCTTCACGGCGGCTTCCTGCCCAGCCGACGTCGCGTGGTAGACGACGCCCATCCCCCCGGCGCCGAGCCGGGAGTTGACCGCCCACGGCCCGACCGTGCGGGGGTCGTGCATCGACAACGGCGAGCCGATCGGGGACTGGGCCATGGCCACCTCCACCGGATCGGGGCGCCCCGGGACGGGCGCTGACTGCCTGGACCAATCTAGCTGATCGAACCGTCCCGGCCACCACATCACCCCGGCGGTCCGCGGCCCTGTGACGTAGACTCGCGCCGCGAGGTTCCCCGCGTGGCGACGCCACCGGCCCCGCGGCCGTAGCGTCCGGAGGACCCGGGGCGGCTGAGCTGGAAGTTCGATATCTGGTGCCGTACTCACGTTCCCGGATCAGGCCCACCTCGCGCGCGGCGCTCGCCGACGTCATCCACGCACCGTTCTGGCTGGATCGCCCCACCAGGCCGCAGGCACGACCGGCCCTCGTCGCCGACACGACCGCCGACCTCGTGATCGTGGGGGGCGGGTTCACCGGGCTGTGGACCGCCCTGCTTGCCGCGGAGTCCGACCCCGGCCTGGACATCATCGTGCTGGAGGGCGACCGGATCGCCGAGGGTGCCTCGGGCCGCAACGGCGGGTTCATGGCCGCCACGCTCACGCACGGGTTCGCCAACGGCCTGGCCCGCTGGCCCGACGACCTGGCCACCCTGACGCGCATGGGGCACCAGAACCTCGACGCCATCGAGGCCACGCTGGCCCGGCACGCCATCGTGGCCGACTTCACCCGGGCCGGTGAGCTGGACGTGGCGACCGAGGCCCACCAGGTCGCCGAGCTGGCGGCCCTGCCGGACCTGGCGGTCGGCTACGGCGAGGAGCTGGAGTTCCTCGACCGGGACGCCACCCGCGCGGTGATCGACTCGCCGCTGTACCAGGGGGCGGTCCTCGACCGCCGCGGGGTGGCCCTGGTCGACCCGGCCCGGCTGGCCTGGGAGCTCGCCCGAGTGGTGACCGGCCTCGGCGTGCGCATCCACGAGCACTCCTCGGTGACGTCCCTGACGGCCACGGCCACGGGGGTGCGGGTCGGCACGGAGCACGCCCACGTGGTCGCGCGCAACGTCGCGATCGGGACCAGCGCCTACCCGAACCTGCTGCGTCGGGTCCGGCCGTACGTCATCCCGGTCTACGACTACGCCCTGGTCACCGAGCCGCTGTCTGCCTCCCAGTGGGCCGCCCTGGGCTGGCGGTTCGGCGGTGGGGTGGGGGACAGCAACAACCAGTTCCACTACACCCGACCGACCTCGGACGGCCGGCTGCTCTGGGGCGGATTCGAGGCGCTCTACCACTTCGGCAGCGACATGGGGCCGCAGCACAACCGCGACGACCGGACCTACGCCGTGCTCGCGGAGAACTTCTTCCGCACCTTCCCCCAGCTCGAGGGGCTGCGGTTCACCCACGCCTGGGGTGGCGCGATCGACACGTGCTCGCGGTTCAGCGCGTTCTGGGGCACCGCGCTCCAGGGCCGTGTCGCCTACTCGGTCGGCTACACCGGCCTGGGGGTGGGTGCCTCCCGGTTCGGTGCACAGGTGATGCTCGACCTGCTGTCCGGGCAGCCGACCGCGCGCACCGGGCTCGAGATGGTGCGGACCCGCCCCACGCCGTTCCCCCCGGAACCGCTGCGCAGCTCCGCGGTGGCCCTCACCCGGTGGTCCCTGGACCGGGCCGACAACGCCGAGGGGCGGCGCAACCCGTGGCTGCGCGCCCTGGACCGGCTCGGCCTCGGCTTCGACTCCTGACCCGCCTGCGCCGACCCGGCCCCGACCGCTCCCGAACCCCCTTCCCGTTCCGCTCCCGAGAGGACCGCCATGAAGCACGTGACCCACTGGATCGCCGGTGCCCCGTACCAGCCCGCCGTGGTCGAGCCGCCCGCCGCTGACCGGATCGCCGCGGCGTTGAGCACCCTGCGCGAGCGCGCTGTCGACCTGGTCGACCCGCAGGGGTCCGCGGACATCCTCGACCCCGCCACCGGGCGGGTCACCGGGACGGTGGACCTCGCGTCGGTGCGGATCGTGGACGAGGCCGTGGCCGCAGCCCGCGCTGCCGCCCCGGGCTGGGCGGCGACGTCGATCACCCGGCGCACCCAGGTGATGTTCGCCTTCCGGGAGCTGCTCAACGCCCGCAAGTCCGAGCTCGCGGCCCTGATCACCGAGGAGCACGGCAAGGTGCTCTCCGACGCCCTGGGCGAGGTGACCCGGGGCCTGGAGGTCGTGGAGTTCGCCTGCGGCATCCCGCACCTGCTCAAGGGCGGCTACTCGTCGGGGGTGTCCAGCGACGTCGACGTGTACTCGTTGCGCCAGCCGCTGGGCGTCGTCGGCATCATCTCGCCGTTCAACTTCCCCGCGATGGTCCCGATGTGGTTCTTCCCCATCGCGATCGCGGCGGGCAACACCGTGGTGCTCAAGCCCTCGGAGAAGGACCCGAGCCCGGCGATGCTCATCGCGGCGCTGTGGCAGGAGGCCGGCCTGCCCGACGGCGTGTTCAACGTCGTGCACGGCGATCGGGTCGCCGTCGACTCGTTGCTGACCCATCCCGACGTGCGGGCGATCTCGTTCGTGGGCTCGACCCCGATCGCCCGCCACGTGTACGAGACCGCGACTGCGCACGGCAAGCGGGTGCAGGCCCTGGGCGGAGCGAAGAACCACATGGTGGTCCTGCCTGACGCAGACCTCGACCTTGCCGCCGACGCGGCGGTCAACGCCGGCTTCGGCAGTGCGGGGGAGCGCTGCATGGCGATCTCGGTGTTGGTCGCCGTGGGCGACGTGGCAGACCCCCTGGTCGAGCGCATCGCCGCGCGGATGGCCACGTTGCGCACCGGTGACGGCCGGCGCGGCTGCGACATGGGCCCGCTGGTGACGGGGGCGCACCGGGACCGTGTCGCCGGGTACGTCGACGCCGGCGTGGCCGCGGGTGCGAGCATCGTGGTCGACGGCCGGGACCCGGTCGTCGACGGCGAGGCCGGCGGCTTCTGGCTGGGCCCGACCCTGTTCGACCACGTCACCCCGGACATGAGCATCTACACCGACGAGATCTTCGGCCCGGTCCTGTCGGTGGTGCGGGTGGCCAGCTACGAGCAGGCCCTGCAGCTGGTCAACGACCACCCGTACGGCAACGGGACGGCCATCTTCACCAACGACGGCGGGGCGGCCCGGCGCTACCAGGACGAGGTCGAGGTGGGCATGGTCGGCATCAACGTGCCGATCCCGGTCCCGATGGCCTACTACTCGTTCGGCGGGTGGAAGGCGTCGCTGTTCGGCGACTCCCACGCCCATGGCACCGAGGGCGTGCACTTCTTCACCCGCGGCAAGGTGGTGACCTCCCGCTGGCTGGACCCCAGCCACGGCGGTATCAACCTGGGCTTCCCGACGCACGGCTGAGCCCCGCCCCGAAGTCGCCCCGCATGAGGTCCGGGCGACTTCGGGGTCCGCCCGTGGCCGGCTGCCGGCTACTGGTAGGAGACCCAGCGCGGCTGCGGGCGCAGCCGCATGGTGGCCCGGGGGCTGAGCATGGGGTGATCCTCGTCGATGAAGTTCTTCCAGCCCCAGACCAGGCCGGCGGGCCCGCCGCGTCGGATGGCGGCGTACGTGGACCGCTTGGCGGGCTGGGATCCCTGGCCGTCCATCTGCACCGCGATGGCCAGCTGCGGGTGGGACATGTCCAGGCTCGAGCGGTGCGTGATCATCGAACGCCGGAACTGGTGCAGCAGCAGCATCTTCTGGGGCAGGTGGTGATCAGCGGTCAGGTCGGCCAGCCAGCGGATCACCCTGTTGATCTCCTTGGCGTCGACCGAGCCGACCTGGCGCAGGTGCACCTGTCCGGGCTTCAGCCGCCACTCCGGGTCCAGGGCGAGGCTCACGTGCGGCTGCACCAGCAGCGACCGGTACCGCTTGGCCTGGGTCAGGAACGAGCTGCGCCCCGGCTGCAGGTCCAGCACGACATGCACCCCGGCCTTGCGTGCTGCCGTGACCAGGGGACGCAGGCTTGCCACGGAGGACTCGGCCGAGTAGTTGCCGTCCTTGCCGGCGCCCCGGGAGGCGACCGTCGCGATGATCTCCAGTGCGGGCACGACGGTCCGGCTGGTGTGGGGCCGGTAGGACGCGGCCAGGCGCTTGACCCGGCGGATCGTGGCGGCAGTGCCCTGCTCGCCGAGCACCCCCAGTGCCCTGGTGCCGGGCTTGCCGTAGAGGGCGACATACGTGCGTCCGGTGAAGATGCGCCGGGCGGCGGCGGTGCTGGCGGCTGAGGTGGCGGCCGAGGTGGCGGCCGAGGTGGCGGCGGCTGGGGCCGGGGGCGCGGTTGTCGAGGGCACCGGGATCGAGGCCGGGGCGGGGGCGGGCCCAGCGGTGAGGGTCGGGGTGACCGCCTGGGTGGGTTCCGGCGTCGTCGACCCTGAGGCTGACGCTGAACGTGAGGGTGAGACTTCAGGTGATGTGCCGGGTTCTGCGGTCTCGGCGGGGGTGGGGGCCGGGGAGGCCGACACCGCAGTGTTGGTGGGGGGGACCGCGAGGGCGACGGTGGTCAGGGCGACCGCCACGGCTGCGACGATGCCGGAACGACGAGCGAGCGGGCTCATGTGACCTCCCGGTCCAGCTGGTTGTCCTGCAGGCTATCCCCGCCTGCCCGGCCACGGGGGCCTGCCGGCCGGTTGGGCGGGCGTGGCGTGGGTCGATCGGAGCCGACGTCGGTGGCAGCGTTGCGCCTGGGCCCGGCCCGTGTCACGATCGAGAGCCCGCAGGGATGGAGGTCACCCATGACGACCGATCACATCTGCGCCCGATGTCATGCACCCGCCCAGTACGGCTTCGGCGACACCTGGGTGTGCCTTGACTGCTACGGGATCGTCGGGTCCTGCTGCATGGAGTTCGACGGCGACGACCTCTTCCTCGAGGAGCGCTCGTGGGAGGAGACCCGGCTGCTCACCAAGCCGTGAACGGCCCCTGGCCGGGGATGCCGGGTGTCCGACGGCGCCCGGCCCTGCGCGGGGTCGGCCAGGAGATCGCGACATGCGAAGGGCCGCCGTACCCGGGTGGCCCCTCGTCCCATCCGGGGCCGGCGACCCTGGGAGGGCTGTGCCCGGGCCGACCCACCGGCAAACGTGTGCGGTGGACACAGCCAGGCCAGGTCCCCGGTCATCGGGTCCCGTAGCCGCGGCCGCGCCGGGTCGGTGGGGCCGGCTCGGCACGTTCCACCGGGCAGCGGTCGTCCGGGCAGGAACCCTCGTCGCACAGCCGGCACATGAACTCCGACGTCAGCAGGTCGTCGGCCAGGGCCTCGAGCATGGTCGAGACCAGGGCCGACATCGCGCGGCACGCCGCATCGTCGAGGTCGGCGATCGCGCGCTCGAGGACACGGGTCCGCTGGGTGAGCACCGCACCGGCGAGCGCCTCGCCGGAGGTGGTCAGCCGGAGCAGGCGGCTGCGTCCGTCCGCGCCGTCGACCCGTTCCACGAGCCCGTCGCGGACCAGCCCGTCGACCAGCTGCACCGCGCCGGGGTGGCTGATGCGCAGCCGGGTGGCCAGCGATCCGATCGACCGGTCGGGGTACCACAGCAGGGTGACCAGGGCGGCGGGGGCCGATCCGCCGCGGCCGGCGACCGCGGTCATCCCGAGGTCCTGGCGGTCCACGATGCTGCGGGCCAGGCAGCCGAGCACGTTGGCGGCGAAGGCGCGCTCCGAGGTCGACGACATGTAAGCAGGTTACCGTTCATGTAAGCCGCTTACGCCCTAGTGTCGCGGGTACCCCACCCGGTATCAGCCATCCCCGGTCACTCGTCCCTGGAGGCATCGTGCGCATCCTCGTCATCGGCGCCGGCGGCGTCGGCTCGTCGGCCGCCCTCATCGCGGCCCGCCGCGACTTCTACGAGTCGTGGATCGTGGCCGACTACGACCTCGACCGGGCTCGCGCCCTCGTCCAGCGCATCGACGACCCCCGGTTCACCGCGGAGGCGGTCGACGCCGGTGACGCAGCCGCCGTCACCGCGCTGATCCGTGCCACCGGGGCCTCGCACGTCCTCAACGCGGTCGACCCGCGGTACGTGCTGCCCATCTTCGAGGGGGCTCTCGAGGCGGGCGCGCACTACCTGGACACGGCGATGAGCCTGTCGCGCCCGCATGCCGACGACCCGTTCGGCACCCCCGGCGTGAAGCTCGGCGACGAGCAGTTCGCCCGGCACGAGGCGTGGCAGTCCCGGGGCCAGCTGGCCCTGGTCGGGATGGGCGTCGAGCCCGGGCTGGCCGACGTGTTCGCCCGCTACGCCGCGGACCACCTGTTCAGCAGCATCGACGAGATCGGTGTCCGGGACGCCTCGAACCTGGTGGTGGCGGGCTACGACTTCGCCCCCTCGTTCTCCATCTGGACCACCATCGAGGAGTGCCTCAACCCGCCGCTGATCTGGGAGCGGGACCGCGGGTTCCACACCACGGCGCCGTTCAGCGAGCCCGAGGTCTTCGACTTCCCCGAGGGCATCGGCCCGGTGGAGTGCGTCAACGTCGAGCATGAGGAGGTGGTCCTGGTCCCGCGAGTGATCGACGCCCGCCGGGTGAGCTTCAAGTTCGGCCTCGGCGACGAGTTCATCGAGGTGCTGCGGACGCTGCACAAGCTCGGGCTGGACCGCACCGAGCCGGTGAAGGTGCGCGGGCAGCTGGTCTCACCGCGCGACGTCGTCGCGGCCTGCCTGCCCGACCCGCTCACGCTGGGCGACCGGATGACCGGCAAGACCTGCGCCGGCGTCTGGGTCACCGGGACGGGCCCCGATGGCCAGCCCCGGGAGGTCTACATCTACCACGTCAGCGACAACGCCTGGACCATGGCGGAGTACGGCGCCCAGGCAGTGGTCTGGCAGACCGCCATGAACCCGGTCGTCGCCCTCGAGCTGCTCGGCACCGGTGCCTGGTCCGGTTCCGGGGTGCTGGGCCCCGAGTCGTTCGACCCGGTCCCGTTCCTGGACCTGCTGCGCGACGGCTACGGCGAGCGGTGGGTCGTGCAGGAGCGCACCCCCAGCGCCTGACAGCGCCGTGACAGCGCCGTGGGTCAGTCAGGGCGTCGGCCGGGCGAGCACGCGATCCACCGCGCGCCATGCCAGCCCGCGGCGGGCCCTGCCCTCGTCGACCCACGCTGCCCGGCCCTCCCGGCGCTGCTCGTCGAGCATCTGGGCCCAGAGGGGCTCGATCAGGGCGTAGGTCACGGCGCGCTCGAGGTCGTGGAAGACGTCGAAGCCGGCCGCGGTCAGGGCGAACCGGCCCCCCTCGTCGGTCACGAGCCCGGTCAGGCGCAGGGGCTGGCACATCCCCCGGACCACCGCCCGTGCCCCCGGGGATGCGGCCAGCTCTGCTGGGACGATGCGACCGGCGTATGCCTGCCAGAACGCCTCGTACGCCGCCCCCCCGGCGGCACCGAGGTGCAGGCGGTGCGCGATCGGCAGCCGGTCGTCGTCCAGGGCGGCGATGTAGGCGTCCAGCCCGAAGTGGTTGACCAGGAAGTCCGCCCCGGCGAACGACGAGGCGCCTGCCCCCATGCCGACGAACCGGCGCCGGGTGATCGAGCTGTACCCGGGGGAGCCGAGCCGGTTGAACGTCCAGACCGAGCGGCGCTCGTACCCGCGGGCTGCCGCGAGCTCGGTGGCTCGGGCCAGCAGGGCGTGCTCCCGGCGTCGGTCGTGGCGGGCGCGACCGAAGGGCGTGTACCCGAAGCGCATCAGGGGGTAGGCCGACACCTGGTCCGCGCCCAGGTCCAGGCAGGTGGCCAGGTCGCGCAGGAACGTGCCGCGCAACTGGGCGTCGCCCTCGGTCTCGGCGTCGACGATGAGGTCGACGTCCACGAGCGGGAAGGTGCCGACGGCTGCCCGGATGGCCGCCAGTGCGGTGGCCGCGTCGTGGGGCCGGCGCAACCGCCGCAGCAGCCGGTCGTCCAGGGACTGGGCCCCGATGCTGACCGCGTCCACCCCCATCGCCCGCAGCGCGGGCAGGCGGTCGACATGCGTGGGCAGCACCTCGACCGCTCGCTCGCCCGAGGTGGGCACCGCGGCCAGGACCGACTCGAGCTCGTCGAGGAACAGCGTCGGCGTGCCGCCCCCGACGTACACCGACGTGAAGCCCTCGGGCCCGGGCAGCCCCGCCTCCCGGTAGCGGGCGACCTCCGTGCGCAACGCCTGGAAGTAGCGCGCCGGCAGGTCCCCGCGCGGGAGCACCTTGTTGTAGGGGCAGAACGGACAGATCCGGCTGCAGAAGGGCACGTGCAGGTAGGCGCCGGGCGGGTCCTGGAACATGCGCGCCACCGCCGTGGCGGGCCCCGCCCACGCGCCGGGCTGCCCCACGACCTGCGGGCTGTCCATGCCCCGATGGTCGCAGGGCCCGGCGGTGGGCCAACAGGGCCGAGGGTCCCTCAGGCGTGGGCGAGCACCGCGGCCGAGATGACGTCGAGGGCCTCGTCGAGCAGGTGTGCCGGCATGCTCAGCGGTGGCAGGAGGCGCAGCACGTTGCCGTAGGTGCCCGCGGTCAGCACGACGACACCCTCGGCGTGGCAGGCCCGGGCGACCGCGCTGGTGGTCGCGGGGTCGGGCGTCGTGGTCCCGGGCTCGACGATCTCGATGGCCACCATCGCCCCGCGGCCGCGCACGTCGCCGATCCGCGCGGAGCGGGTCGCGAGGTCGCCGAGGCGGGACAGCATCGTCGTGCCGAGGGCCCGGGCGACCGCGGGGAGGTCCAGGTCGCGCATGTCGGCGATCGCGGCCAGGGCGGCAGCGCACGCGATCGGGTTGCCCCCGTAGGTCCCGCCCAGCCCGCCCACGTGCACGGCGTCCATGATCTCGGCGCGTCCGGTCACCGCGGCCAGCGGCAGCCCGCCCGCGATGCCCTTCGCGGTCGTGATCAGGTCGGGCACGACGCCCTCGTGCTCGCAGGCGAACCACTGCCCGGTGCGGCAGAAGCCGGTCTGGACCTCGTCGGCGACCAGGACGATCCCGTTGTCGCGGGCATAGGCCGCCAGGGCGGGCAGGAACCCGGCGGCGGGCACGATGAACCCGCCCTCGCCGGCGATCGGCTCGATGACGATCGCCGCCACGTTGCTGGCGCCGACCTCCTTGTCGATGCGGGTCACGGCGCGGGCGGCCGCCTCGGCGCCGGTGAGCCCGTCGTGGAACGGGTAGCTCAGTGGCATCCGGTAGATCTCCGGTGCGAACGGGCCGAAGCCGTGCTTGTAGGGCATGTTCTTGGCGGTCAGCGCCATCGTCAGGTTCGTGCGCCCGTGGTAGCCGTGCTCGAAGGCGACGACTGCCTGCCGGCCCGTGTGGGAGCGGGCGATCTTCACCGCGTTCTCGACCGCCTCGGCGCCGGAGTTGAACAGCGCCGACCGCTTCTCGTGGGACCCGGGCGTCAGGGCGTTGAGCTCCTCGCAGACGGCCACGTAGGACTCGTACGGCGTGACCATGAAGCAGGTGTGGGTGAACTCCGCGGCCTGCCGGGCGACCTGCTCGGCCACCCGCGGGTTGGCGTTTCCGACGTTGGTCACCGCGATGCCCGATCCCATGTCGATCAGGGAGTTGCCGTCGACGTCGATCAGCACGCCGCCCCCGGCCGCAGCCACGAACACCGGCAGCGTGCCACCCACGCCGGCCGAGACCGCGGCCGTGCGCCGGGCCTGCAGCGCGAGGCTGCGGGGGCCTGGGACCCGGGTCACCAGGCGACGCTCCTGGGGTAGCGACGGCCCCCCGGTGGTCACGGACACGTCGAGGGTCATGGGGTCCTCCCGGGGCTCGAGGCGGTGCGGCTCAAGGGTACGTCCGGTCGCTGCTCCGCGCGATGTGCCGAGGTGCTGGATCCGTGCATGAGGAGCACCGAGGGCAACGGAACGGGTGGCGATCACCCGGAATGGTACCCGGAATCCGTCGCCGCGAGGGGGGTCAACGGGCGACCCGGGCGTCCCTCGCGCGCTACTGTTCGCCCCATGGCCGACACCACCGAGCACCCGACCCCGCCCCTGCCGTTCTGGGTCGCCGGACGCGCGACCACGTCCACGGCCAGCGCGCCGGTGCACCACCCCTACGACGGCTCGCTCGTGGCCGTGCACGCCGTCCCGACGGCCGAGGACGTCGAGCGTGCCGTCGCCGCGGCCTGGCAGGCCCGGGACACCTGCGCAGCCCAGCCGGCGAGCCTGCGCGCGGAGGCACTGGCCCACGTGTCCCGGCGGGTGGTGCAGCGCGGCGACGAGATCGCCCGGCTCATCACCGCCGAGAACGGCAAGCCGCTGATGTGGGCGCGAGCGGAGGTGGCCCGGGTGGCCTCCACGTTCCGGTGGGCCAGCGAGGAGGCCCGGCGGTTCAACGGGGAGTTCCAGCGACTGGACACCGACCCGGCCGCGACCGGGCGGGCGGCGCTGGTGCGCAGGTTCCCCATCGGCCCGGTCCTCGGGATCTCGCCGTTCAACTTCCCGATGAACCTCGTCGCCCACAAGGTCGCCCCCGCGATCGCGGTCGGGGCGCCGATCGTGGTCAAGCCGGCCCCGGCAACCCCCCTGTGCGCACTGCTGCTGGGTGAGCTGCTGGCCGAGACCGACCTGCCGGCCGGGGCCTGGTCGGTGCTGCCGGTCGGCAACGACGCCGCGCCCGGACTGGTGACCGACCCCCGCCTGCCGGTCGTGTCGTTCACCGGTTCCGATGTCGTGGGCCGGCGCATCCAGGCCGCGGTCCCCACCAAGCACGTCACGCTCGAGCTGGGGGGCAACGCCGCGGCCGTCGTGCTGGCCGACTGGTCCCGCGAGGCCGACCTGGACTGGGCGGCCACCCGGATCGCCACCTTCGCCAACTACCAGGCGGGGCAGTCGTGCATCTCGGTGCAGCGGGTCATCGTCGACATCGCCGTGCTGGACGCGCTGCTGCCGCGGATCGTCGAGCGGGTGACCAGCCTGGCCACCGGGTCTCCCTGGGACGAGACGACGGTGGTCGGCCCGCTGGTCGATGAGGCGGCCGCCGTCCGGGTGCAGGAATGGGTCGACGAGGCGGTGGCCCAGGGTGCTCGACTGCTGGCAGGCGGCACCCGCGAGGGCGCCAGCGTGGCCCCGACGGTCCTCGTGGACGCCCCGGCCGGGGCGCGGGTGTGCCGCGACGAGGTCTTCGGACCGGTGCTCGTGGTCATCCCGGTGGACGGCACCGACGCGGCGTTCCGGGCCGTCAACGACTCCCGGTTCGGGCTGCAGGCCGGGGTGTTCACGCACGACCTCGCCACCGCCTTCCGCGCCCACCGGGACCTCGAGGTCGGCGGGGTGGTGATCGGCGATGTGCCCTCGTTCCGGGCCGACCAGATGCCCTACGGCGGGGTCAAGGAGTCCGGCGTCGGTCGGGAGGGCCTGCGCTCGGCGATGGCCGACCTCACCTATGAGAAGGTCCTGGTCCTGACCGGCCTGGACCTCTGAGGGGGCCGTCCTGCCGCCGGCGCCCCGGCCGGTGCGGCCCGCCCGCGCCCGGCGCGCCCGCACGGGAGCCTGCACCTGCGCCCGTGGTCGGCCAGAATGACTCCATGACCGGCCGGCGCGACGTCATCCTCCTGGGCAGCACGGGATCGATCGGCACCCAGGCTCTGGACGTGGTGGCGCGCAACCCCGACCGGTTCCGGGTGGTGGGCCTGGCGGCCGGTGGGGCAGACGTCGACCAGCTCGCCCGGCAGGCGGAGCAGACGGGTGCCCGGACGGTGGCCGTGGCCAGGTCCGAGGCCGCGCCCCCCCTCGAGCGCGCGCTGGCCGGGCTGCTGCCCCCGGGTAGCCGGCCGGAGGTGATCGCCGGGCCGGGTGCCGCGACCGCGCTGGCCGCGGCCGCGTGCGACGTGGTGCTCAACGGGATGACCGGGGCGGTCGGCCTGGAACCGACCCTGGCGGCACTGGGGGCGGGGCACCTGCTCGCCCTGGCCAACAAGGAGTCGCTGATCATCGGCGGCCCGCTGGTCACCCGCGCAGCCGCACCGGGGCAGATCGTCCCGGTCGACTCGGAGCACTCCGCCCTGGCCCAGTGCCTTGCTGCGGGTCGGGCCGGTGACGTGCGCCGGCTCGTGCTGACTGCGAGCGGGGGCCCGTTCCGGGGCCGCAGCCGCGCCGAGCTGGCCGAGGTGACCCCCGAGCAGGCCATGGCGCACCCGACCTGGGCGATGGGCCCGGTCATCACCATCAACTCGGCGACGCTGGTCAACAAGGGGCTGGAGGTCATCGAGGCCCACCTGCTCTTCGGCGTCCCGATGGAGCGCATCGAGGTGATGGTGCACCCGCAGTCGGTGATCCACTCGATGGTGGAGTTCGTCGACGGCTCCACCCTCGCGCAGGCCTCCCCGCCCGACATGCGCCTGCCCATCTCCCTGGGGCTGGCCTGGCCCGAGCGGGTGGCCGGTGCCGCGGCCGGGTGCGACTGGACCGCCTCGCACACGTGGACCTTCGATCCCCTCGACGACGAGGCGTTCCCGGCCGTGGCCCTGGCCCGGCGCGCGGGCGCTGCCGGGGGGACCGCACCCGCGGCCTTCAACGCGGCGAACGAGGAGGCCGTGGCTGCGTTCCGGTCCGGGCGGCTGTCGTTCCTGGGCATCGTCGACACCGTGGCGGCGGTGGTCGAGCCAGAACTCGCGCAATCCGCAGGGGCGGCCCGGGGCGCGCTGACCCTCGACGACGTGCTGGCCGCCGACCGACGGGCCCGCCAGGGCGCCGTCGCAGCGATCCGGGAGGGGGCGCCGGCATGAACCTGTCCTACCTGGTGGGGGTGCTGGCCGCCGTGGTCGGGCTCGCGCTGTCCATCGGCCTGCACGAGGTCGGCCACATGGTCCCGGCCAAGCGCTTCGGCGTGAAGGTGACCCAGTGGATGATCGGGTTCGGACCGACGCTGTGGTCCCGGCGCGGCCCCGAGACCGAGTACGGCGTCAAGGCGATCCCGCTCGGTGGCTACATCCGGATGATCGGCATGTACCCGCCGCCCGTCCCGCGGGCGGCCGACCATCACCCCGGCAGGTTCGAGGCCCTGTCCGACGAGGCCAAGGTCCAGGCGTGGCAGGAGGTAGGCCCCGGCGAGGCCGGCCGCACCTTCTACCGGCTGAGCGTCCCCCGCAAGGTCGTCGTCATGCTCGGCGGGCCGACCATGAACCTGCTCATCGCCGTGGTCATGTTCACTGTGCTGCTGGTGGGGATCGGGCTGCCCACCGCCACCACGACGCTCTCGCGGGTCGCCGGCTGCCTGCCCGCCTCGATGACCTCCGAGCAGGCCGCCCAGGCCGCGCTGGCCGCCGGCACCCTCGGCACCGAACCGTGCGGCACGGGATCCGAGCCCAGCCCGGCCCACGTGGCCGGGCTGGTCGCCGGCGACGCGATCGTGTCGGTGAACGGCACCGAGGTCAGCCAGTGGGAGGGGCTCACCCAGGCCACGCGCAGCAACCCGGGCGGCACCGTCGTCCTGGGTGTCGCCGACGCGTCCGGGACGCTGCGGACCGTGACGGTCGTGCTCGGCACCGCCTACCGACCAGCCTTCGACGCCGAGGGCCGGCCGACCGGGGGTGTCGAGGCGACCGGCTACCTGGGTGTGACGCCGCAATCGCAGTACGTGACGCAGTCGCTGTCGGCCGTCCCGGGCCAGATGTGGCAGGTGGCGGTGATGTCCGGCAAGGCGCTGCTGACCCTGCCGGCGCGCGTGGCCGACCTTGCGACCGGCATGCTCAACGGCCAGGCCCGCGACCCGAACAGCCCGGTCAGCGTGGTGGGCATCGGGCGGATCTCCGGCGAGGTCGCCGCCACGCAGAACCCGTTGACGGCCAAGCTCGCGGTGTGGGTCAGCCTGATGGCCAGCCTCAACCTGTTCCTGTTCCTGTTCAACCTGCTGCCGATCCTGCCGCTGGACGGCGGGCACGTCGCCGGCGCGCTCTGGGAGGGCCTGCGCCGCAGGATCGCCCAGGTGCGTGGGCGACCGGACCCCGGCCCGGTGGACGTATCCCGGGCGCTGCCTGTTGCCTACGGGATGGCCGTCCTGCTCATCGCCCTGTCGACAGTCGTGATCCTCGCCGACGTGGTGAACCCGATCTCCCTGACCGGGTGACCGCCGTGGTGACCGCGCGGCCCGGCGCCGCACGGGCCGCGGCGCTGGGCATTGCCGCGGGCCTGCTCGCCGGGCTGTTCGGGGTGGGTGGCGGGATCGTGATGGTCCCGATGATGGTCGCGTGGTTCGCCCTGGACCAGCGGCGGGCCAGTGCCACCAGCCTGCTGGCCATCGTCCCGATCGCCCTGTCGGCAGCGGCCGGCTACGCGGTCGCGGGGAACGTGGACCTCGCGGCAGGGGCGGTGCTGCTGGTGGGCGGCGTCGTGGGCGGCCAGCTGGGGGCGTGGCTGCTGCCGCGCACGCCGATCCCGCGCCTGCAGCTGTGGTTCGGGGTCCTGAGCCTGCTGACCGCCGCGCGGATGGTCCTCGACGGCGGCATCGGGTCGGCCACGGCGGCGGGCAGCGCGGTCGACGTCGGGCTGCTGGCCCTGGTCGGGGTGGCGGCCGGCGTGCTCGCCGGCCTGCTCGGCGTGGGTGGAGGGATCATCATGGTGCCCGGTCTCGTGCTGCTCACCGGGGCCGGCGCCGACCTCGCCCGGGGCACGAGCCTGCTGGTGGTCATCGGAACCGCGCTGACTGCAAGCGTCGCCAATGCCCGCCGCGGGCTGGTGGAGGTCCGCCTGGCCCTGGTCGCCGGCCTCGTGGGGGCACCGGCGGGCCTGGCCGGTGCCGCCCTGGGCCAGTGGCTGCCCGGGCGCGTCGCGCTCGTGCTGTTCGCCGGGCTGCTGGCATGGTCGGGCGTGCGCATGATCCGGCGCAGCAGGGGGAAGCCCCCGCGGGGGCGCTGAGCCGACGGGGGGCGACAGGCCGGGCCGGACGCGATACTGGCCCCATGAGCATCAACCTCGGTATGCCCGCGCTGCCCCCGCCCGTGCTCTCGCCGCGTCGTCCGACGCGCCAGATCCTGCTGCGCCACCCCACCCACCCGGTCGCCGTGGGGGGCGATGCCCCGGTCAGCGTGCAGTCCATGGCCACCACCCTGACGGCCGACGTGAACGCCACCCTGCAGCAGATCGCCGAGCTCACGGCCTCGGGCTGCCAGGTGGTCCGGGTCGCCGTGCCCAGCCAGGACGACGCAGACGCGCTGCCCCAGATCGCCCGGAAGTCGGGCATCCCCGTCATCGCCGACATCCACTTCCAGCCCAAGTACGTGTTCGCCGCCATCGAGGCGGGGTGCGCCGGCGTGCGGGTCAACCCGGGCAACATCAAGCAGTTCGACGACAAGGTCAAGGAGATCGCCGCGGCGGCTCGCGACCACGGCACCCCGATCCGCATCGGGGTCAACGCCGGGTCGCTCGACCCGCGGCTGCTCAAGAAGCACGGCCGGGCCACGCCCGAGGCGCTGGTCGAATCGGCGCTGTGGGAGGCGAGCCTGTTCGAGGAGCACGGGTTCCGCGACATCAAGATCTCGGTCAAGCACAACGACCCGGTGGTCATGGTGCGTGCCTACGAGCTGCTGTCCGAGGCGTGCGACTACCCGCTGCACCTCGGGGTGACCGAGGCCGGGCCCGCGTTCCAGGGCACGATCAAGTCGGCCGTGGCGTTCGGGGCGCTGCTGAGCCGGGGGATCGGCGACACCATCCGGGTGTCGCTGTCCGCGCCGCCGGTCGAGGAGGTCAAGGTCGGCAACCAGATCCTGGAGAGCCTGAACCTGCGCCAGCGCGGCCTGGAGATCGTCTCGTGTCCCAGCTGCGGGCGCGCCCAGGTCGACGTGTACACCCTCGCCGAGCAGGTCACCGCAGGACTGGAGGGCCTGGAGGTGCCGCTGCGCGTGGCGGTCATGGGCTGTGTGGTCAACGGCCCCGGCGAGGCCCGCGAGGCAGACCTGGGGGTGGCCAGCGGCAACGGCAAGGGCCAGATCTTCGTCAGGGGACAGGTCATCAAGACCGTGCCGGAGGCGCTGATCGTGGAGACCCTGATCGAGGAGGCCATGCGCCTGGCCGAGGAGATGGAGCCCGAGGGCAGCCCCAGCGTCACGGTCGGCTGAGCGCCGTGACCGAGCAGCCACCCCCGGTCCCGGGCTGGTCGCAGGAGGCGTTCGAGGCTGCCTACGCCGAAGCGGACCTGAAGGTCGGGCGGTTCAACCTGGCCATCTTCGGCAAGACCGGGGTGGGCAAGTCCACGCTCCTGAACGCGATCTTCGGGGAGGCGGTCGCCGCGACCGGGATCGGCCGGCCGGTCACGCAGGGCAGCCACCTCTACGTGCACCGGACCGGGCGGCTCGGCGTGTACGACACCCAGGGCCTCGAGGTCGGTCGCGACACCGAGCAGATCGTCGCCGAGCTGCAGCGCTTCGTCGAGCACGCCCGGACGCTGCCGTTCCCCGAGCAGGTGCACCTGGCCTGGTACTGCGTCCGGGCGACGGACCGCCGGTTCGAGGCGACCGAGGCGGTCTTCGTCCGCCGGCTGGCCGAGGTGGGGATCCCGGTGATCCTGGTGCTGACCCAGGTGCCGGGGCGGCGCGACCCGCACGGTCAGCTGTTCGTCGCGCCGGACACGCTCGAGCTGTCCCGGCAGGTCGAGCAGATGGGCCTGCCCATCCACGACGGCCGACCGGTCCTGGTCAACGCGGTGCCCGATCCGTTCACGGGGGTCGAGCAGCACGGCCTGCTGGACCTGCTCGATGCCACCTTTCGCTGCGCTCCGGAGGAGTCCACCGAGGCCCTGGTCGCCGCGCAACGCATCGACCCGGCGCGCAAGGCTGCGGCTGCCGAGAAGGTGGTGAACACGGCGACCGCCTCGGCGGCAGCGGCTGGGTTCACCCCCATCCCGTTCGCCGACGCCGCGATCCTGGTGCCCATCCAGATCGGGATGATGGCCCGCATCGCCACGATCTACGACATCCCCATGCAGCGCGCCACCGTGGCCAGCCTCGCGGCGACGACGGTGACCACCCAAGCGGGCCGGGCAGCCGCCACGGGACTGCTCAAGCTGGTCCCCGGGGTGGGGACGCTGGCCGGTGGGGCGATCACGGGCGGCGTCGCGGCAACGGTGACCTGGTCGGTGGGGCAGGCCTGGCACCGGGTGTGCATCGGGATGGCCGAGGGCCGCTACACCACGGTGACCGGCACCCTGGACAGCTCCATGGTGCAGCGCGTGTTCAACGAGGAGTTCGCCGCGGCGATCCGGCGGCGGTCGCTGGCGAAGAGGTGAGGCGGCTGGTTGGGACCGGCCGCGGCCGGGCGCGGGGGCGGCGGATCAGGAGGCGGCGCCGAACAGGGACAGTCCGAAGGGCAGCAGCAGGGCCAGCACCACGAGGAGGCCGACGAGCTTGATGTTGTGGCGGATCCAATCCATGTCGACCATTATCCGTCGGACCGCGGGTGCCGCATGATCGCGATGGAGCTGCGCGCGCCCGGACCGGTCCTGGCCGGTGGGCCGCGCCTGCACCGGGTGGAGCGACCCGACCCCGAGCCGGGCCCCGGGGAGGTCCGCATCGACGTCACGGCGTGCGCGGTGTGCCGCACCGACCTGCAGATCGTGGAGGGCGACCTGTCCCCACGGCGCACTCCGCTGGTGCCGGGTCACCAGGTCGTCGGGCGGATCAGCGCCCTCGGGGTCGGCGTCGACCCCGCCCGTCACCGCGTGGGCACCCGGGTCGGGGTGGCCTGGATCGGCGGCAGCTGCGGGCACTGCGCGATGTGCCGGTCGGGTCGGGAGAACCTGTGCCCCGGGCTGTCGTTCACGGGCTGGGATCGGGACGGCGGCTACGCCACCACGATGACCGCCCGGGCGCCGTACGTGAGCCCGCTGCCCGAGGGGTTCGCCGACCTGGACGCCGCACCCCTGCTGTGCGGCGGGACCATCGGGTACCGGTCCCTGCGGGTCGCCGGCGTGGACCTGGCCCGGGCCGCGGGGACCCGGCTGGGCCTGTACGGCTTCGGGGCCTCGGCGACCCTGGTGATCCAGATGGCGGTGCACGCCGGGGCCGAGGTGCACGTGGCGACCCGCTCGGCCGCGGAGCAGGAGCGGGCCCGGGCGCTGGGTGCGACCTGGGTCGGCGGGTACGACGACCGCCCTCCCGTGCCGCTGGATGCGGCCATCACCTTCGCCCCGGCCGGTGCCGTCGTGGTGGCCGCGCTGCGGGCCGTGGGCCCGGGCGGGACGGTGGCCATCAACGCCATCCACCTCGACCGCATCCCGGAGTTCGACTACGGCCTGCTGTGGATGGAGAGATCCCTGCGGTCCGTGGCCAACGTGACCCGCCAGGACGTGACCGAGTTCCTTGCCCTGGCCGCTGCGATACCGCTGCGGACCGCGGTGGAGGTGCATCCCCTCGAGGACGCCGAGGTGGCGCTGCGCCGGCTGGCCGCCGGCGACGTGTCGGGTGCCGCGGTCCTGGCGGTCGGCTGAGGTCAGAACAGGACCGTGGCGAAGGTCCCCACGGTGGTGAACCCGACCGCCTCGTAGGTGGCGACCGCGGCGTGGTTGAAGTCGTTGACGTACAACGACACGATGGGGCTGATCCGGGTCCGGGAGTGCTCCACGACGCCGGCCATGCCGGCGACCCCGAGTCCTTGCCCGCGCAGCTCCGGTGCCACCCACACCCCCTGGACCTGGCAGGCGCGCGGCGTCGCCGAGCCGATCTCGGCCTTGAACACCACCCGACCGCCCTCGACCACCCCCAGGGCCCGCCCGGCCCGGATGATCTCGGCCAGCCGGGCCCGGTAGGCCGGTCCCGCGCCGTGGGCGATGGGGGAGACCCCGACCTCCTCGGTGAACATCGCCACCGCCGCCGGCATCAGCAGGTCCAGCTCCTCGATGACCAGCGGACGCAGCCCCGGGTGCGGGGTCCGCAGGGCCGGCACCGCGGTGGCCATCACGTGCTGCCGGGCCCGGATCGCCCGCGCACGACCCCACGCCGGCTCCAGCTGGGCCCACAGGTCCAGCACCTCGTCGGCCGGTCCGACGATCGACGAGCATCGCCGGCCCATCCGCCGGGCCCGCTCCGCGAACGCACGGCGAGCCTCGGCAGTGGTCTCGATGGGCACCATGTTGGCCCCCACGAACAGCGCGGACTGGATGGACCCGGCCTGGTAGAGCCCCCACACCTCGCCGCCGAGCGTCCAGGCGTCCCGGGACTCCGTGAGGCGGGACTCGACGAAGCAGTGGGCGATGGGATCACGGTCCAGCAGGACCCGCAGGTCGAGCAGCTGGCGTGCTCCCAGCACCTTGAGCTCGCCCGGCACGGGCGCCATCCTGCCACGGCCGGGCCCGGGCGTGTCGGCGGAGCCGATCCGGCGCGCGGGGCCCGCCAGCGATGTCGGGCAGCCGGGTTATCCTGTCGGGCGTCCCCCTGGCGCCTCCCGGCTGGAGAGTCCCGTGCTGACCCGAATGTCCACCCTGTTCCTGCGGACCCTTCGGGAGGACCCGGCGGACGCCGAGGTCCCGTCGCACCGGCTGCTGGTCCGGGCGGGGTACGTGCGCCGGGTCGCGCCGGGCATCTTCACCTGGCTGCCGCTGGGGTACCGCGTGCTGCGCAACGTCGAGCGCATCGTGCGCGAGGAGATGGACGCTGCGGGGTTCCAGGAGGTGCACTTCCCGGCGCTGCTTCCCCGTGAGCCCTACGAGCGCACCAACCGGTGGACCGAGTACGGGCCCAACCTGTTCCGGTTGGCCGATCGGCGCGGCGCGGACTACCTGCTCGGCCCCACCCACGAGGAGATGTTCACGCTCCTGGTCAAGGACGTGTGCTCCTCCTACAAGGAGCTGCCGCTGAGCATCTACCAGATCCAGACCAAGTACCGCGACGAGGCCCGGCCCCGTGCCGGGATCCTGCGCGGGCGTGAGTTCGTGATGAAGGACTCCTACTCCTTCGACACCTCGGACGAGGGCCTGGTGGCCTCGTACGGCCGGCATCGTGACGCCTATGTGCGCACCTTCGACCGCCTCGGACTGCGGTACACCATCGTGTCGGCGATGTCCGGGGCCATGGGCGGCTCGGCCTCCGAGGAGTTCCTCGCCACCTGCCCGGTCGGTGAGGACACCTACGTCGAGTGCGACTGCGGCTACGCCGCCAACGTCGAGGCGGTCACCACGGTGGCACCGGAGGCCGGGACCTGGCAGGACGCCCCCGAAGCGCATGTCGAGGACACGCCGGACACCCCGACCATCGACACGCTCGTGGCCCTGGCCAACGCCCGGTTCCCCCGCCCGGACCGGGACTGGACGGCCGCCGACACCCTCAAGAACGTGGTGTTCATGGTGCGCACCCCGGCCGGGGACAGCGTCCCGCTCGCGGTGGGGCTGCCCGGCGACCGGGAGGTCGACCTCAAGCGCCTCGAGGCCGCCATCGCCCCGGACAGTGACCCACGCCCGTTCGAGGAGGCCGACTTCGCGGCTCACCCGCACCTGGTCCGCGGCTACATCGGGCCCGGTGCCCTGGGCGAGTCCCGTCGCGACGCAGCCGGCCGTCCGGGCGTGCGCTACCTGACCGATCCCCGGGTCGTCCCGGGGACCCGGTGGATCACCGGTGCGAACGAGCCCGGCCGGCACGTGTTCGAGCTCACCGCGGGCCGGGACTTCGGCTCCGACGGACCCATCGAGGCTGCCGAGGTGCGCGCCGGTGATCCGTGTCCCCGCTGCGCCGCCGAGGGTCGCCGGGGCGTGCTGGTCCAGGCGCGGGGGATCGAGATCGGGCACATCTTCCAGCTGGGCCGCAAGTACGCCGAGGCCCTGGACCTGACTGTGCTCGACGAGAACGGCCGCCAGGTCGTGGTCACGATGGGCTCGTACGGCATCGGGGTGTCCCGAGCGGTCGCCGCGGTGGCCGAGCAGCACCACGACGGCAAGGGACTCGTCTGGCCCCGCGAGGTCGCGCCCGCCGACGTGCACGTCGTGGCCACCGGCAAGGACGCCGCGGTCTTCGAGGCTGCGGACCGGCTGGCGCAGCAGCTCCTGGACCGCGGCCTGCGGGTCATCCTCGACGATCGCCGGGGGGTGTCGCCGGGGGTGAAGTTCAACGATTCCGAGCTGATCGGTGTGCCGCTCATCGTCGTGCTCGGCCGGCGGCTCGTCGACGGGGTGGTCGAGGTCAAGGACCGGGCCTCAGGGGAGCGCCGGGACATCGCCCTGGCCGACGCCGCCGGCACGATCGTGCAGATCGTCCAGGAGCTGCCGTGACGCAGCCCACCGGGGCCCCGACGGGCCCGGTGCGCGCGGTGGTGTTCGACTGGGGCGGCACCCTGACCCCCTGGCACGACGTCGACCTGACGGCGGCCTGGTACGCCTACACCTCGGTGTACGACCCCAAACGGGCCGCAAGCCTGGCGGCGGAGCTGTTCAGCGCCGAGATCGAGCGGTGGCAGACGCAGCACCACAGCGCCGGTGGCAGCGGTGCCGGCCGCCTGGACCAGGTGCTGCTCGACTGCGGCATCGACCTGGCCAGTGGTCGCCACCATGCGGCGCTGGCGGCGTACCTGGAGTTCTGGGAGCCCCACACCTACGCCGACCCCGAGGCGGTCCCGGTGCTGCGCGCCCTGCGCGCGCGGGGGCTGCGCGTGGGGGTGCTCTCCAACACCCTCTGGCCGCGGTACCACCACGAGCGGGTGTTCGAGCGCGACGGGCTGCTCGAGCTGCTCGACGGGGCTGTCTACTCCTCGGAGCTGCCCGTGGGCAAGCCGCACCAGGACGCCTTCCACGCGGCGCTGCAGGCAGTCGGGGTGCACGACCCGGCTCAGGTGGTCTTCGTCGGCGACCGCGCGTGGGACGACGTGCACGGGGCGCAGGCGGTGGGCATGCGCGCGATCCTGATCCCGCACAGCGAGATCCCGGCCGACCAGCAGGGCCCGGTGGTGGGGGAGCCCGACGCGGTGGCCCTGACCCTCATGGACGTGCTGCACCACGTCGACCGCTGGAACGGCGCCTGAGCGGATCGCGGACGGTGCCGTCGATCGGGACCAGGCCACGCAGTGACGTGACCGGGACCTGCTCGTCGCTTGACGTGGGGACTGGCAGCATGGAGCCATGCTCCCCATCGTTGGCCTTTCAACTGTCAGCCTGATCCGCGCCGAGGACGATCAGGTCGGCGGACCGTTCGACCTGATCGCCGGGCTTCCGGTGCATCCCCTCGTCGTCCACGCTGCGGTCGTGCTGCTGCCCCTGGCCGCGGTGGCCCTCGTGGTGGCCATCGCCGTGCCGCGTTGGCGCGCCTGGTTGGGCTGGCTGTCGGTCGCCGGTCTCGCGGTCGCGACTGGCGCCGTCTTCGTGGCCAAGGAGTCCGGGGAGGCGCTGGCCGCCCGGGTCGGGGAGCCGGAACGTCACGCCGAGCTCGGCGACACCCTTCCGCTGCTGGCGGCCGCCTTGTTCCTGGTCGCCCTGGCATGGCTGCTGATGGCGCGACGGGATGAACGGCGGGGCCGCCGCTCGGCTGCCACGACAGCCCTGGCCATCGGGTCCGTGGTCGTGGCGGTGGTGAACATCGTGTGGGTGATCCTGGTGGGGCATTCGGGGGCGCAGGCGGTCTGGGGCGGTGAGGTCAGCGCCGCCGCGTCGGCTGCCGCCCAGGAACCGGCAGGCGATGCTGGCCCGGGTGCGTCGGTCCCGGCCCCGGCTGGGACGGCCGAGGCTGG
>JBDHZV010000036.1:0-22370 GCA_039812125.1 Candidatus Nanopelagicales bacterium
CCACGTCGCTGCCCATGGGCCGAACGTAGCGCCGGCCCGCGCGGCCGCTGTCGACGCCCCCGCCGACCCGCCGGCGACACCCGGGCCGACCGGGGTCGCCGGGCCTCCGTCGGCCCCGCCGGGCCAGAATGCGCCCATGCACCCCACGCGCGCGGAGCTGGCCCGGCTCGTGGACCACACCCTGCTCGGGCCGCAGGCCAGTCCCGCACAGGCCCTGGCCCTGTGCGCGGACGCGGTCGAGCTGGGCGTGCATGGTGTGTGCGTGCCCGAGCCGCTGCTCGGCCTGACGGCGGGGCTGCGGGGGCTGGGCATCGTCACCGGCACGATCCTGGGAGCCGACACACCGCAGCACGACTCCCGGGCGCTGGCGCGCGAGGCGGGCCGGGTCACCGAGGAGGGTGCCGGCGAGGTCTGCGTCGTCATCGACGTCGTGGCGGTCCGCTCGGGCAGCTGGCGTGCCGTGAGCCGGGAGCTGGACCTCCTGCGCCGCGCGACCGAGGGCGCTGCGCTCACCGTCGTGCTCGAGGCCGCCGCCCTCAGCGACGACGAGGTGGTGCGGGTGTGCGTGATGGCCCAGGAGGCCGGTGCGAACCTCGTCGCGACGGCCAGCGGCCTGCACCCGGCAGGTGGGGCGACGGCGCTGGCGGTCTCCCTGATGGCCAACACCGTGGGCGCGACCCTGGGCATCAAGGCCAGCGGGGGCATCCGCACGGCGGCGCAGGCCGGGGCGATGCTGGCGGCCGGGGCGACCCGGCTGGGGATCACCACGACACGGGCGGTGCTCGACGAGCTGGTCACCGCGCCGGCAGCACCGGGACTGGGCGGGGCGCCGCTGGTCAGGCCAGCGCCGAATAGCCCGGCTTGATGACGTCCTCGATCAGCGCGATGCGCTGGTCGAAGGCCAGGAACGCGGACTTCATGGCGTTGATGGTCAGCCAGCGCAGGTCGGCCAGCCCGTAGTCGAATGCCTCGGACACCACGTGCAGCTCCCGGCTCAGCGTGGTGTGCGACATCAGCCGGTTGTCGGTGTTGACCGTGACCCGGAACCCCAGCCGACGCAGCAGCCCGACCGGGTGCGTCGCCACGGACGCGACCGCCCCGGTCTGCACGTTCGACGAGGGACACATCTCCAACGGGATCCGCCGGTCGCGCACGTAGGCGGCCATGGGGCCCAGGTGCGCGATCCCCTCGGGGTCCACGCGGATGTCGTCGGTGAGGCGCACGCCGTGGCCCAGCCGCTCGGCGCCGCAGGCATGCAGGGCCTGGCCGATGCTCGGCAGCCCGAACGCCTCACCGGCGTGGATCGTGATGTGCCCGAAGTGCTCGCGCACGTGGTCGAAGGCCGCCTGGTGGCGGGTGGGCGGGTAGCCGTCCTCGGCCCCGGCGATGTCGAACCCGACCACGCCCGCGCCCCGACCGGCCACGACCAGCCGGGCCACGTCGAGACTGCGACCGGCCGTGCGCATCGCTGACAGGATCAACCGGACCGTGATCGCGCGGCCCAGCGCCGCGGCGTCGCGCTCACCCTGGGCCACCCCGGCAAGGACGGCGGCCACGACGGCGTCCATCGCCAGCCCACCGGCGGTGTGCAGCTCGGGGGCGAACCTGACCTCGGCGTACACGATGCCGTCGGCGGCCAGGTCCTGGACGCACTCCCGCGCGACCCGCTCGAGGGCGGGCCCGGTCTGCATCACCGCGACGGTGTGGGCGAACGTCTCCAGGTAGCGCACCAGCGACCCGGAGTCCGCAGCCCGCACCAGCCAGGCGCCCAGCCCCACGGGGTCCCACGTCGGCAGCTCGTGGTCGCCGTCCGCGCGCGCGAGCTCGACCAGGGTCGCCGGGCGCAGCCCACCGTCCAGGTGGTCGTGCAGGAGCACCTTGGGTGCCCGCGCGCAGGTCCGGGGGTCGACGGCCACCCGGTCAGGCTACCGATCCGACCCCCGCACCCGACCCGATCAGAAGGCGTCCTGGGGGACGTACTCGCCCCACACGTCGCGCAGGGCGTTGCACACCTCGCCGACCGTGGCACTGGCCCGGAGGGCCTCCTTCATGGGGTAGAGCACGTTCTCGCCGCTGGTCGCCGCCTGCCGGACCGCGTCGAGCAGGGCGCCGACATCGCCGCGGCGCTCCCGCAGGGAGGCCAGCCGGGCGCGCTGGTCGGCCTCGATGGTCGGGTCGACCCGCAGCGGCTCGTACGGCTCGTCGTGGTCGATGGTGAAGCGGTTGACGCCGACCACCACCCGCTGCCCGCCGTCGATCTCGTTGGCGATGCGATACGCGGAGCGCTCGATCTCGGCCTTCTGCAGGCCGCGCTCGATGGCCGCCACCGCACCTCCGACCTCAGCCACCCGGGCCATCAGCGCGGTCGCAGCGGCCTCGACGTCGTTGGTGAGCGCCTCGACGGCGTACGACCCGGCGAACGGGTCGACCGTCTTGCACACGTCGGACTCGTAGGCGATGACCTGCTGGGTGCGCAGGGCCAGCCGCGCGGCCTTCTCCGTCGGCAGGGCGATGGCCTCGTCGAAGGAGTTGGTGTGCAACGACTGCGTGCCGCCCAGGACCGCGGCGAGCGCCTGGATGGCCACGCGCACCATGTTGACCTCAGGCTGCTGGGCGGTCAGCTGCACGCCGGCGGTCTGGGTGTGGAACCGCAGCATCAGCGACTTGGGGTTGCGGGCGCCGAACTCCTCGCGCATCACCCGGGCCCAGATCCGCCGGGCGGCGCGGAACTTCGCGACCTCCTCGAGCAGGCTGGTGCGGGCCACGAAGAAGAAGGCCAGGCGCGGGGCGAAGTCGTCGACGTCCTGCCCGGCGGCCACCGCCGCGCGGACGTACTCGATGCCGTCGGCCAACGTGAAGGCGATCTCCTGCGCGGGCGTCGCCCCGGCCTCGGCCATGTGGTAGCCCGAGATCGAGATCGTGTTCCACTTGGGCATCTCGGCGCCGCAGTACCGGAAGATGTCGGTGATCAGGCGCAGCGACTGGGCCGGCGGGTAGATGTACGTGCCGCGGGCGATGTACTCCTTGAGCACGTCGTTCTGGATCGTGCCGGTCAGGGCCGCCCCGGGCACGCCCTGCTCCTCGGCGACCAGCTGGTAGAGCAGCAGCAGCACGGCGGCGGGGGCGTTGATGGTCATCGAGGTGGAGACCCGGTCCAGCGGGATGCCGTCGAACAGCAGCCGCATGTCCTCGATCGAGTCGATGGCCACGCCGACCTTGCCGACCTCGCCGTGGGCCAGCGGGTGGTCGGAGTCGTAGCCCATCTGGGTGGGCAGGTCGAACGCCACGCTCAGCCCGGTCGTCCCCGCGGCGATGAGCTGGTGGTACCGGGCGTTGGACTCCGCCGCCGTGCCGAACCCGGCGTACTGGCGCATGGTCCAGGGCCGGCCCGTGTACATGGTCGGGTAGACGCCGCGGGTGAACGGGTAGCGACCGGGGGCACCGATCGCCTCGGGATCCATGCCCTCGAGCGTGGCGGCGTCGTAGAGCGGGGCGAACGGGGTTCCGGACTCCGTGGTGGCCATGGGCACAGGCTAGGACGTGCCCGAGGGCCCCCGTCCGTGCACTCGGGCCCCAACCGGGGGGACGAAAGGCCCGAACCTCGCAGCCGGTACCGGGGGCGCCTCCCCCGAGCGTGGCCGCGACCCCGGTCTAGACTGCCCGCAGGTGGGCAGATCCAGCCACCGTGCGCTGATCCGACAAAGGGAGGCTCCACCGATGGCCAGTGCGCCTGCGGGGACGCTCTACCGCGGCGGTGAGGGGATGTGGTCCTGGGTGGCCCATCGCATCACCGGGGTCGCGGTCTTCTTCTTCCTGCTGGTCCACGTCCTGGACACCGCGCTCGTGCGGGTGTCACCGGACGCCTACGACAAGGTGATCGCCAGCTACAAGACCCCGATCGTCAACCTGCTCGAGGTCGGGCTGGTCGCCGCCGTGCTGTACCACGCCCTGAACGGGCTGCGGATCATCCTGGTGGACTTCTGGTCCCAGGGCCCGCGCCACCAGAAGGGCATGCTCCGCGCGATCATCGTCATCTGGTTGCTGATCATGGTCCCGGCGGCCTGGTTCATGACCAAGCACACGCTCGAGGCCCTCTTCGGGAGCGCATCATGAGCCTGGACATCGCCGATCCCCGCGCCGCGCGCAGCCGCAGCCGGGGCAACTACGAGAAGTACTCCTGGATGTTCATGCGGGCGTCCGGCCTCGTGCTCGTGTTCCTCGTGCTCGGCCACCTGCTCATCATGAACGTGCTCGACGGCGGCGTGCAGCGGATCAACTTCGGCTTCGTCGCCGGTCGCTGGTCGAGCCCGTTCTGGCAGGCCTGGGACCTGCTGCAGCTGTGGCTGGCCATGCTGCACGGCGCCAACGGCATGCGCACGGTCATCAACGACTACGCGGTCCGCGACACCACGAAGTTCTGGCTGAAGACCCTGCTGGCCTTCGCGACCGTGTTCATCATCGCCCTCGGGACGCTGGTCATCTTCACCTTCGACCCGACCCTGATCTGATCGGAGAGCCCGAGCACCATGCAGAACCACGTGTACGACGTCGTCATCGTCGGCGCCGGCGGGGCCGGGATGCGCGCGGCGCTGGAGTCCGGGCCGCGCGCCCGCACGGCGGTGCTGACCAAGCTGTACCCGACCCGCTCGCACACCGGGGCGGCCCAGGGCGGCATGTGCGCGGCGCTGGCCAACGTCGAGGACGACAACTGGGAGTGGCACACCTTCGACACGATCAAGGGCGGTGACTACCTGGTCGACCAGGACGCCGCGGAGATCATGTGCAAGGAGGCCATCGACGCGGTCATCGACCTGGAGAAGATGGGCCTGCCGTTCAACCGCACGCCGGAGGGCCGGATCGACCAGCGCCGGTTCGGCGGGCACACCCGCAACCACGGCGAGGCCGCGGTCCGCCGTGCCTGCTATGCCGCGGACCGCACGGGGCACATGATCCTGCAGACGCTGTACCAGAACTGCATCAAGCAGGGCGTCGAGTTCTTCGACGAGTACTACGTCCTGGACCTGCTGCTCAACGAGGTCGACGGGCAGGTGCGCACCGCCGGCGTGGTCGCCTACCAGCTGTCCACCGGCGAGGTCCACGTGTTCCAGGCCAAGGCGGTCGTGTTCGCGACCGGGGGATTCGGCCGGGTGTTCAAGACCACGTCGAACGCCCACACGCTGACCGGCGACGGCATGGCGATCGTGTACCGGGCCGGGCTGCCGCTGGAGGACATGGAGTTCTTCCAGTTCCATCCGACCGGCCTGGCCGGGCTCGGCGTGCTGCTCACCGAGGGCGCGCGCGGCGAGGGCGGCATCCTGCGCAACGCCTCCGGTGAGCGCTTCATGGAGCGCTACGCCCCGACCATCAAGGACCTCGCCCCCCGCGACATGGTGGCCCGGGCCATGGTCCAGGAGGTCCGCGAGGGCCGCGGGGCCGGGCCGCACAAGGACTACGTCTACCTCGACCTCACCCACCTGCCAGCCGCGCAGATCGAGGAGAAGCTCCCGGACATCACCGAGTTCTCCCGGACCTACCTCGGGGTGGACCCGATCACCGAGATGGTGCCGGTGTTCCCGACCGCGCACTACGCCATGGGCGGGATCCCCACCAACATCGCCACGGAGGTGCTGGCCGACAACGACACGGTCGTGCCCGGGCTGTACGCGGCCGGGGAGTGCGCCTGCGTCTCGGTGCACGGGGCCAACCGGCTCGGGACCAACTCCCTGCTCGACATCAACGTGTTCGGCCGGCGGGCCGGCCTGGCTGCCTCGCAGTACGCCGCCACGGCCGAGTTCGTGCCGCTTCCCGAGGTGGGCGCCGCACGGGTGCAGGACCTGGTCAGCGGCCTGCTGGACAGCACCGGCACCGAGCGCGTCGGCGCGATCCGCCGGGCCATGCAGGAGACCATGGACTTCAACGCGCAGGTCTACCGGACCGAGGAGACCCTGTCCCAGGCGCTGGCCGACCTGCGTGAGCTCAAGGCCCGGTACCGCAACGTCGGCATCCAGGACAAGGGCGCCCGCTACAACACCGACCTGCTCGAGGCGATCGAGCTGGGCTTCCTGCTCGAGCTGGCGGAGGTGCTCGTGGTGGGGGCGCTGGCCCGCAAGGAGTCGCGCGGTGGCCACGCACGGGAGGACTACCAGAAGCGTGACGATGCCGCCTTCATGAAGCACACCATGGCCTACCGCGAGCAGGCTCTGGACGGATCCGTGTCGATCCGGCTGGACTACAAGCCCGTCACCATCACCCGTTACCAGCCGATGGAGCGCAAGTACTGATGGCCGCCGAGACCGTGACCGCTGACTCCACGCCCGTGCCCGTGGCCTTCCCGGTCACGATGCGGATCCGTCGGTACCTCCCCGAGGAGGGCGAATCGCCGTTCTGGCAGGACTTCACCGTCGAGGTGCTGCCCACCGACCGGATCCTTGACGCGCTGCACAAGATCAAGTGGGAGCAGGACGGGACGCTGACGTTCCGCCGGTCGTGCGCACACGGCATCTGCGGCTCGGACGCGATCCGGATCAACGGCCGCAACCGGCTGGCGTGCAAGACCCTGATCAAGGACCTCAACGCCAGCAAGCCGATCATCGTCGAGGCCATCAAGGGGCTGCCCCTGGAGAAGGACCTCGTCGTCGACATGGAGCCGTTCTTCAAGGCCTTCCGCGAGGTCATGCCGTTCCTGATCACGACGGGCAACGCCCCCACCCGGGAGCGGCTGCAGTCGGCCGAGGACCGGGCCCGGTTCGACGACACGACCAAGTGCATCCTGTGCGCCTGCTGCACGACCTCGTGCCCGGTCTTCTGGACCGACGGCCAGTACTTCGGCCCGGCCGCGATCGTGAACGCGCACCGGTTCATCTTCGACAGCCGCGACGAGGGCGCCGAGCAGCGCCTGGAGATCGTGAACTCGAAGGAGGGCGTCTGGCGCTGCCGGACCACCTTCAACTGCACGGACGCCTGCCCTCGTGGCATCGAGGTGACCAAGGCGATCCAGGAGGTCAAGCGGGCGCTGATCTTCCACGGGTAGCCCAGCCCCCGCTCGACACGCTCTCGGCCCGATCGCCCGGGGAATCCCCCGGCGGTTGGGCCGAGTCGCTACCCGGAGCCGGACGAACCGGACCATAGCCTTTTCCCGCTATGGCTTCCTCTTCCCGCGCACTGGCAGCGCTGATGCTCTCCGCCGCTGCTGCTGTCACCACCGTGGCCGCGGCCCCCGCGACGGCGCTGGAGCCAGCCCCGAACCCCACGTCCGCGGTGGGCCCCTGGGGCGGGCTCGGCCAGTCCGGGGCGACCCCGTCCGTGGCGACCGTGGCGACACCCGCGGCCACGGCCACCCCCTCGCCCACCTCCGGCTCCGGCGTGACCGCCGACCCTGCGGCTGGGGCGGTCCCGGGCCTGGCGACCGCCTGGGTCCTGGCCGACCTGGACACCGGCGAGATCCTGGCCACGCGCAACCCCGACCGCCCCATGCGCCCGGCCTCCACCCAGAAGCTGCTGACCGCCCTGACGGTCGCACCCCGCCTGGACCCCGAGCAGCCGTACCGCGCGGTCGCCGCGGACGAGAAGGCGGAGGGCAACCGCGTCGTGCTCTACCGCGGTCTGACCTACACCGCTTCCGACCTGCTGCACGCTGCGCTCATGCCCAGCGCCAACGACGCCGCCAACGCGCTGGCCCGGGCCAACGGCGGGATCCGCACGACCGTCGAGCAGATGAACGCCGAGGCCGCGCGGCTCGGCGCACGCAGCACGAAGGCGGTCAACCCCAGTGGCCTGGACGCCCCGGGACAGGTCACCACCGCGCGCGACCTCGCGCTGATCGGCCGCGCGGCCTTCGCCAACCCCGAGATCGCGGACTACCTGAAGCTCACCCGGGTGAAGTTCCCCGGCAAGGAGCTGGCCAACGGCAAGCGCGTGATCTACCCGATCTACACCCACGACCGCATGCTGACCGACGGCTTCGAGGGGGCCCTGGGCGGCAAGTCCGGCTACACCAGCGGCGCCGGCCGCACGATGGTGGCCGCAGCCGAGCGAGACGGGCACCGGCTGCTCGTGACGCTGCTGCACATCCGTGGCAACACCTACCGGGGGGCCGAGTCGCTGCTGAACTGGGGCTTCGCCAACCGGGATCGGCTGACGCCGGTCGGCCGACTCGCCGAGCCCTCGGCGCCCGCGCCGACCTTCGACCGCACCATCGTGCCGCTGCCGGAGAAGGGCGCGGCGCCCACCGCCCGACAGGCCCTGGGCTCGGCCGACGCGCCGACGGCGGTGAGCACCCGCAGCGACCGATTCCTGCCCCGGATCCCGCTGCCCTCCCTGCCGTCGCTGCCGCCCCTGCCCTCTCCGCTGACCCTGGTCATGGTGGGACTGGCGGTCGTGGTGCTGATGCGGGCCCGCGTGTACTGGCTGCTGCACCGGCACCGCACGGGCTGGGTGTCCCTGGACGCGTGGGCCGCCCGGCAGGCACGGTCGGCCCGGCTGCGGGCCCCCTCGGGACCCCTGGGCCAGCCGCGCCGGCCCGACAGCGAGGCGGCCGTGCAGGACGAGGCGACGAAGGACCAGGCCCCCCGACAGGTGGACCTCACCGACGACTCCGGCCCTGCGGGACTCGGCGACGCGGCCGGGGGACCCGCCCCCGCGGGCGCCGGCGTCCTGTCCTGACCGCGGGCATCCTCGGGTTGTCCCGGCCAGCCCGCTGTTGGTCCCGGCCAGCCCGCTGTTGGTCCCGGCCAGCCCGCAGTGGTCCCGGCCTGGCGGGGCGCAGTGGCCGCCTGATGTGCCCCGCCGAGGTGCGGCTGGCCTGGGCGCCGCCCCGTCCCCGAACCCGGCGCACCTGATCCAAAGCGACTGGCCCGCACCCTCCAGGGGTGCGGGCCAGTCGTGGGTGGTGCGGGAGATCAGCCGATCGCCGCGTGGGTGAGACCCTCTTCGATGGCCTCGTCGGACACGCCGCTCTTGGCCTTCCACGCCGTCACCAGCAGGGCGCTCACGACCGTGCCGGCCACGATGGCGAGCAGGTACATGAACGGGTTGCTGATCAGGCCGATGACCCAGATGCCACCGTGCGGGGCCCGCAGCTCGCAGCCGAAGGCCATCACCAGGCCGCCGGTCAGGGCGGAGCCGGCCATGATCGAGGGGATCACGCGCAGCGGGTCGGCCGCGGCGAACGGGATGGCACCCTCGGTGATGAACGAGGCACCGAGCAGCCAGGCGGCCTTGCCGTTCTCCTGCTCGGACTCGGTGTAGAGCTTCGGCCGCAGGACCGTGGAGGACAGGGCCATCGCCAGCGGCGGGACCATGCCAGCGGCCATGACGGTCGCCATGATCTGCAGGGCCGGGCCGTTGTTCTCCGCGATCGCCGTGGTCAGGTTCAGCGTGGCGAACACGTAGGCGGTCTTGTTGACCGGGCCGCCCATGTCGAAGGCCATCATGAGGCCGAGGATGACGCCCAGCAGGATCAGGTTGGCGCCGGAGAGCCCGTTGAGCCAGTCGGTCAGGGCGGTCTGCACCTTGGCCAGCGGCTTGCCGATCACGGTCAGCATCAGGGCGCCGTTCAGCAGGGTGGCGACCAGCGGGATGATCACGACGGGCATGACGCCGCGGATGGCCTTGGGCACGTTGAGCTGCGCGAACCAGCGGGCGATGAAGCCACCGGTGAGGCCACCGACGATGGCGCCGAGGAAGCCGGCGCCGATGGTGCCGGCGGCGACGCCCGCGACGAAGCCGGGCACCAGGCCGGGCCGGTCAGCGATCGCGTAGGCGATGAAGCCGGCCAGGACCGCGTTCAGGAACCCGAACGCCGTGGCGCCGAGGATGAACATCAGGCCGGCCCAGTCGTGCAGGCTCAGCCAGCTGAACCCGTTGAGGAACTCCGAGACGTTGGCGTTCACCTCGACGATGGAGTACCCACCGAGCATGAAGCTCAGGGCGATCAGGATGCCGCCACCGGCGACGAACGGGATCATGTAGCTGACACCGGTCATCAGGTAGCCGCGCAGGCGGATGCCGAAGTGGCCCTCCTCGACCTTGGTGGCCATGCCACCGCCGGCGGCGGGAGCCGCAGCGGCGGCGGGGACGGCAGCGGGGCCGGCCGCGACCGCGGCGACGGCCTCGTTGATGATGGCCGGGGCGTCGTTGATCGCGCGCTTCACGCCGACGGCGACGGTCGGCTTGCCGGCGAACCGGCCCCGATCGCGGACCTCGACGTCATTGGCGAAGATCACGCCGTCAGCGGCGGCGATGACGGCCGGGTCGAGGGCCTGGAAGCCACCCGAGCCCTGCGTCTCGATGGCGATCTCGTGCCCTGCGGCCTTGGCGGCCTGCTCCAGGGCCTCGGCCGCCATGTACGTGTGCGCAATGCCCGTGGGGCACGACGTCACTCCAACGAACTTCATCAGATACCTACTTCCTTGACGAACACGTCCACGACGGTGTCGGCGTCGGGGGCCTGCTTGAGGGAGTCCTTGAAGGATTGGTGGATCAACTTGCGTGCGAGCGCGGACAGAACACGCATGTGCTCGTTGCCGCCACCCGCGGGTGCGACGATGAGGAAGACCAGGGTCGCCGGGCCATCGGCCGCACCGAAGTCGATCCCCTTGGTGGTTCGCCCGAAGGCGACGGTGGCTTCGACGACCGCGGCGCTGCGGGCGTGCGGGATGCCGATGCCACCCTCGATGCCGGTCGGCATCAAGTCTTCGCGGCTGCCCACGTCAGCACGCAGCTGCGCCACGTCGGTGGCCCGGCCGGAGGCCCCGACCAGCGTCACCAGGCGCTCGATTGCCTCCTCCTTGGTGGATGCGTACGCATCCAGGTCGAGCTCGACGAGCTCCGGAGCGATCACGGACATGTGTTTTCCTCCAGTGTGGTGGGGCGGGGTCAGTTGATCGGGGCGACCGCGACGGCTGTCGGGTCGATGAGGTCAGCACGCGGGACACCCGTCCCGGGGGTCTGGACTGCGGCGGTGGCCCAGGCGATGCCGGTGCGCAGGGCCTCCGGACCGGCGCCGCCGCCGTGCAGGAAGCCCGACAGCAGGCTGTCGCCGGCACCGACGGTGCTCAGCACGGAGACCCGGGGGCCCGTTCCGTGCCAGCGGCCGTCCTGGTCCACCAGGACCGCACCCTTGGATCCCAGCGAGCAGATCACCGCGCCGGCGCCGCGCTCGAGGGCCTCCTGGCAGCCGCCGAGGACCTCGTCGATCGTCTCCAGCGTGCGGCCGAGGATCTCGCCGAGCTCCTCCTCGTTGGGCTTGATCAGGTCGGGACGGGCCGCCAGGCCGTCGGCCAGGGCCTGGCCGCTGATGTCCAGGGCGAACCGGGATCCGGCAGCACGTGCCACGTCGGCGATCCGCAGGACGACGTCCGTGGACTGCCCGGTCGGCAGGCTGCCGGCGACGACGACCCAGCCCCCCTCGGTGGCAAGCTCCGCCACCGCTGCGACGAGGGCGTCCAGCTCGCTGGCGGAGAGCACCGGGCCGGGCTCGTTCAGCTTGGTGGTGGTGCCATCGGGCTCGACGACCGTCACGTTGGCGCGGGTCCGGCCGTCGATGTGGATCGCGCGGTAGGGGATCGACGCCTCGTCCAGCAGGGAGGTGAGCGCGTGACCCATGGGCCCCCCGGCGGGCAGCACGGCGACGGACTGGGTGCCGTACGCCGAGAGGAACCGCGTGACGTTCACCCCCTTGCCGCCCGGGTCCTCCAGGGACTCGTCGGCCCGGATGACCTCGCCCCGCTGCAGCTGCGGGATCGACAGGGTCCTGTCGAGGCTCGGGTTGAACGTGACTGTGACGATCATGCAAGCACCACCTGGGGTCCGGCCGCCTCGACCTCGGCGGCGACAGTCTGGGCAAGGGCGGAGTCCGTGACCACGACGTCGACCTCGGAGAGGTCGGCGAAGTGGGCGAAGTGGACCGACCCGAACTTCGTGTGATCAGCAAGGGCGACGCAGCGCAGCGCCGACCGGACGAACGACCGCTTCACGGCCGCCTCGGCGCGGTCCGGGGTGGTCAGGCCCCGGTCCACTGTGAGGCCGTTGGTTCCCATGAACGCGACGTCGACGTGGATGGTGCGCATGAACTCCAGGGCCGCGTCGTCGACGGTCGCCAGGGTCCGTCCGCGCACGCGGCCACCGGCCAGGTGCAGCGTGATGTTGGACTTGCCGGCCAGCGTCAGGGCGATCGGGATGCTGTTGGTCACCACGGTGAGCTCGCGGTCCGGGGGCAGCAGCTCGGCGAGCTTCTGCGTGGTGGACCCGGCGTCCAGGGCGATCGCCCCCTCCATGGGGACCTCGGCCAGCGCGGCCTGGGCGATGCGCGCCTTCTCTCCCGTGTGCACCGACTCCCGCACGGCCAGTGCGGGCTCGAAGCCGAACAGGTCCACCACGATCGCCCCGCCGTGCACCCGGCGCAGCAGTCCCTGGCGCTCCAAGCTGGTCAGGTCGCGGCGCACGGTCTCCGGCGTCACGTCGAACGCCTCAGCCAGCTCCGCAACCTCCACACGGCCCGCACTGCGAGCCCGGGAGACGATCGCCGCCTGCCGCTCCTCCGCGTACACCGCCGCCTCCGTTTCTGTGGGAACGTGCATAGTCAACACCGCACGAGCCACACATGTCAACACGGACGGGCCAACATCCATGTGGAAATCTGCCTGTCGGTGCAGAATCGGGGCAAAAACAGACATTTGGGCTCCAGAACCAGGGCCCGAGCCCGATGATCTGGTGCCGGAGCCGGGGCAGATGCCTCCGATCGGGGGACAGCACCACGCCGTCCACTGCCCCCCGTCACCGGGAGGAGACGCGGCGCAGCAGGTCCGGGGCGGCCTCAGCCCCACCGAAACCCAACCCGATCCGCAGATCCAGCGGCGGCGCATCCGGAAACCACAGGTCCGGTCGGGCATCAGGCGATCCATGTGGGCGCCGCCCGGCTGGGCCGCACCGAGGCTGGGCCGCACCGAGGCTGGCCCGTGCCCCGTGGACCCTCCGACCGCCTCGGGAAGTCCGCTGCGCACCGGTCGCTGCGGCCCGGGGGCGCGGCCGGCGCTAGGACAGGACGGGGGCGCCGCCGCGCTCGGCCAGCCAGACCTGGGCCAGGCGGTCCAGGGTGCCGTCGGCGCGCAACGCCTCGATGGCCCGGCTGGTGCACGCGGTCAGCGGGCTGCCCTGGCCCAGCAGGATCCCGATCTCCTCGGCGGTCCCGCCTCTGGATGCCGGCACCTGCCCGACGATGACCCCGTCGTCCACCTGGCCAGCCACGACCGAGAACGCCGTGCGCAGGTCGAGGACCAGGCCGTCGACCGTCCGGTCGGACAGGGCCGCGACGGCCTCGGCGGTGTCGCGGAACACCGCGACGTCCGGACCGGCCACGGCCAGCCGCTGGGCGACCTGCCGGCCGTCCGATCCCGTGACAGCGCCCATCCTCGCGCCGGCCAGGTCGGCCACGGCGCGAGCGTCCTCGATCGGCGAGCCCTCGTACGAGACCACGGCGTGGCCGAGCGCGAGGTACGGGGCGGAGAAGTCCACGAACGCCTCGCGGACCGGCGTGATCGTGTGCTGCTGCAGGCTCCAGTCGAACGGCTTCGGTCCCGGGGCGAGCGCCTCGCTGGCTGTGGTGCGCACCCACCGGAGGTCCTGCGCCGAGAAGCCGAGCCGCTCGGCCGCGGCGTGGGCCACGGCAGCCTCGAAGCCCTCGCCGCCCTCCGGCTTGTCGTTGCGGACCCAGGGCTCGTAGGCGGGCTGGCCCACCGCCACGACCAGTCGCCCGGGCGAGAGTGTCCGCAGGGACTCGCGGGTGCACGATGCCCCGAGGTCCCCCGAGGCCGGCCCGCCATCGCCAGCGCAGGCGGCCAGCAGCACGAGCGGGGTGCAGGCGGCGAGCACGGCGAGCAGGCGCTTCATGGATCCTCCGTCGCGGGGTCCTGGCCAGACGATAACCGCTCCCCCGGCCCAGCCCCCACGGACGCGCCTCAGGGCCGGGAACGCTCGGCGACGACCTCCAGGGACCGCAGGTCGAGACCGTCCCGGCGCTGCGGGAGCAGTGCCCGCACAGCCAGGACCAGGACGGCCACGAGGGCCACGATGCGCACCGTGTGGATCGCCTCCCCGACGATGGCGCCCCGGATGATGTCCACGTAGGCGAACGGGTACAGCGCCTGCGCGGCCACCGCGGTGACGGCCACCGGGATCGTCGCCACCCGCATCCGGCGCGAGCCCGCCGCCCACACGATGGCGGCCATGCCGACCAGCCAGACGTTGTACTGCGGCGACAGCACGCGCGAGGTCACCATCAGCCACGTGATGGCCACGAACGCGATGTCGGCCACGGGGGCGTGGTCCAGGCGTCCGGCCAACCGGGCGCCGATCAGCAGGAGCAGACCCACCGCGGTGAGCGGGACCAGCCACGGTGCGACCGCGTCCGCCAGGGGGACGCCGACCTCGGAGGACCCATAGCGGAACGCCTCGGGGATGTCCAGGCCGGCCATGCGCGCCCAGACGAACGGCAGCGCCGCGACCGACTCGGTCTGCAGGCCGCGGGCCTCGCCGTTGCCGACGAAACCGCTGATCACCGTGGGGAACGTCCAGGCCGAGGCGATCAGGATGGCCGCCCCCGCGGCCACGGCCCCGGCCGAGCCGCGCAACCAGTCGCGCTGGCGCATCGCCAGGGCCATCACGGCGGGCCACACCTTGAGCCCACCGCCGATCGCCAGCACCGCGCCGGCGGTCAGCGGTGCCGCGACGGCGAGCAGGCCCGCGAGCGCGGTCAGGGTCGGGATCACGTCATAGCGGCCGTACAGGATGGGCCCGATGAGCAGCGGCGCGGCCAGCCAGACGGCATACCCGTGCCAGCGGCCCCGGGCCCGGGCGTCGGAGGCCAGCAGCATGCTGATGGCGACGTCGACGACCACGAACAGGGCCGCGAACATCCACGGCTGCGACCCGAGCAGTCCGATGCCCCCGAAGACGAAGGCGGCCAGCGGCGGGTACTGCCACATGGGGTCCTCGGAGGGGACGCGCCCCTGCGCCAGGCCCTCGCCCCACCGCGCGTAGACGTTGAGGTCGTTGAACATCTGCTTCCAGTCGTCGCTGAGCAGCATCACCACCGCGACGACGAGCACGATGCCCCTGGTCACCAGCCACCAGCCGAGCCGGTAGCGCGGCTCAGCAAGGCGGGAGATCGAGGTCTGCACGTCCATCGTGGGCATTGTGCCCCGACCCCGCCGATTCCAATCCCCCTGATCGGCGAGTCGGCGCCGACGTGCCGCCGGGCCGGTGCGCCGGGGGCAGGGGGGTCCCGGCTCAGCGGGACGGGGCCGCCCGGTCGCTGAGACCGGCGATGTCGGCGACCCTGATCGGCTGCCTGGTGGCCCTGGCCTCCGGCGACGTGGCATCCCCGGCCACCGTCGACAGGGTGGAGCCCGCCCGCGTGAACGGCGCGGAGCTGCGGATGCCGATCACCGCCACGGCGCCCACCATGGCGATGGCGATGAGGGCGACAAGGAGGCCGAACTCGACCATGGTCGCGCCGCGGTCGGATCCGAGCCGGGGGACGGGACGGTGCACGGCTGCTCCTGGGGACGCGGCGGCAGGACCGGATCGGTCCCTGCCCGACCTGTCGGCTCCCGCCTGCACCACCTTGAGCCCGGACCCCCGACGCCCCCCGAGGGGCGGCGCCGGGACGCCCGCTCCTGGCTGCTAGTCCTCGACCTCGACGGTCTCGGCCTCGGGTGCGTGCTTCTTCACCGACTCGATGCCCTCCAGGGCCGACTTGCGCGAGGCGTACCCCTGGCTGGCGGCGATGACCTGGCCGTTGCTGGCCTTGAGCCGGAACCGGTACTTGCCCGCAGCATCCTTGTAGAGCTCGAACTTGCCTGCCATGCCACTCCCCTTCTGCTCGTGGGCGGTTGCAGTATGGGCCCGCGACCAGCGGCGATGCCGGGCGAGGGGAGGCACGCCGGCAGGGGGTGCCCCGTCAGGGGGTGCCCCGTCAGGGGGCCGTCGTCCCCCCCGGCGGTGCTGCAGGGGTCCCAGGGGCACCGACCAGCGCGGCCCGGCCGGTGTCGCGCTGGTCGAACCGGGCGGCCCGGACGTGACGCTGCTGCTGGCTCTCGTGCACGAAGTAGCGGACCTCGGTGCCGGTGACCCGGTCCAGCCAGCCCCGGCGCCGGGTGTCGAACAGGCTGGGGATCATCGCGACCACCCAGACGACCACGCCGAGCAGCCCGACCCAGGCCTTGGTCAGCGACCGGCCCAGGCCCGGCCGGCTGCCGTCGGCCAGGCAGACGCGGATGCCCACGATCGCCATGCCGACCGTCCGGCCCGCGGTGGCATAGGCAAGGCCCAGGTAGGTCGGCGCGATGCCGGCCGCGACGAGGGTGAGCCCGGCGACGGACCACGACGGCAGCGTCCCCAGCAGGGAGGTGAGCACGTTGAGCAGGGCGGACAGGCCCTGGGAGATCAGCCAGCCGGCGGCTGTCAGGTCGATGGCCAGGGCCGCGGCGCGGGTGACGACCCCGGCGAAGGCGTGGTCGCGGCCATGCGGGGGCACCAGGTCCTGCGGTCCCAGCGCGGGCCTTCGCCGCTGCAGCAGCAGCCGCCGGCCGATCAGCTCGGCGACGTCGTCCAGGTCGGCCACACCCTGCCGGACCCGCTCCAGGGCATCGAGGAACAGGCCCTGGCTCTGCTCCCGGATGAGGTCGCGCACCCGGGGGTCGTCGACGATGTCGTCGAGCACCGTGGGCACGACCTCGGTGCGGATCTTGGGCAGCAGGGCGTCGACGAGCTGGGGGGCCACGACCTCCTCGAGGTGGGGCATCAGGGCGTCGACGATGCGGGGCACCAGCTCCTGCTCCAGGTAGGGGCGAAGGTCCGCGAGGATCCGGGGCAGCAGCTCGTCGACCAGCTGCGGGGTCACCCCGGCGACCACGGTCGGGACCGTGACGTCGACCAGGTGGCCGTTGACGCCGTCGACGATCTCCGGGACGGTGACCTCGACGAGATGGTCGGTGATCCCCTCGAGCACGTCGGGGACCACGGACTGCACCAGGTAGGGCGTCAACCCCGTGACGATCCGGGGCACGGCCTGCTCGATGAGGTAGGGCTCGAGGTCCTCGATCACCTGCCGGGCGGTGGTCCCCGTGACCTCACGGGCCGTGTCGGTGACCCGCTCGCCCACGCGGCCCACGGTGGCATCGAGGGCACCGCCGACCGCGCGGCGCACGGCACGGGTCAGGCCCTCGTCGTCCGAGCTCGGGGGGCGGGCCACGGGCCGGACACTACCCGGGCGACCCGCTCCGCGGGGCTAACGCGGCCGGCGCTGCGCCTGCTGCGCGCTGGCGTACTGCTCACGCAGGTCGACCGGCAGCCGGCCCCGGCTGCCCACCGGGAGCCCGTTCTCGAGGGCCCAGCGGCGGATCTCGGCGGTGTCGCCCTCGACGGGCAGGCGGGGCCCGGGGATGGCCGGGCGGACGTGCCGCGCGGCCGCGATCCACGGGGCCAGGACCTCGCGCAGCCGGTGCGCATTGGCCTCGGACAGGTCGATCAGGTACTCGCGACCGTCCAGGCCGAACCGGACCGTCTCGGCCGCGACGCTGCCGTCGGTGTCGTCGTGGAGGACGACGTGAACGCTGCGCGCCATTGCTGCCCTCCTTAGAGTGGGAGCCTCAGGTGGCGGAAGCCTACTCCTATCACCCCATCTGTTCACAAGAGCGACAATTGCGACGATGAAGGCCCACTTGTTCGCAGCCGTGGTGGTGCTGGCCCTGGTGGGACCGGCAGCACCGCACCCGGTCGCGCCCGTGCCTGCCGCGCCCAGCCCGGTGCCCACCCTGCCCACGCCGTCGGGAGCGGCCGTCGCCGACCCCGCGTGGTCCGGGCCGGTGGGGCTGCCCCGCGGGCGCAGCGTGTCCGCCCTGAGCGTGGCCACCCGGCCGTACCCCGCGGACGGACCGAGCCTGGACGGCCGGTCGTGGGTGATCTCGACGCCGGGGGCCGTCTACGACGGCTGGCAGTTCGACCACCTGGTGGACGTGCGCGCCCCGGGGGTGCGCATCACCCACTCCCTGCTGCGCGGGGGCCTGTCCCACCCGGACGACGCGGCGCTGCTGCTGGTGCGCCCGGAGGCCCAGCCGGCCGGCCAGCCCTCCGCAGTCGTGGAGGACACCACGATCCGGCCGCGGACCGGGAGCGGACCGGTCGACGGGGTCCGCGGCTCGCACGTGACCCTGCGTCGGGTGGAGATCACGGGGACCGTGGACGGGGTGCACGTGCACGGCAGCGCCGATCCGGACGATCCCCAGGCCGGCCACGTGCGCGTCGAGGCGTCGTGGATCCACGACCTGGTGCACCTCTGGGACGGCTCGCACGCCGACGGGACCCACAACGACGGGGTTCAGGTGGTCGGCGGGACGGACGTCGTCATCACCGGGACCCGGTTCAGCGGCACGATCCCCAACGCCGACGTCATGGTGACCCAGGACCGCAACCGGGTGTCCGGGCTGACCGTGCAGGGCAACTGGCTGTCCGGCGGGGCGTGCTCGGTCAACCTCAGCGACGCGGGCGAGGCCATGGCGGGCATCCGCGTGGTGGACAACGTGTTCGCCCGGGGCACCACCACGTTCCCGGACTGCGCCATCCTCGCGACCCCCGCGTCCGCCGCGGTGGCCACCCTGGCGCCCAACTCCTGGGACGACGGGACCCCGGTGGCCCCTCGGACGCCGTGACGGTGCGCCGGGGTCGCGGTAGGTTCGCCGGCATCACACCGAGGAGGTCCCTGTGAGCGACGACGGGCTGCGCCAGGCGCAGGAGAAGATGCGGGCTGCCGGGGTCGACCCGGCTGCCGTGGCCGTGTTCTCCCACTACTACCGCGACCTGGAGGCCGGCGCCACAGGGCTGATCCGGGAGGACTCGATCCTGCCACTGCTCGACCCACCGCACCTGGCCGACGTCGAGGTCGACGAGGACGTGGCGCGCGAGGCGCTGTCGCGCACCGTGGTGATCAAGCTCAACGGCGGCCTGGGGACGTCGATGGGCATGGACCGGGCGAAGTCGCTGCTGCCGGTCCGCGACGGCCGCACGTTCCTCGACCTGATCGTCCAGCAGGTGCGGCACGCCCGCGCCACCTACGGCGTGCGGCTGCCGCTGATCCTGATGGACTCCTTCCGCACCCAGGAGGACACCCTGGCCGCCCTGGCCGGGCACCCGGACATCGCCGTTCCCGGGCTGCCGCTGGACTTCGTCCAGAACCAGGAGCCCAAGCTGCTGACGTCGGACCTGACCCCGGTGTCGTGGCCGGCGGACCCCAGCCTGGAGTGGTGCCCACCCGGGCACGGGGACCTCTACACCGCCATCCTGGGCTCCGGCGTGCTCGACGCCCTGCTGGAGCAGGGGTTCCGGTACGCGTGCACCTCCAACTCCGACAACCTCGGCGCGGCGCCCAGCGCCGCCCTGGCCGGCTGGTTCGCCGCCAGTGGCGCCCCCTACGCCGCCGAGCTGTGCCGGCGCACCGCCGCGGACCGCAAGGGCGGGCACCTGGCGGTCCGCCGCGCGGACGGACGCCTCATCCTGCGCGACACCGCCCAGACCGCGCCGGAGGAGATGGAGTTCTTCACCGACGAGCACCGCCACCCGTACTTCCACACCAACAACCTGTGGTTCGACCTGCAGGTGCTGCACGACGCCCTGACCGGGCGGGGGGCCGTCCTGGGCCTGCCGCTGATCCGCAACGTCAAGAACGTCGACCCCACGGATCCCACCTCCCCCGAGGTGTTCCAGGTGGAGACCGCCATGGGAGCGGCCATCGAGGTCTTCGAGGGCGCCCGGGCCATCGTCGTCGAGCGCGGCAGGTTCCTGCCGGTGAAGACCACCAACGACCTGCTGCTGCTGCGCTCGGACGCCTACGACCTGGGCTCCGACGGCGTGCTGCGCCTGGCCGCCGATCCAGCCCCGCTGGTCGACCTGGACAGCGGCCACTACCGCACGATCGGCCGGTTCGACGCCCGGTTCCCGCAGGGGGCCCCGTCGCTGCGGCACGCCCGCAGCCTCACGGTGCGGGGGGACTGGACGTTCGGCGCTGGGGTGGCGGCTGTGGGCGACGCCCGGCTGGACGATCCCGGCCACCCCGCGCGGGTGCCCGACGCAGCGGTGCTGGGGGTCGAGGCGGGGGCGTGAGCCCGACCGACCGGTAGCGGCACTGTCGGGACTCCCCGCGACAGGCTTGGCATGATGACCCCGCCGGCTCGACCGGCGGCAACGCACCGTGCGGGCTCCCGGGCCCGCGCGACCGACCTCGGGAGGGACCGGACATGGGTGTCGTGGGACGGCTGGTGGAGGCGCGGACCCGGCTCGGGGTACCCGAGCGCGCGGGCATCCTGGCGGCATCGACCAGCGTGGGTCACTCGTTCAGCCGCGGCCTGATGCCGCGCGCGACGGCGGACCAGGCGGTCATCACCGGTGTCTCCTCGACGCTGAACTACGCGCTCACCGCCACCTCGCAGTCGCTGATCGAGGCCCTGTCGCTGAAGGTCATCGGCCGGGGTCCGCTCACGCCGCAGCGCCGGATGACCCAGCGCGGCGTCGTCCTCGTGGGCAATGTCGCAGCCATCGGCCTGGGCGTGGCCGCCCAGCGGGTCCTGGCCCACCGCAAGGACGAGCCCATCGCCCGGGCCTGGGGGCGCACGTTCAGCTGGCGGCTGGCGGTCGGCGGGCTGGCCGGCTCGATCATCCTGGGCAGCGAGGCGCTGCTCGACGGGTACGGCGAGCAGCCGAGGCCGTGGGCGCGCCAGGTGCCGGTGGCGCTGCCGCTCGGCGCCACACTGGCCGCGGTCCAGTACCACCGGATGCGCCGGCGGATGATCGAGCAGGGCGTGACCCACGACGCCGAGGGCAACCCGCTGGAGGACCGCGAGTCGGTGGCGGTGGGCAAGTCGGTCGCGATCGGCGCGGCGGTGTCCGCGGCCCTGCTGGTCGCCGCGACGGGCGAGCGGATGTTCGCCGAGGGGGTCGGGGCGCTGGTCACCCGCGCCAACCCCCGTGCCGAGCTGCTCGGCCGGCCCATCGGCCACCTCACGGCCCTGGGCCTGATGGGCTACGGCGGCTACCGCGGCATCCAGGCCGTCTTCCACAAGGCGGAGGGCGCCGGCGAGGCCGTCGAGGTCATCCACTCCCAGGCACCCACCTCCGAGTTCGTCTCCGGCGGCCCCCGCAGCGCGGTCGACTCCGCCGACATCGGCCGGGAGGGCCGCCGGTTCGTCAACATGGCGCTGACCCCGGAGGAGATCACCGCGGTCATGGGCGGCGAGGCGAAGGCCCCGATCCGGGTGTTCGTGGGCCTGGAGTCGCGCAGCACCACCAGCGAGCGCGCGGACCTGGCCATGCGCGAGCTCGAGGCGCTGGGCGCGTTCGAGCGGTCCCACATCGTCTTCATGTCGCCGACCGGGACCGGGTACCTCAACTACGTGACCGCCGAGTCGCTGGAGTACCTGACCCGCGGCGACGTCGCGCTGGTGGCGATGCAGTACTCGCTGCGTCCCTCGCCCATGTCGCTGGGCCGGGTCGGAATCGGCATCGACCAGAACAACGCGTTCCTGCACGCCCTGAAGTGGCGGCTGGCCGCCATCCCGGAGGAGCGCCGGCCCCGGCTGCTGATCTTCGGCGAGAGCCTGGGCGCCCAGACCTCCGAGGACATCTTCGCCGAGGAGGGCACGGAGGGACTGCACCGCGTCGGCATCGAGCGGGGACTGTTCCTGGGAACCCCGGCGGCCACCCGGTTCCGCCAGCGCTGGCTGTCGGACCCGCAGCGCATGGACCCCCTCGGCGAGGTCGTGGAGGTGGACTCCTACGAGGAGTTCCAGGCCCTGCCGCAGGAGGTGCAGGACCGAGCCCGCTACTTCCTGCTGACCCACCACAACGATTCGATGCCGAAGTTCTGGTTCCCGCTCGCGGTCCAGGCACCGGACTGGATGGGCCCGGCCGACACCCGGGAGCCGGGGATCCCGCGGGAGACCGTGTGGCGGCCCTACACCACGTTCGTGATCACCCTGATCGACGTGAAGAACGCGATGAACGTCATCCCCGGCCAGTTCGTGGCCGACGGCCACGACTACCGCAAGGACCTGGCGCGGTTCACGTCCCTGGCCTACGGCCTGCCGGTCGACGACGAGTCGCTCGAGCGCATGGAGCGCGCCCTGCGCCAGCGCGAGCTGGACTTCGCCGAGAAGCGCCTGATCGCCCAGCAGCTGGTCGACGCCCAGGCCCAGGTGGCGGCCAAGCTCGCGTCGTGGGGCATCCCACAGGAGGCCATCCCCACCGTGGTGACCGGGGTGGCGCAGGCCAGCCGCGACCCGTACGCGGCCGTCGCGGCCTCGAGCCCATCCGCGGAGGACCCC
>JBDHZV010000037.1:0-21823 GCA_039812125.1 Candidatus Nanopelagicales bacterium
GCCCAGAAGGACGCGGCTTTCCACCGCGTCCATGGGCGTGCTCTGGTCGCGCTGGTCAGCTCGGTGGTGTTCATCGCGCTGCTGGTCTGGTTCGGTGCCCGGCTGTACTGCGGGGCGGCGCTGCGCACCGGCGGCCGGGTCAGCCTCCGGGAAGCGTACCGGGCGGGGTGATCGGGGCGGGGTGAGGCGAGCGGGGCGCGCGGGGCCTGATTGCCCACCGGCAGATCGAGGGTGTGCGGAAGGTCAGGTCGTGGGCTGGCGGCTCGCCAGCACGGAGCGGGCGGCCACGGCGATCAGTCCCAAGACCACTGCGGCGAGCAGGTGGCTCGAGGCCCCAGCCAGGCCGACAGCGAGGGCCACCGACCACGCGAACGCGCCGCGGAGGTCGGCAAGCAGGCGGACGTGGGTGATGCCGGCCACCAGCAGCAGCGCGGCCAGGATCGACAGCGGGAACGCCCGCAGCACCAGGGCGAGGTCCTGGCCGAGCAACAGGGCCAGGACTGTCAGGGCGGTGCCGATCATCGCCGGCGCGCGCCAGCTGCGGGCACCGAACGCGTGGTGGGCGCTCATGCCGCCGGCGCCGTGGCACAGCGGCATCCCGCTGATGGCTCCCACGGCGAGGTTGGCACCGCCGAGCGTCAGGGCCAGACGGCTGGGCGTGACCCTTGGTGCCTCGGCGGGGAAGTAGACCGGTGCCGCGTCGGCGGGCGCGAGGCATGAGTTGGTGATCGTCAGTGGGACCTGCGGGAGGACCAGCAGGGTGGCGGCGAGGAGCAGGTCGGCGGTCGTGATCGAGGGCAGGGCGATGGAGGTCGGGCCGAGGGCCAGGGTTCCGGTGCCCCACGTGGTCCACACGGCCAGGCCCAGCCCGAACGCCACCACGATCAGGGCGCTGGCCCGCCGCCACCGCAGCAGGGCGATCGTGATCACGCCGCAGGCGGCGGCGGTGATCGCCGGCGGCCACTGCTCGGTGAAGGTGGCGGGCGGAGCGGTCAGCATCCCCCAGGCGATCTTCGCGAACAGCAGTCCGACGGCCAGCTGGACCCCGCGGATCACCTCCCGCGGGAAGACAGCGCCCAGTCGATCGAGCCAGCCGGTGGCGCCCAGGACCACGAAGACCGCGCCCATCAGCAGCGCCCCGGCCGCGATCACGTCAGCACCGGCACCGGCGGCGATCGCCGCCGCGCCGAAGGCCTTGAGCGGCTGGACGGCGACCGGCACCCGGTAGCGCCAGGCGACGACCAGGTACAGCAGGCCGGCGGGCAGCAGGACCGCAGTTGTCGACAGCCCGTTGCTCACGATCAGGGCGATCGCGATCGGGACCAGCACGCCGAGGTCGGCGACCGCCCCGGAGGCCTCGCGCCACCATGTCGTGGCGGGGGCGGCGGTGGTGCGGCTGTCCAGGGTGGTCACGTCAGCCGCCCGCGAACGGGGGCAGGACGTCGACGACGGTGCCCGCGGGGATCGGTGCCGTGGAGGTGTGGTCGAGGCGGACGCCGTCGGCGAGCAGGGAGCTGGCGGCAAGGACATTGGCGAACCGGGGTGGCAGCCCGGCCTCGAGGGCGGCCACGACCTGGGCGGTGGGCCCAGGCGTGATGGCGACCTCAGCGGCACCGGCGGCGGCGCGAGCGGCGGCGAACATCCGGAACGTGACCGCCTCGGCGGCCGGTGGCCGGGTCGACTCGTTCATCGCTCAGCCCCCGATCGCCGACATCGGCCGGTCCGGCTGGGTGAAGGCGGGTTCGTCGATCCCGTGACCTCGTTGCTTGAGGCCGACCTCGCCCTGCATCTCGGCGGCCAGACAGGCGTCGTCCGCGCCTCCTCGCAGCAGTGCCCGCAGATCGGCCTCGCGCTGGGCGAACAGGCAGGAGCGCCAGTGGCCGTCGGCGGTCAGCCTGACGCGATCGCAGGCGTCGCAGAACGGGTTGGTCACCGATCCGACGATGCCCACGGTCGCGGGCCCACCGTCGATCGCGAACTCCTCGGCCGGGGCCGACCCACGCCCGGGCAGCGGCGCGAGGTGAAAGCCCGCCCGTTCGAGGGCGTCGAGGATTTCCTCACGCGTGACCATCATCGCCCGGTTCCACCCGTGCTGGGGGTCCAGCGGCATCTGCTCGATGAACCGCAGGGACAGCCCCTCATCGAGCGCCCAGCGCAGCAGGGCGGCGGCCTCGTGGTCGTTCACGCCGCGCATCAGGACCGTGTTGATCTTGATCGGGGCCAGCCCGGCCGCCCGCGCTGCGGCGATCCCGGCAAGGACGTCCTCGAGCCGGTCGCGCAGCGTCAGGCGGCCGAACGTCTCGGGGCTCAGGGCGTCGCAGGAGATGTTGACCCGTGACAGCCCGGCCTCGGCCAGGGGGGCGGCCAGTCGTTGGAGGCGCAGTCCGTTCGTGGTCACCGACAGGTGTGGGGCGCGCGGCAGGGCGGCCAGGCGCGCGACGATGTCGACGACGTCCGGGCGGATCAACGGCTCACCGCCGGTGAGGCGCACCTCGGTGATGCCCAGGTCGGTCGCGATCCGGACCACGCGGACGATCTCGTCGGCGCTCAGCAGGTCGGGTGTGGGCATCCACTCCAGGCCCTCTGCGGGCATGCAGTACGTGCACCGCAGGTTGCAGCGATCGGTGAGCGACACGCGCAGGTCGCGGTGGGTGCGACCGAACCGGTCAACCAGGCGCGCAGGCGAGGGCGCTGCCGACCCCGCGGGATCGGTGGACGCGGCCTTGACGGGCGACTCGTGGGCCGCGAGTGCCTCAGGTGTCGAGCCGGCCCCCGGGGCTGACCCGGAGGTTTCGTGCGGGGCCGCGGGGTTCGAGGTCACGGGCTGTTCACCCACTCGTCGGTCCCGTCGGCGAAGTGTTGGTGCTTCCAGATGGGCAGCCGCGCCTTGGCCTCGTCGACCAGCCACGCACAGGCGCCGAACGCATCACGACGATGAGCTGCGCTGACCGCCGCGACGAACGCGAGGTCCCCGATCGCGAGGTCCCCGGTGCGGTGCCTGGCCGCAGCGCCCAGGACTCCCGGGCGCTCGAGGGCCTCTGCGACCACCTCGGCGAGGATGCGCCCCGCGTCCGGGTGGGCCTCGTAGTGCAGCGCGGTCACGGCTCGCCCGCGATCGTGGTCACGAACCACGCCGGCGAAGGTCACGACCGCCCCCGCATCGGCGCGCGAGACCTCCGCAGCAACCTCCGCGTCAACGATCGGCTCCGGCCCGACGAGGCCCACGAGGTCCCCCTCCGCGCGTTGGTACCTTGCCGGATCGGCTGCGGGGTGGGCGCCGCCCGCGGCCATCGCTGCGGCGTGCTCCAGCAGCCCGCCCACGGCGGCCAGGCCGTCGCGGACGCCCCCGGGGCTGCCGGGCAGCGCGAGGACGACCGCCTCGTCGAGGATCCCTCCCAGGGCGCGGGACAGGTCGGCGGTGGGGACCGTCGACCTGGAGGCCGCCCGGATGGCCTCGCCGAGCCCGGGGAGCTCGCGCAGGCCCATCGAGCGCAGGGCCTCGGGGGTCACGTCCCGTGGCCCGGCACCGGTGCCCCCAGTCGTCACGACCACGCGGGCACCGGCAGCGATGGCCTGCCGTAGGGCGTCGACGATCGCTCCGGTGTCGTCAGCCACGACGCTCACTCCGGCCACCTCGTGCCCCATGTCCGCGAGCAGCTGGGCGGCAAGGGGGCCGGAGATGTCGACGGCGACGCCCCGGGCAGCCGAGTCCGAGCAGGTGATCACGGCCGCACGCGAGCGCGCCGCCGCACCGGGCGCGGGCGGAGGTGAGGCTGGCGCGTCGATGGGGGCCGCGCTCATCGGAGCCAGGCCCCGTTCCGGCCGCTGTCCTTGGACTCGACCAGCACATCGCGCAGGGCCGCGTGCGGGTCGACGGCCTTGACCATGTCGATCACCGTAAGGCCGGCGACCGCCACGGCGGTGAGGGCCTCCATCTCCACGCCCGTCCGGTCCGCGGTGCGCACCGTCGCCCGGATGTGCACCTCGTCGGCATCCGGCGCAACGGTCACCTCGACGTCGACTCCATGGACCGCGATCGGGTGGCACAGCGGGATCAGGTCGGGGGTACGTTTCGTGGCCATGATCCCGGCGATCCGGGCCACGGCCAGGACATCGCCCTTGGGCACCTCCCCAGAGCGGATCAGACCGGACGCTGATGTCGTCACGCGTCCACTCGCGGTGGCCGAGCGGGTGGTCACGTCGCGGTCGGTGACGTCGACCATCCGTGCGTGGCCCGCGGGGTCGAGGTGGGTCAGGTCACTCATGACGGCCCTTCCAGTAGGCGCCTATTGTGCAGAGGTGGACGAACTGCGGGCGACCCGATGGCCGGCGGGCAGCACCCTGCTGGTGCTCACCGGCGGGTCCAGCCGTCGCCTCGGCCGGGACAAGGTCACGACCCACGTCGGTGGCCGGCGCCTGGTGGACCGGCTCCTGGCTGACGTACCGACGGAGGTGAACGTGGTTATCGTCGGTCCCTCGCTGGACCGGACCCCACGCCCTGTGCGCTTCGCCCGCGAGGAGCCTCCCGGCGCCGGACCGCTGGCCGGGATCGGGGCGGGCGTCGCCCACGTGACCACGCCCCTGGTGGGGGTGATCGCCGCCGACATGCCCTTCGCCCTGGGCATCGTGGCCGAGGCGTTGTCCCGGCTCGCTCACGAACCGCCGCCCGCCGGCCTCCCGGGAGGAGTCATGGATCCGGTCCACGACGTGGACGTCATCGATGACGCGGCGCTGGTGTCGGTGGCCGACGCCATCGCGCCCGTAGATGCGGATGGGTTCGCGCAGCTGCTGTGCGCGGCCTACCGGACGCAGGCGCTGCGCGGCGCGCTGGCTGGGCTCGGATCGCTGGCCGACCGTCCGGTGCGGGCGCTGCGGGGGGAGCTGCGCGTGATGGAATGGCGGGTGCCTGGGGGCGCCCTGGCGGATGTGGACACCGAGGAGCAACTGGCAGTCGCGCGCAGGCGTGCGGCGGAGGAGGTCACCGACATGCAGGAGTGGGTCGATGCAGTGCGCGAGGCGTTGGGCGTGGACGTCGCCCTGGACATCGACGCGATCCTCGACGTCGCGCGGGATGCCGCGCACGGCGTGGATCGTCCCGCCGCTCCGGTGACCACCTACCTGCTCGGTGCTGCGGTGGCTGCGGGCGCGGATGCCGGCCAGGCGGCGGCTGTGATCGGCGAGTTGGCCCGGGGCTGGGGCGCGCGGGACCAGTGACGACCCCGACCCCGTGGGAGGGCACCGTCCGATGACGCTCGTCGAGCCGCGGTGGGACGTCGCGCGGGCCGCACTGGCCGCAGCAGCTTGCCCATTGGCGCCGGTCCGACACGTGCTGGCTGTCTGCGACGGGCTGGTTCTTGCCGAGGACCTGGTCGCGCTGTGCCCACTGCCCTCGTTCGACACCTCGGCCATGGACGGCTGGGCGGTGGCCGGGCCCGGGCCCTGGACGATCGTCGGGCAGTCCCTGGCGGGTCGGCCCGTGCCCGGCCCGCTGGCCCCGGGGCAGGGTGTGGTGATCGCGACGGGCGGGGTGGTCCCCGCGGGGGCGGACGCCGTCGTCCGGAGCGAGGACGGCGAGGTCCAGGTGCATGGCAGCGCGGAGGTGCTCAGCGCGCCGACGCCCGACGGACCCACCCACGTCCGCCCGGCAGGGGAGGAGTGCGCTGCGGGTGAGGTGCTGGCAGCGGCCGGCACGGTGATCACCCCAGCCCTGATCGGCCTGGCGGCCGCCTCGGGGCATGACGAGCTGCTGGTGGTTCCCAGCCCTCGAGTGGCGCTCGTGCTGTTCGGTGACGAGCTGGCCACGGCAGGCATCCCCGCCCGGGGGCTCGTGCGCGACTCGCTCGGGCCGCAGGTCCCGGCCTGGGTGGCCCGGATGGGTGTCGATGTGGTCCTCGTGGAGCGGTGCGAGGACACGCTGTCCGCCCATGTCGAGGCGATCCGTCGCGCGAGCGCGTCCGCCGACGTGGTGCTGACAACGGGGGGCACGGCGGCGGGGCCGGTCGACCACCTGCACGCGGCGATCGCGAGGTGCGACGGCGAGGTGGTGGTCGACAGCGTGGCGGTGCGCCCCGGGCATCCGATGCTGGCTGCGACGCTGGATCGGGGTCGATCCTGGCTGGTCGGGCTGCCGGGGAACCCGCAGAGCGCGATCGTGACCCTGATGAGCCTGGGCGCACCGCTCCTGGGAGGGCTGGCCGGGAGGGAGCCGCTGCCCGAGCTGGTCGAGGTCGCGAGTGCCGAGGCGTTGGGCGCCCCCGCGCATGAGGACCGCCTGGTGCTCGGCCGCCTGGTCGACGGGCGGTTCGTCCCGGGCAGCCACCTGGGCTCCGGGATGCTCCGAGGGCTCGCGGCCGCCACCGGGTTCGGCGTGCTTCCCCCGGGCGGGGTGGCCGCCGGGGAGCCTGTCCGCTGGCTGCCGTTGCCCTGATCGTCCCTCGCTGGTCCCTCCACCATTGCTGGCTCCCCGGCCCCGGCAACGCGGGGCAGATCCCGGATCGGCCAGCGACCGTGAAGCGACTCCTGGGAGCCGCAGGGGAAGCCCGCGGGGTGGGTCCCCGGGCGCTCTCGCGCCGGGAATCCGCCCCACGGGTTGACGAGCATCAGCTGGGCATCTCCGCACCCGGCTTCGCGTAGAAGTGCCAGCACATCACGGCACCGATGAGGCTCACCACGACGCCCAGCCAGTACAGCGCCATGGTGTAGCCGGTGGCGAACATGAGTCCGAACACGAAGGGCCCGAAGGCGGCGATGGCGGCCGTCCACCCGATGACACCACCGGCCTGCCGCGGCGGGAAGATCATGGGCATCTGCTTGAAGGTCGACGCGTTGCCGACCCCGGTGAAGAAGAAGATGGCGATCATCCCCCAGAAGAACTTGGGGAACTCCGACGCGGAGGCCGGCGACAGCTGGAACGAGGTGTAGGCCGCGGAGGCGGCGATCCCCAACGCGGAGACCAGAGTCACCCTGGCCCCGCCGACACGGTCAGCGACCGGGCCCGCAAGGACGCGTGCGGCGGAGCCGACCAGGGCACCGTAGAACGCGTACTGCGCAGGGCTGACGCCCTCGGCCCCGAACACGGCGGATCCGTACAGCTGCTTGATCAGCAGGCCGAAGGAGGCGGCCAGGCCGGAGAAGGTGCCGAAGGTGATGATGTACAGCAGCGTCATGATCCAGGTGTGCTTGTTGGCGAAGATGTCCGTCTGCTGGCGCAGTCCGCGGGCCTGGACCGGCACGCTGCGCAGCAGCGACCAGGCCAGCACCGTCGCAACCAGGACGAACGGCACCCAGACCCATGCCGCGTTTTGGTACCAGACCTCCTTCGTCGCGCCCGTGTCCGCATTCGTGAACACCTGTGCGGCGCCGATCAGGCTGAACCCGACGACCCACGGCGTGACGAACTGGACGATGCTCACCCCGAAGTTCCCGATCCCTGCCTGGACGCCCAGGGCCGTCCCCTGCTTGGACTTGGGGAAGAAGTACGAGGTGCTCGGCATGAACCCGCTGAACACCCCGCCACCGATCCCGGCCATGATCGCCAGCAGCAGGAGGGTCACATACGGCGTATCCGGGTTCTGGACGGCGATCCCCCAGCCGACGAGCGGGAACAGGAAGAGCAGCGTGCTCATCCAGACGAGCTTGCGAGTCCCGATGACCGGCGGCAGGAACATCCACACCAGGCGCAGGCTGCCCCCTGCCAGGCCCGGCATCGCCGTGAGCCAGTAGAGCTGGCTCGTGCTCAGGTCGAACCCGATGTTGTTCAGGACTGGTGCGAGTGCGGAGACAAGGAACCAGGTGATGAACGCCAGTGTCAGGCTGAACGTGGTGACCCACAGGGTCTTCCAGGCGCGCACGGAGTCCCATGCGTCGGGGTCCTCGGGGGTCCAGCTGTCGAGCCAGTCAGCGCCGCGGCGGACCGGGGCATGGGGCGCAGTGGGAGTGGCCATGTCAGCCATCCATCCTCTCCGTGGTGGTGGCGCCGACCGCAACAGGCTCGGCATATGAGTCGTGCGCAGCGGCCGGGTCGGCCAACTGGTCGTTCTCGAACTTGTTGGCCAGCTGGGGGCTGGCGGCGTGCAGCATCCGGTGGATGGTCAGGTGCATCCACGCCATCGCCACGGCCGTCACGGCGAAGAGCACGAAGAAGGTCGACTGCGGCATGCCGGTCCACCGGGCGGCGTAGGCGAACAGCAGCGGGAGGAAGAACCCGCCGAGGGCCCCCAGCGACCCGACGAGGCCGCCGACCGCGCCCACGTCACGCGGGAAGTACTCAGGGATGTGCTTGTAGACCGCAGCCTTGCCGATGCCCATGGCGCAGCCGATGATGAACACGAGGACCGCGAAGAGCACGACCCCCACGCTCCACGGCATGACCTCGTTGGAGGATCCGTCCGGGTTGGTCAGCACGATGTAGCCGTAGGGCATCATCAGCACCCCGCTGGCCAGCAGGATGGTCGTGAAGGTCCAGTACATGACCCGCCGTGCCCCCAGCCGGTCGCTCATCCAGCCTCCCAGCGGGCGCAGGAGCGACGCGGGGAAGATGAAGGTCGCGGTCAGCAGCGCACCGTGCGACAGGGACTGGTCGTAGACATCGACGTAGTACTTGGGCAGCCACGCCGCGAGGGCGACGTACGCGCCGAACGTGACCACGTAATAGAGGCTGAACCGCCACACGCGCATCTGCTTGAGCGGCTGCAGGAGCTGGCCGATCGTGCGGTCCGCGCCGGGCTTGTGGTCGTGCCGCGGTGAGGCGAACCACGTGACGGCAGCCATGACGAGCAGCAGCACCGCGTACATGAAGGGGACAAAGCGCCAGCCCCCGGGGATGAAGCCACCCATGTACCCGGCCGCAGGGACTGCCACGATCAGTGCCGGGCCGATGAACTTCGTGACCGAGGCCCCGACGTTTCCGGCCCCGAAGATGCCCAGGGCCAGGCCCTGGTGCTGGGGGGGCCACCACGCGGACACCCAGGCGATGCCGACGCTGAACGAGTTGCCGGCGAACCCGACGAGGAACGCGTAGAACAGCAGCATCTGGTAGCTGGTGACCGTGGAGATCAGGTAGGCCGGGACGGCTGTCGCAGCCAGCATGAGGGCGAAGATCTTCCGACCACCCTGCCGGTCGGTGATGATCCCGGCCGGCAGCCGCCAGATCGCGCCGTTGAGCACGGCGACCGCGGTGATCCAGGCCAGCTGCACGTCAGTGAGCCCGAACTCCTTGCGGATCGGGATCCCGAGCACCCCGAACATCAGCCAGACGGCGAACATCAGGGTGAAGGCGATGGTCGAGATGACCAGGACACGCACCTTCCCCGGCTCCTCGTGCGCGCTCGCCGGAGGTACCGGGGCGACGGTCGGTGCGGTCATGGTCCTGACTCCTTCGAGTGGTGACGGCTGCAGGCTACACCCTTTGATCACAACGTCAAACATTGACCCCGTGTTTATTCCCACGCTCGTGTTTATGTGGTAGACATGCCCCGTGAGCGCGACATCGATCCCCCTGCACTCGGTGGGGCGGGCCCTGGCCCGGATCGGCTCCGTGCGTGGACCGCGCCCCGGGCCCACCGCCTCGGGCGGTGACTCGCGGGCGGCGGTCCTGGAGTTCATCGAGGCTGCCGAGGACGTCGTCCGCGTCGAGCAGATCGCCGAGGCGGTCGGGCTGCACCCCAACACCGTCCGGGGCCATCTCGATGCGCTGCTGGCCTCGGGGCGGATCACCAGGGTCCCGGACCAGAGGTCCACGCGCGGCCGTCCGCACTGGCTGTACTCCGGGACGGCGTCAGCGTCGATCCGGGAGCTGGCCCGCGCGCTGGACTCCGAGCTCGACCTCGCCAGCGCCCCGGACATCGCCCGCCTGGCTGCCGCCACCTGGGCCGAGGCCGGCCCCGACGTGGGCCCCGTCGACACCGTCGAGGCGGCGGTGGACCAGGCGACCCGGGTGCTCACCCACTTCGGCTTCGAGGCGGTCCGCAACCCGGTCGGCGACCAGATCACGCTGCGCGCCTGCCCCTATGCCGAGCTCGTGCACGAGCACCCGGTCATCTGCGACATCCACGCCGAGCTTCTCGGGGAGGTCCTGGCCAGGACCTCACAACCGGTCACGCTGGCCAGCCTCGACGTGTTCCCCCGTCCCGGGCTGTGCGTGGCCCACCTGCGCCGTCCGGACGTGGACCCGGAGTGGACCGTGGAGCTGCCGGACGCCGCCCCCAGAGCGAGAGTCTCGCGCTCCGCCGCCGGCACCAGCCCCTCCGCCAGCCCGTCACCGGCCCCCAGCACGACCCGGAAGGCACCGACCAAGAAGGCAGTGACCCCGTCCCCACGGAAGAAGAAGTGATCATGACCACGAGTGCCACCGATGAGTTTCTCGTCCGCGCCGGCCGGTTCCTGGCCAAGGGGGAGGTGTCGGCGGACCTGCGCACAGTCACCAAGCAGGGTGGTCGTGATGCCGACAGCTTCTACCGGGACCGGTGGAGCCACGACAAGGTGGTGCGCTCCACCCACGGCGTCAACTGCACCGGCTCCTGCTCGTGGAAGGTCTACGTCAAGGACGGGATCATCACCTGGGAGACCCAGCAGACCGACTACCCCTCGGTCGGGGTCGACTCACCGGAGTACGAGCCCCGCGGCTGCCCCCGCGGTGCGGCCTTCTCCTGGTACACCTACTCGCCCACCCGCGTGCGCTACCCCTACATCCGCGGCGTCCTGCTCGAGGCGTACCGCGCGGCCAAGGCCGCCAACGGCGGCGACCCGGTCAGGGCGTGGGCCGCGGTGGTCAACGACCCCGAGACCCGCCGGCGCTACCAGAAGGCCCGTGGCAAGGGCGGTCTCGTGCGTGCCTCGTGGCCCGAGACGATCGAGCTGATCTCAGCCGCGCACGTCCACACCATCGACGCGCACGGCCCCGACCGGGTGTTCGGGTTCTCCCCGATCCCCGCGATGTCGATGGCCAGCCACGCCGCCGGCGCGCGGTTCGTGAGCCTCATCGGCGGGGCGATGCTCAGCTTCTACGACTGGTACGCCGACCTCCCGGTGGCCTCCCCGCAGGTCTTCGGCGACCAGACCGACGTGCCGGAGTCCGCCGACTGGTGGAACGCCTCCTACCTGATCATGTGGGGCGCGAACGTCCCGCAGACCCGCACCCCGGACGCGCACTTCATGGCCGAGGCCCGCTACCGCGGCCAGAAGGTGGTGACCGTCAGCCCGGACTACGCCGACAACACCAAGTTCGCTGACGAGTGGATGAGCCCGCACCCGGGCACCGACGGCGCCCTGGGCATGGCCATGGGCCACGTGATCCTCAAGGAGTTCTTCATCGAGCGGCAGGTGCCGCGGTTCGTCGACTACGTCAAGAAGTTCTCCGACCTGGCGTTCCTGGTCACGCTGCGCGAGAAGGACGGTGCGTATGTGCCGGACAAGTTCGTCACCGCCGCGGATCTGGGCGACACCAGCGAGAACGCGAACTTCAAGACCGTGCTGGTCGACTCGGCCACGGGCCGCCCGCACATCCCGAACGGCTCGATGGGCTTCCGCTACGGCGCGGAGGGTGAGGGCAAGTGGAACCTCGACCTCGAGGGGATCGATCCGGCGCTGAGCCTGTTCGGGGCGGCCGGCTCGACCACCGCCGAGGTGCTCCTGCCGCGGTTCGACGTGGGTCAGGAGGGCAGCGAGGGCGGCGGCGTCCACCACCGGGGCGTGCCCGCAGCCGAGCTGGCAACGTCGGCCGGCCCGCGGCTGGTCACCACCGTCTACGACCTCATGCTCGCCCAGTACGGCGTGGGCCGCGAGGGCCTGCCAGGGCAGTGGCCCACCGGCTACGACGACCCCGCGCCCTACACCCCGGCGTGGCAGGAGGAGATCACCGGCGTGCCGGCGGCCATGGCTGAGCGGATCGGCCGCGAGTTCGCGGCCAACGCCGAGGAGTCCGGCGGTCGGTCGATGATCATCCTCGGAGCCGGGACGAACCACTGGTTCCACTCCGACACGATCTACCGGACCTTCCTCGCCCTGATCACGCTCACCGGCTGCCAGGGCGTCAACGGCGGCGGCTGGGCGCACTACGTCGGCCAGGAGAAGTGCCGCCCGGTCACCGGCTGGGCGCAGCTGGCGTTCGGCCTGGACTGGTCCCGGCCACCGCGCCAGATGATCGGCACCGCGTTCTGGTATGTGAACACCGGCCAGTGGCGCTACGACGCCCTGGGCGCCGAGGGCCTCGCCTCGCCCCTGGGCGAGGGCCGCTTCGTGGACAGGTCGATGATCGACACCCTCGCCCAGTCGGCGCGCTCCGGGTGGATGCCCAGCTTCCCTGCGTTGAACCGCAACCCGCTGACCATCGCTGAGGACGCGAAGGCCGCAGGCATGGCGCCGGCCGACTACGTCGTGGAGCAGCTGAAGTCCGGGGAGCTGAAGTTCGCCGTTGAGGATCCCGATGCGCCGGAGAACTGGCCCCGGGTGCTCACCGTGTGGCGGGCCAACCTGCTCGGCTCGAGCTCCAAGGGCAACGAGTTCTTCCTCAAGCACCTTCTGGGCACCTCCAACGCGGTCCGCGCCGAGCAGACCCCCGACGAGCTGCGCCCGCAGGACGTGACGTGGCGCGAGGAGACCCCGGAGGGCAAGCTCGACCTGCTGGTCAGCATCGACTTCCGGATGACCTCGACCGGCCTGTTCGGCGACGTCCTGCTTCCGGCGGCCACCTGGTACGAGAAGCACGACCTGTCCAGCACCGACATGCACCCGTTCGTGCACGCCTTCACCCCGGCGATCGACCCGCCCTGGGAGACCAAGAGCGACTACGAGATCTTCCAGGCACTCGGCCGGGGGGTGTCCGAGCTGGCCAAGGGTGTCCTGGACACGCGCACCGACATCGTGAGCGTTCCGCTGCAGCACGACACCCCCGACGAGCTGGCCGTTCCCGGCGGCGTCGTGCACGACTGGCGCACCGGCGAGGTGGACCTGATCCCCGGCGTGACGGCGCCCAAGTTCGTCGCCGTCGAGCGGGACTACACCGCGATCGGAGCCAAGATGTCCGCCCTCGGCCCGCTGGTCGAGAAGCTGGGCACGCTGACCAAGGGCGTGCACATGGACCCGACCCCCGAGGTCGCCGTCCTGGCCCGCGTCAACGGGGTGATCCCGGACGGTCCGGCTGCCGGGCGCCCGTCGCTGGTCACTGACGTCAACGCCTGCGAGACGATCCTGGCCCTGTCGGGCACCACCAACGGCCGGATCGCGGTCGACGGCTTCCGCGACATGGAGAGGCGCACGGGGATGCGCCTGGCCGACCTCGCCGAGGACGAGGGCGGCAAGCGGATCACGTTCGCCGACACCCAGGCCCGACCGGTGCCGGTGATCACCTCACCCGAGTGGTCCGGCTCCGAGCACGGCGGCCGGCGCTACACCGCCTTCGCGATCAACGTCGAGCGGCTCAAGCCGTGGCACACGCTGACCGGTCGGATGCACTTCTTCCTCGACCACGACTGGATGAGCGAGCTCGGGGAGAACCTGCCCACGTTCCGCCCGCCGTTGAACATGCACCGGATCTTCGGCGACCAGACCACTGGGCGGGGCAAGGAGGTGACGGTGCGCTACCTGACCCCGCACTCGAAGTGGTCGATCCACTCCGAGTACCAGGACAACCTGTTCATGCTGTCGCTGTCCCGCGGTGGGCCGGAGATCTGGATGTCACCGGAGGACGCCGAGACGATCGGGGTCAAGGACAACGAGTGGATCGAGGCCTACAACCGCAACGGCGTGGTGGTGGCCCGGGCCGTCGTGTCCCACCGGATGCCGGCGGGCACCGTGTACATGTACCACGCGAAGGATCGCACCGTGGACGTCCCGCGGACCGAGACCTCGGGCCTGCGCGGCGGGATCCACAACTCGTTGACCCGCCTGATGATCAAGCCGACGCACATCGTCGGCGGCTACGCCCAGCTGAGCTTCGCCTTCAACTACCTGGGGCCCACCGGCAACCAGCGTGACGAGATCACCGTGATCCGCCGTCGCGCCCAAGAAGTGGAGTACTGAGATGCCCGGAGCGGCGACCGACCGAGCGAGGAACGAGCGAGTGAGGAGCGCGACCGCATGACCGGAGCGGCGACCGACCGAGCGAGGAACGAGCGAGTGAGGAGCGCGACCACATGAAGGTCATGGCCCAGGTCGGCATGGTGATGAACCTCGACAAGTGCATCGGGTGCCACACCTGCTCGGTGACCTGCAAGCAGGCGTGGACCAACCGCGCGGGTGTCGAGTACGCGTGGTTCAACAACGTGGAGACCCGGCCCGGCCAGGGCTACCCGCGGACCTACCAGGACCAGGGGCGCTGGCAGGGCGGCTGGGTGCTCAAGCGCGGCAAGCTGCAGCTGCGCTCGGGCTCGCGGTTCTCCCGCCTGACCAAGATCTTCTCCAACCCGGTGCTGCCGGAGATGAGCGACTACTACGAGCCGTGGACCTACGAGTACGACACGCTGATCTCCGCGCCCCTCGGTGAGCACACCCCGGTGGCGCGGCCGAAGTCGCTGATCTCGGGCAAGCCGATGCAGATCCGCTGGTCGGCCAACTGGGACGATGACCTCGGCGGCGGGCCGGAGCTGGCCCCCAAGGACCCGATCGTGATCAAGATCCGCGACCAGGTCGGCGACCGGGTGAAGATGGAGTTCGAGCAGGCGTTCATGTTCTACCTGCCGCGCATCTGCGAGCACTGCCTGAACCCGGCGTGCGTGGCGGCCTGCCCGAGCGGGGCGATGTACAAGCGCTCCGAGGACGGCATCGTCCTGGTCGATCAGGATGCGTGCCGTGGGTGGCGGATGTGCGTCACCGGCTGCCCCTACAAGAAGGTCTACTTCAACCACCGCACGGGCAAGGCCGAGAAGTGCACGATGTGCTATCCGCGCATCGAGGTCGGGCTGCCGACGGTGTGCTCGGAGACGTGCGTGGGCCGGCTGCGCTACCTCGGGATCTTCCTCTACGACGCCGACCGGGTCACCGCCGCGGCGGCGACGCCGGACGAGAAGGACCTCTACGAGGCCCAGCTCGACCTGATCCTCGATCCGCACGACCAGGAGGTGGTGGCCGCCGCCCAGCGCGACGGCATCCCGGCCGACTGGATCGACGCCGCCCGCCGCTCGCCGGTGTACAAGCTGGCCAAGGAGTACCGGGTCGCGCTGCCGCTGCACCCGGAGTACCGCACCATGCCCATGGTCTGGTACATCCCGCCGCTGTCGCCGGTCGTCGACGCCCTGCGCGACACCGGCCACGACGCCGAGGACGCCGACACCCTGTTCGGCGCCCTATCGAGCTTGCGGATCCCGGTCGAGTACCTCGCCGAGCTGTTCACCGCAGGCGATCCGGGCCCGGTGCTCGGATCGTTGGCCACCCTGGCCGCGATGCGCTCCTACATGCGCGACCGCAACCTCGGCGGCGAGGGAGACAACTCCATCGCCGAAGCCGTGGGCCTGACCGGCGACGAGATCTACGAGCTCTACCGGCTCCTGGCGATCGCCAAGTACGAGGACCGCTACGTGATCCCCAAGGCCCACGCTGAGGCCGGGCGCGAGCTCGAGGAGCTCGGCTGCTCCCTGGACTACGAGGGCGGGCCCGGCGGGTTCAGCGCATCCGGCCCGTTCGGCGAGGCCTCGGGTCGGCCGATGCCCGTGGCCGTGGAGAACTTCCACGCCCTCAAGGCGCGGCAGAGCGCGGAGGCCTTCGTGCCGACGGAGGACGCCGCGGCCCGGGTCAACCTGCTCAACTGGGACGGCGCGGTCCCGCTGGGCACGCCCGGCATCCGGCGCGCCGACAGTGACGAGGTGCAGTCATGACCCCCCTGACCAGGGTCGGTGCCCGGGAGGCCTCGGAGTTCCTCGGGCTCCCGCTGCGCCTGCGGCGGCCGAAGTCACCGGTCGACGGGTTCCGGGTGCGGGGGATGTCCGAGCGTGACATCGCCGCCACCCGGCTGGCGTGCTCCTGGCTGCTGGCCTACCCGGACGGTCCCCTGCTGGAACGCCTCGACGGCCTGGCCGCCGCCGTGGCCGAGCTCCCCGAACCGGTGCGGACGCCCCTGGAGGAGTTCCTCGCGCACCTGGACGGAACCCCGATCGGCGACGTCCAGCGGCACTACGTGGAGATCTTCGACATGAAGCGCCGCGCGTGCCCGTTCCTGACCTACTGGACCAACGGGGACACCCGCAACCGCGGGGTGGCCATCCTGCGGTTCAAGCAGGCCTACGAGGCCAGCGGGTTCACGATCGGCAACGAGGAGCTGCCCGACCACCTCGCCGTCGTCCTGGAGTTCGCCGCCGTCGGCGACCGGGGCACCGGCGACGCCCTGCTCGCCGAGTCCGCCGCCCCGATCGGCCTGCTGCGCGAGGCGCTGCACGGCCTCGGCTCGGCGTACTCGCACGTGCTGGACGCCGTCGTGGCGACCCTGCCGGAGGTCACCAACGAGGTGGCCGCGCGGATGGCCGAGCTGGCCGCCTCGGGCCCGCCCGTCGAGGAGGTCGGCCTCGAGCCCTTCCCCACCAGCCTCACCCCGACAGGAGCCCGCCGATGACCACCACCGAGATCCTGCTGTGGGACGTCCTTCCCTACGTGGCCATCACCACGTTCATCGTGGGCACGATCTGGCGCTACCGCTACGACAAGTTCGGCTGGACCACACGATCCAGCCAGCTCTACGAACGCAAGCTCATCCGCATCGCCAGCCCGCTGTTCCACCTCGGCATCCTCGCGGTGGTCGGCGGCCACGTCGTCGGCCTGCTGATCCCCGAGTCCTGGACCCAGGCGATCGGCCTGTCGGAGTCGCTCTACCACGCGATGGCCGTCGGACTCGGGCTGTTTGCCGGGGCCGCCACACTCGTCGGCGTCGTCCTGCTGATCTACCGCCGGCGCACCGTGGGACCGGTCTTCGCCGCCACCACGAAGAATGACAAGACGATGTACGTCTTCCTCGTCGCGGCGATCAGCCTGGGCCTGCTGACCACGCTGGTCGGTGCCGGCGTGATCGGCGAGGGGCACAACTACCGCGAGGACGTCTCGGTGTGGTTCCGCTCCATCCTCATCCTGCAGCCGCAGGGTGAGCTCATGGCTAGCGCGCCGGCGTCGTTCCGGATCCACGCGGTGGCCGGCATGCTCGTGTTCATGATCTGGCCGTTCACCCGGCTGGTGCACGCATTCTCCGCACCACTGGCCTACGTGTTCCGGCCCTACGTGGTGTACCGCGACCGCGGACCGCACGACCAGGGCAGCCACGCCCCCCGCCGCGGCTGGGAGAAGATCGGCTCATAGCCCACCCCCGGTAGGCCCCCTCGCTGGCAGCCATTCCGATCGATCCCGACGCCTGAATCGACTCCCAGCCCACGACGAAGGAGTCCCACATGGAGCACATTGATTCGCTCAGCGCGCTGATCGAGGTGGCGCCGGAGTCGACCGTCTCGCGCACAGTGCTCAAGGCGGAGGGAGCCCGCGTCGTCCTCTTCGCCTTCGACGCGGGGCAGGAGCTCACGGAGCACACCGCCGCCGTGCCAATCCTCCTGCAGGTCCTCGACGGACACCTCCGGGTGGGCGCGGACGGGGAGCACGTGGAGCTCACTCCGGGGGGACTGGTCCACATCGGCGCCCGCGTACCCCACGAGATCCTGGCGATGCAGCCGGCTCGGATGCTACTCACGATGCTCGACCCGCGGAGTGTCAGCAACTGAGGGAACGCCGGCGTGACGACCCCGAGGGCTCTCACGTTGACCGGGCCCGGGCGATCTACCTCATCTCAGCGGACCGGGCCAGCGACACACCGGCATGTGGCGCGGGGACGGCCCGGGTATCTCAGCATGCACGTCGGTGGTGGTCATGACGGCACCGGCGAGTCTGCCTGAGGCAGGACCAGTCGGCAGGCACCCGAGTCAGAGAACGGCAGTAGGTCGACGCCGGCGTCATCGCCGCCGAGCTCGGTCAGTGCGCCCCGATGAGTCCCTCGTGCACCTGGCAGACCACCTCGGGATACCGGCGGGCCACGTCCCGCAGGGGGCACCGGCGCACCCGCGAGGCCAACAGTGGGCGTAGCCCCCACCGTCTACGGCGGCCACGAGCACACACTCCGCCAGACCCTGATCGCCCTCGCCAGCGGCCAGCAGCTCGACGAACACGAGAGCCGGGGTTAAGCCACCCTGCACGTCCTGCATGGACCGGTGCGCCTGACCACCGACGACTCGTACGGGGACGCGACAGCGGGCGGACCACCTCGTCACCCCACCGGACCGACACGGACTGGAGGCACTCGAGGACAGCGTGGTCCTGCTCACCGTGGCGATCCAGGGAAGCAGCAGGCACGCCGCACGTCCCGAATACTGGATCATGGCCCACGTCATGCGCCCTGGGACGGCGGCCCATGGCTCTCGGGGGCCGGTGCCCGTCAGGGCTTCGTCACGCCGTGGAAGCTCAGGGTGAGCATCATCCGGACGCGCTCAATCGGGTCGTCGGCCCAGTCGCGCATCGCAGTCTCGAGACCCAGACCCCGAGACTGCCCCAATCGCTGCGTAGCTGGGCGCCTTGAGTCGGGCAGAGCAGCGCCCAAGAGCGGCGCAACCGTCGGGTCCGGGAACGCAGCGGGAGGCCTGCCGCCCGCCGGCCAGGGTCTCACAGCCCCCAGAACGGGCCGGTCAGCCCGACGCTGCGGAAGTAGTCGGCGGCCTGGCTGGGATCGCGGCGCACGTATCCGTGGTCCAGCCGGCCGGCGTACCACCCTCGGGCCAGCCGCCACAGCGTCGCGAGGTCCATGACGTAGCCGCGCTGGTTGCCCGACGCTTCCAGCCAGGTATCGACGCAGGCCGGCGAGCAGAACAGGCGCTGGTGGCCGCAGGTGTGGACCACGTCGTCCCAGATGTGGGCGGCGGGCACCAGGAAGTGGGCCACCTGCTGCCCCTCGGGAGGTGCGTCGATCCCGACGTTCCACGCCAGTGGCGCCGAGCAGCCCGGGCAGCGGGTGGCCACCAGCGCCGGGGACTCCTCGGGCAGCAGGTGCGGCAGGGCGAAGGAGTCCCACGCGCAGCCGCCCCACCACAGCGTGGCGTGTCCCATCACGGCGAAGCCCAGCGGGATCGCGGCGAAGGGGTGGGCCATCACGATCCGCCCCGTACCGTCGAGGACGACGTGGCGCGTGGCGGCCAACTCCCGCAGGCCGCGTTTCACCTCGTCTGGCTTCACGTCGAGCCGGGCCGCCAAGCCTGCGGCATCCGGGACGCTTCCCTCGCGGGCGAACGCCTGGTACACGGCAAGGCGCAGGTCCTCGGAGTTCATCCCGGCAGTGTGCACCCGCGGGCATGGGCGACGCCGCTCCGGAGACCGGTCATGGTGCACCTGGTCCGCTCGTGGAGGCGAGCGCCTTCGCGCTACCCGCCTGCCGTCTCAGGGCCCGGCGACCGCGCCCCAGCGACGCTGGGCAGGCGCAGCAGGCAGCCGTCGGGGGCGGCGAAGGGCCTCAGGGTGACCCGGGACGAGGGCGCGCCGAGGGCGTCCAGGGCGCCGGCGACCATCCCCTCGTGCACCGCGCATACGACGTCGGGGTGGGTGCGGGCGACATCGAGTAGTGGGCAGGTGGTCAGCACGATCCGGCCGGGGCGCTCGACGCGGGGGCTGAAGTCCAGGTCGGCCAGCAGGCGCACCACCCGGTCATCTGCGGCCCTCGGGTCCGCCGCAATCGATGGCAGGGCTGGCCCATCACGGTCGGTGCGGATCAGCGCGCTACCCCACCGCGCCCCCGCCTGGCGGGCCTCCGCGCGCGGGTCGTGGCTGTGCGCGGCGATGTGTGCCGCCAGGGCGCCGGCCAGCGCACCGTACTCACGCACCCGCGGATCCGGCTCGGGCTGGTCCGGGTTGGCCCGGTATCGCCACGCGGGACGCCCCCGCCCCGCGCTCGGGCTGCGGTCGCGCAGCAGGAACCCGCCCTCCACGAGGGCATCGAGGTGCTCGCGCACCGTGTTCGGATGCTGCCCGAACGCCGACGCGGCCCCTTCGACAGTGACCACCCCCTGCCCCTGCACGTGCTCCAGCAGACGCGCCCGGGCCTGCGACAGGCCAGCCGCCGCCAGGCTCCGGCGCACCGGCGCGGGACCCGACGGGACGGGCAGGTCAGGGCCGGTGCTCACCACGGCTGCGGCTGCGCGGGCGCTTGCGCCGCCTGCGTCCGTTCGATGCGGACCTTGGCGAACCCGCCTGCGGGGGCGCTGGCGCGCACCGCCTCGCCGGCCAGCCGGAAGGGGGGCAGCGTGTCCAGGAGTGCGTCCAGCAGGATCCCGAGCTCCAGGCGGGACAGGCCCTCGCCGGGGCAGTAGTGCGGGCCTCGCCCGTACAGCAGGTTGTCGTCAGGTTCCCGGTCCAGGCGGAACGCAGTCGGGTCGTCGAAGACATCCGGGTCGCGCTGCACCGCCGGCCACAGGATGGTGACCGGCGCCCCGGCCGGGATCGTGCGGCCGCCCACTGGCACTGGACGGGTGTTGCGCCGCCGGTTGCTGATCAGCGGCGCCTCGAGGCGCAGCATCTCGTCCATCGCGGGCTGGCGTAGGCCCGGTTGCGCCCGCAGCAGGTCCTGCACGTCCGGGCGGCGGGCCAGGAACTCCACGATGATCCCGACCGCGGCTGAGATCGTGCCCAGCTCCCCAGCGGTCCAGTTGCGCACGATGCTGACCAGCTCGCCGTTTGTGAGTGCCCGGCCGTCCACCTGCTCGTCGAGCAGGTCGTGGGTCAGCGTGCGGGGGCTGGCATTCACCCGAGCACTGTCCAGCTCGGCCACGATGATCTGATCGAAGCGCGCCGCGACCCGGTCGAGCTCGGCGCGATCCCGGGTCTGGGTGGCCCGCTGCGAGTCCACCGACCACTCGCGCAGCGCGTCGGCCACCTCCGCCGGCCACCCCAGGTACGCGCACTGCGCGAGCGCCGCGAACGGCTCACCGAGGGCAGCCATCACCTCGACCTGTCCGTCCTCGGCTGCGATGCCCGCCACCAGGCCATCTGCGATCCCTCTCAGCTCCGGGGCGAACGCCGCCACGCGCTGCGGGGTGAAGCACCGATCCACCACGGCTCGGAACGCCGCATGCTCAGCCCCGTCCATCCCGTTGGGCACTGCGACGTGGGCTGACACCCGGGAGCTGAAGGTCTCCGGGTCATCGAGGGCAGCCAGCGCATCGGCATGGCGCAACAGCGACCAGCCGTGGGCCCGGCTGTGCGCGACGGGGCAGCGGGCCCGCAGCTCGTCGTAGGCCCGCACCTGGTCGTCGCCCACCTCGCGCGGATCCCAGTCGTACGGCTCGTCGGACCCATCAACATTATTCACGGCGCTAAGTGTAGTAAATTGGCGACCGATCCATCCATCCCACGGAAGTGACGACCATGAGCCACACCCACACCGAGCTGCCCCTAGCCGGAGCCCACACGTGCACCTGCGGGGAGCACGCCGCCGAGCTCCCCGAGCTGGACGCCCGCGCCATCCCGCACGCCATCCGCCACGCCAGCATCTTCGGCGCCCTCGACTCGCTGACCCCCGGCGCGGGGATGGTCCTGGTCGCCCCCCACGACCCTCTGCCCCTGCTTGACCAGACCCGATCCCGCTACGGCGACACGATGGGCGTCGACTACCTGCAGCGCGGCCCCGACGCCTGGCGCCTGCAGTTCACCAGGCACGGCTGACCGGCCGCCAGCCCAGCCCGCCCGCTCCGGAGGTCCGGCTCGCCGGCCGCTGGTACGGAAGGCCCACCCACACGCGGCCCGCACAGGCACCTCGTGATGCGTCTCAGCATGAGGATCTGCACAGCCCCGAAGGTGTCCCCTTCCGCCGCGTACCGTCCCGGTC
>JBDHZV010000038.1:0-21551 GCA_039812125.1 Candidatus Nanopelagicales bacterium
CCGCGCAAGCGCGCTGCCGCCGCCGCGGGGGCCGAGGCTCCCGCCGCCAGCCGCGCCAGGAAGACGGGCGCCAGCGCTGCTCCCAAGGCTGGTCGCGCTGGCGCGGCCGCCGCGACCGACAAGGCCGCCGCCGGGGGCAGCGAGGGGGAGGTGGACCTCCTCGAAGCCGATGCGCCCATCGAGGACCTGGACCCGGACTCGCTCGACGGCGAGCTCGAGGTTGAGGTCGAGGACGTCGAGGCACTTGACGAGGACCTCGCGGCCACCGACCTAGCTGACGCGGCGACCCTGGAGGCCGAGCTCGAGGAGGAGATCGAGGAGGCCCTCGAGGAGGTCAAGGCGGCTCCGCCGGCTGAGGAGGCCGAGACCGAGGCGTTTGAGATCTCCGATGCTGACGTCGAGGACGAGCCCCAGCAGCAGGTCACCGTGGCCGGCGCCACCGCCGACCCGGTCAAGGACTACCTCAAGCAGATCGGCAAGGTCGCCCTGCTCAACGCCGAGCAGGAGGTCGAGCTGGCCAAGCGCATCGAGGCGGGGCTGTTCGCCGAAGAGAAGCTCAACTGCGGCCTGCCGCTGGAGCCTCAGCTGCGCCGCGACCTGGAGTGGATCGCCGAGGACGGCCGGCGGGCGAAGAACCACCTGCTCGAGGCCAACCTGCGGCTGGTCGTGAGCCTGGCCAAGCGCTACACCGGGCGCGGGATGCTGTTCCTGGACCTGATCCAGGAGGGCAACCTGGGCCTGATCCGAGCCGTGGAGAAGTTCGACTACACCAAGGGCTACAAGTTCTCCACGTATGCGACGTGGTGGATCCGCCAGGCGATCACCCGCGCGATGGCCGACCAGGCCCGCACCATCCGCATCCCGGTGCACATGGTCGAGGTCATCAACAAGCTGGCCCGCGTGCAGCGCCAGATGCTGCAGGACCTCGGCCGGGAGCCCACTCCGGAGGAGTTGGCCAAGGAGCTGGACATGACGCCCGAGAAGGTCGTCGAGGTCCAGAAGTACGGCCGCGAGCCGATCTCGCTGCACACCCCCTTGGGTGAGGACGGCGACTCGGAGTTCGGCGACCTGATCGAGGACTCCGAGGCCATCGTGCCGTCCGATGCAGTGTCGTTCACGCTGCTGCAGGAGCAGTTGGAGGGCGTGCTGGACACCCTGTCCGACCGTGAGGCAGGGGTCGTCCGCATGCGATTCGGGCTGACGGACGGCCAGCCGAAGACCCTGGACGAGATCGGCAAGGTCTACGGGGTGACCCGCGAGCGGATCCGCCAGATCGAGTCCAAGACCATGTCGAAGCTGCGCCACCCGAGCCGCTCCCAGGTCCTGCGCGACTACCTGGACTGATCGCCGGCCCCTGTCGGAGCCCGGGTCAGCGGACTACGCTGCCGCTGTCCGGGGCAATGGGCGACCCGGCGGTCAGGTGGAGGTACCGATGGCTCGGGTGACCCCGTTCCTGTGGTTCGACGGCCAACTCGGGGCGGCCCTCGAGACCTACTCCCGGATCTTCGGCGACGCGGCCGTGCTCGAGGTGACACGACTACCGGCCGGGGCGCCGGGCGCTCCCGCCGACGGGGTGCTCTCGGCACGATTCACACTCGGCGGGCAGGAGATCCTGGCCATGAACGGGGGGTCGCAGCACGCGTTCACGCCCGCGTTCTCGCTGTTCATCGCCTGCGCGGACCAGGCCGAGGTCGATCACTACTGGGACGCCCTCCTCGATGGGGGACAGGCTTCCCAGTGCGGCTGGCTGACTGATCGGTTCGGGCTCACCTGGCAGGTGGTCCCGGACGTGCTCGGTGAGCTGTTGTCCGACCCGGACCAGGCGCGCGCCGGTCGCGTCATGTCGGCGATGCTGGGCATGGTGAAGCTTGATGTCGCCGCGCTGGTGGCTGCAGCGCGGGGGTGAGCCGTGGCTGAGCTGCTGATGACCCTTGGGGCGCAGCCGGAGGCAGGGGCCCGGATCATCGAGCGTCGGGCCGTGCGGGCGGTGGTGCCCGGCGCCGGACGGCTGCTGATGGTCCACTCCACCGTGGGCGGGGACTACAAGTTCCCCGGCGGTGGGCTCCGGCCCGGGGAGTCCGACGAGCAGGCGCTGGCGCGGGAGGTGCTTGAGGAGTGCGGCCATCGTGTGACGTCGTTCGGCGAGCTACTGGGCGTCGTGGTGGAGTCCCGCGCAGCATGGGAGCCCGGGCACCTGCTGCGGATGGTGTCGTCATATCAGCTTGCCCGGGTCGAGGACGAGCCTGGACCGACGCATCTGGACGACTACGAGGGTGAGCTCGGCTTCGTGCCCGTGTGGGTCAGCGTGGCTGAGGCCAGCGCCACGAACCACCGCGTCCTGGCCAGCGGTCGGGCCCACCCCTGGGTGGCCCGCGAGACAGCGGTCCTGGACCTGCTGGAGCGGGGCGACCTCCTGCTCGACTGAAGCTCCGCTCCAGGTGGGCAGTCGCTGATGTCGGTCAGCCCAGGTCCACGATGAGCAGCGGGTCCAGGGCCGCGACCTGCGCCGTCGGGACGACGCGGACGCCGACGTGAGCGGCAGCGTTGGGCACCACCACGGGGGTGCTGGGGTCGAAGCCGTCGCGTTGCAGGGCCGCCAGGTCGACCTGCAGCAGCGGGTCGCCGAGCTCCACCAGGTCTCCTGACCGGACCAGTGCCACGAAGTGCTCGCCGGCCAGCTGGACGGTGTCGATCCCCACGTGGATCAGCACGTCGACCCCCGACTCGGTCGTCAGCCCCACCGCATGGTGGGCCCGGGCCACGGACGTGACCCGGCCGCGGACGGGAGCCCGCACCAGCCCGTCATTCGGGTGGATCACGGCGCCGGGCCCCAGCATCCCGCTGGCGAACACCGGATCGTTGATCTCGGACAGGGGGCTGAGCGTGCCTGCCATCGGGGCCGCGATGACCGCCTGGGCCGGCCGGGCCGGGATCGGCTCGGGCGGAGACAGCTCGGCTGGGACCGGCTCGGGTGGGACCGGCTCGGGTCGGGTGGGAGCGGGCGGGGGAGCTGGGTCGTGGAAGCCGAGGGTCAGGGTGAGCGAAAAGGTGAGGACGACCGCGATCGTCGTGCCGGCCAGCTGCAGGGTGAAGCTGCCGACCGTCATGTACGCCGGCAGGGTGAGCAGGCCGGGCAGCACGAAGCTGCTGGCCGCTGACCCGCCGAGCGCGGCCACGGCACCTCCGACCGCGCCGCCGACGCACGCGTAGAGGAACGGCCGGCGCAGCCGGAGGGTCACCCCGTAGATGGCGGGCTCGGTGACACCGGCGACGAAGGCGCTGACGGTGGCCGCGCCGGAGATCGCGCGAAGCTCGCGGTTTCGGGTGCGCAGGAAGACGGCGGCGGTCGCGGCACCCTGGGCCAGCACCGCCGAGACCAGCGGTCCGGTGAGCAGGGAGTACCCCTGCACCGACAGGTCGTTGACCATCACCGGCACGAATCCCCAGTGCACGCCGAAGATGACGAAGACCTGCCACAGGCCCCCCATGACCGCACCGGCCAGGGCGGGGCTGAACGACCAGACAGCACCCACCGCCGCCGACAGCGCGTCGCCCACGGCGGAGCCCAGCGGGCCGAACAGGATCACCGTCGCGGGCACCAGGACGGCCAGGCAGATCGTGGGCACGAGCAGGGTGTGCAGGCTGGTGGGCAGCCGTCGGCGCAGCCAGCGTTCGAGCAGGGCCAGCATGGCCGAGGCGATGAAGGCCGGCAGCACCGACTGGGCGTAGCCGATCACGGTGACCGGCAAGCCCAGGAAGCTCACATGGGTGCCCGCCGGGCCCAGGTCGGTGAAGTGCGACTCCATCAGGGCCGCGGCGATGACGCCCCCGAGGTAGGGATTGGCCCCCATCTTCCGGGCAGCGGTGATGCCGACCAGGATCGGCAGGAACGTGAATGCGGCGCTGCCGGCGGCCGCCCAGATCGCGTAGGTCGAGCTGTCCCGGTCGATCCATCCGAGCTGGGTGGCCACGGCCAGGACGGTGGTGACCATGCTGGCCCCCACCAGGGCGAACAGCAGTGGCTGGAACGTGCCGGTCACCACGTCGAACACCCGATCGAGGGGGCGGGATCGGGCCCCGACCACCTCCGCGTCGGTATCAGCCATCTCGGGCAGGTCCAGCAGCGCCGCGTGCACTGCGGGAACCCCGTTGCCGATCACGACCTGGAACTGCCCGCCTCGCTCGACCACGCTGAGCACCCCGGGCAGCCCGGACACCGCATCGCGGTCGGCGAGCTCACGGTCGTGCAGCACGAAGCGCAGCCGCGTCAGGCAGTGCTCGACCCCGGCGATGTTGGCCGGGCCGCCCACCCCGGCCACCACCTCACGGGCGAGCTCGCGGTCCGCAGTGGTGGGCGTCATCCGGTGCGGTCCGCCTCGTCGCGTGCGCGCAGCCGGGCGACATGCAGCATCAGGTAGAGCTTCTCCTCCTGGGGAAGGGCGATGCCGTACCGGTCCTTCACGTAGGCGGCGATGGCTTCGGCGCACTCCTGCGCCAGTGGGTCGGCGCTACGGACCAGGTCGAACAGCCGCGGGTCGCCGCCGGTGAGCAGGCTGCCCTCCTCGATCCGTTGCACGGCGAACTTCACGTGGGTCAGGAACCGGGCATAGGCACCGGAGTCGGCTGGGATGGGCAGCCCCAGGTGCTGGCGCACGAGGGCCACGATGTCCTGCACCGTGGTCGCGGTCCCGATCGAGGCGCTGAGGTCGCCGGTCAGCCCGGCGTTGACCAGGTGCATCGTCAGGAAGCCGGCCTCATCGATCGGCAGGACGACCCGGGTGGCCTCCCGGACCATCTCCAGGATGTGCAGGGCCGCGGTGAACTCGCGGCGATAGGTGCTCTTGAGCTCCCAGAGCAGCGTGTTCTCCAGGCGCTGGCCGGAGGCGAGGCGCTCGATCGCGAACTGGATGTGGTCGGCAAGGGCGAGCTGGATCGCGCTGGTCAGCGTGAGGCCCAGATCCTGCTCCACGTAGTCGGCGATCTGGTTGCTCAGGACCAGCACCTCGTAGGGCAGCTCGGAGATGACCGTCGTGAAGCCGACGGCGGAGCGGTCATCGGCCAGGACGAACCGGCGCTCCACGCGGGACGGGTCGTAGGTGCCGCCTGCGTGCTTGCCGAAGCCCAGCCCGCGGCCGGTCAGGATCACCTCCTGGCCGCCCTCGATGACGCCGATGACGTTGTTGTTGATGACCCGGTCGATTCGGAACATCCCAGGTCACCGTCCTCGGTCCCGGACCGTGTCGCGACCACGGACCGCCTCGCTGGAACCATACCGACGGGTCCCCACCCCGGCCGTCCCACCGGGCCGGACACCGGCCGATGGATCCGCGAGGTCCAGGGGTCCGACCAGGCCGTGGGCCAGGAAGGCTGCCAGGATGCCGTCCGCGTTCGGGCCCGGCGGTCACGTCGTCGGCGACGGCCAGCAGCTGTGGGGGGGCGCCCGCCATCGCGATCCCGGTCCCGACCAGGTCGAGCATCTCGATGTCGTTGTAGCCGTCCCCGATGGCCACAGTCCCGGCCAGATCGATCCCGAGGTGCTCCACCAGCAGGGCGATGCCGAGGGCCTTGTGGATGCCGATCGGTGAGACCTCGCCGCTGCGGGGGCCCAGGACCCCGCTGGAGGAGGGCAGCACGTCGAAGATGTCCGACACTGCGGCACGGACCTCGTCCAGGGTCAGGGGGGAGTCCAGGAACAGCACCTTGCTCACATCGTCTCGCACGAGGGGCTCGTCCACCGAGATGCCCGCGACGATCGGCCCGAAGCCGTCCTGCCGCTCGCGCTGCACCGCGGGGTCGGCATCGGCGGTGATGTAGTGGGCGAGTCGCTCGCGTGCCCCCCGCGTGCCGTACAGCCCGGCGGCCGACTCGAGCACGAACGGGATCCCGTGCGCGTCGAAGAGGTCGATCAGGCGGCGCAGGTGCTCGACCGGCACCACCTGGTGGGCCAGGACGTGCTCGCCGACCCGCACATACCCGCCGGCCGCGGCGATCACACCGTCGACCCCGATGTCGAGGATCTCGTCCCAGATCTGCACGAGGGATCGGCCCGTGCACAGGAACACCTGATGGCCACGGGCGCGGGCCGCTCGCACGGCTCGCACGGCGCTGTCGGGGACCAGTCCCCGATCGTTGAGCAGGGTGCCGTCGAGGTCCAGGAAGATGGCCCGGGGGGACATGCTGCTCCTCTTCGTCTCGTGTGATCAGTGTGGTCGTTGCGGCCCGGATGCGCCCGGGTACCGGTGCTGGGGTGGCACCCGGGCGCGGTCCAGCGGCCCGCTAGGGCACCAGGGTGGCGCCGTTGCTGGCGATGACCTGGCGGTACCAGTCGAACGACTTCTTCCGGTAGCGGGCCAACGTTCCGGTGCCGTCGTCGTTGCGGTCGACGTAGATGAACCCGTAGCGCTTGCTCAGCTGCGCGGTGGAGGCCGACACGAGGTCGATCGGGCCCCACGTGGTGTAGCCCCAGAGCTCGACGCCGTCGGCGATGGCCTCGCTGACCTGGACGAGGTGGTCGTTGAGGTAGGCGATGCGGTAGTCGTCGAGCACCGTCTTCACACCGTCGACCTCGACGAGCTCGTCCCTGGCGCCCAGGCCGTTCTCGACGATGAACAGCGGCTTCTGCCAGCGGTCCCAGAACTGGTTGAGCACGATCCGCAGGCCGACCGGGTCGATCTGCCAGCCCCACTCGGAGGCGGGCAGGGTCGGGTTCGGCACGCCACCCATGATGTTGCCCTGACCTGTGGTCTTCTTGGCCGGGTCGGCGGTCTCGCAGATGCTCATGTAGTACGAGAACGACACGAAGTCCACGGTGTTGGTCAGGATCTCGCGATCCTCGTCGGTGACGTCCAGCTCGATGCCGTTCTCCCGGAGATACCGCAGCGCGTAGCCGGGGTAGTAGCCGCGGGTGTGCACGTCGGAGAACATCAGGTTCGCGTGGTCGGCCTGCATGACCGCCATCACGTCGCCCGGGTCCGGGGTCAGCGGGTAGATCGGCATGGAGATCACCATGCAGCCGACCTTCAGGTCGGGGTTGATCTCGTGGGCGATCCGGGTGGCCAGCGCGGAGGCGACCAGCTCGTGGTGAGCGGCCTGGTAGAGGGCGGACTTGTCCAGCTGCTCCTTCGGGGTGTTGATCCCCCCGCTCAGGAACGGCAGGTGCAGCACCGAGTTGATCTCGTTGAACGTCAGCCAGTACGTCACCCGGCTGCCGTAGCGCTCGAACAGGGTGCGCGCGTACCGCTCGAAGAACCCGATCAGCTCCCGGGACACCCACCCGTCGTAGGTCTCAGCCAGGTGCAGCGGGGTCTCGTAGTGGCTGATGGTCACCAGCGGCTCTATGCCGTGCTTCTCGCACTCGTCGAGGACGCGGTCGTAGAAGGCCAATCCTTCCTCGTTGGGCTCGAGCTCGTCGCCGTTCGGGAAGATCCGGCTCCACGCGATCGAGAACCGGAACACCGAGAAGCCCATCTCGGCGAACAGCGCGATGTCCTCGGCGTAGCGGTGGTAGAAGTCGATGCCCTCGAGCTTGAGGTTGTCCGGGGTCGGCTCGGGCGTGCGCGGGGCGATGCCGCCCTTGGGCATCACGTCCTGGATGGACAGGCCCTTGCCGCCCAGGTCGAACGCGCCCTCGATCTGGTTGGCGGCGGTCGCACCGCCCCACAGGAAGCCTGCCGGGAAGTGGGTCGTGGTCGTCATTGGGTGGTACCTCTCTGTGGGTGCCGGGGGAGGGGTTGAGGGGGATCCGGTGGGTGGGCCGGCCGGGAGCCCCGGCCGGCCCACCCGGGGGTCAGCCGACGAGGTCGAGGACCAGGTCCTGGGTGGTGACCTCGCCCTCGGCCACGGGGACGACGGCGGAGTACGCCGCCGAGTTGGTCACCAGGACGACGGTCATCGGGTTGTAGCCGGCAGCCTTGACCGCGGCGAGGTCGACCTGCACCAGCTCCTGGCCCAGGCTGACGCGCTGGCCCTGGGTGACCTTCGGGGTGAAGTGGGCTCCGTTGAGGTTGACCGTGTCGAGCCCGATGTGGACCAGGACCTCGGCCCCGCTGTCGGACCGGATGCCGTAGGCGTGCGGCAGGACGGTGACCAGGGTGCCCGAGACCGGGGCGACGACCGTCCCGCTCGTCGGCAGCACGGCCAGGCCGCCACCCAGGGCGCCGGAGGAGAACACCTTGTCTGGAACCGCGGCCAGCGGGACGACCGTGCCGGCGACCGGTGCGGCGATGGCGACGGCCTCGCTGGCGACGGCACCCTCCTGGGCGACGGCCTCGGCACCGGCGACGTGCTGGGTGGCGGGCAGGTCCTTGAAGCCCAGCACGAGGGTCAGCACGAAGGCGATGGCAATCGCCACGGCCACACCGACGACGAACATCGCGAAGTTGCCGGGCCCGTCGAGGGCGGCGGTCATGGTGATCGCTCCGGGCAGGACGAAGCCGACCGCAGTCGAGCCGGCGGCGGCGATCATCGCGCCACCCACGGCGCCGCCGATGCAGGCGTAGATGAAGGGCTTCTTCAGCCGCAGGGTCACGCCGTAGATCGCGGGCTCGGTGATGCCGGCCAGGAACGCCGAGATCGTGGCCGGTCCGGCGACCTCCCTGAGCTCCTTGTTGCGGGTCTTCAACCACACCGCGGCGGCGGCCCCGGACTGGGCCAGCACGGCGGCGAACAGCGGGCCGACGATCAGCGAGTAGCCGGTCGTGGAGAGGTCCTGGATGATGATCGGGACGAAGCCCCAGTGCACGCCGAAGATGACGAAGACCTGCCAGAACGCGCCCATGATCGCGCCACCGAGGATCGGGGAGATGCTCCAGATCGAGTTGATGCCGCTGGACAGCGCGTCGCCGACCTTGTCAGCCAGCGGGCCGATCGCGATGAAGGTCAGCGGCACGACCAGGGCGATGGTCACCATCGGCACCACGAAGTTGCGGAACGCCTCCGGAACCACCCGGTTCAGTCCCTTCTCCACCTTCGACTGCGCGAAGATGGCCAGGATCGTGGGGATCACGCCGGAGAGGTAGCTGATCATGATCACCGGGATGCCGAAGAACGTGAGCCTTCCACCCGAGGCGGCGTAGCCCTGAAGAGTGGTGGTGACCCCGTCGGCGGTGGGGATGACCGAGATGGTCGCCGAGTAGATCAGCGCCCCGGCGATCGCCACGGCGGTGTAGACGTTCGCCTTGAACTTCCTGGCTGCCGTGATGGCGATGAGGATCGGCAGGAACTGGAAGACCGCGTCCGCCGCCGAGAACAGGATCGCGTAGGCGCCCGTGGTCGCGAAGTCGGGCGAGACCTTGACCGCGACGGCGAGCAGGGCCTTGATCAGGCCGGTGCCGGCCAGCACCCACAGGAACGGGGTGAAGATGCTGGTGATCAGGTCGATCGCCCTGGCCAGGAACCCGCCGGAGGTGCCGCCCTCGGCACCGGGGGTGATCGAGGTCGAGCTCACGATCGACTCGTAGACGTTGTTGACGGTGTTGCCGATCACGACCTGGAACTGCCCGCCGGCCTCCACCACGGTGATGACGCCCTTGGTGCCCTCGACGGCGGCCCTGTCGGCCTTGTCGCGGTCCTTGAGCTGGAAGCGCAAGCGGGTTGCGCAGTGAGTGACCGACGCCACGTTGTGCTCGCCGCCGACGGCCCGCAGGATGTCGGCAGCAAGGGCGTCGTACTTCGTCGCTGTTGCCACGATTCCTCCTTGGAATCTCGCTCTTCTCGCGGGTTCTGGGCTGTTCTGGGCAACAAAAAAACCTGAACTCCGGAACGTCCCGCCGAGGATGGCGGAAACGATCCGAGGTTCAGGTTTTGCCCGTTGCCGGTAACAACCCAAGACTCGCGGGTCGCGGTGCGACCTGTCGATGACGGTAGCGTGCGCGCTGCGAGGATGTCAACACCTGCCTGCACGGTCCCGTAGTGGGGCCCGGCGGCCGGTGCGGAGGAGGTGCGGATGCTCACCATCTACCTGGTGCGCCATGGCGAGACCCTGTTCAACGTCCGCGAGGTCGTCCAGGGCTGGGTCGACTCGCCGCTGACCGAACGGGGCTGGGAGCAGGTCCGGACGGTCGCCACCCGGCTGGCCCTGCGACCCATCGCGGGGGTCTACACGAGCACGAGCGAGCGGGCCCGGGACACCGCCGAGGCCATCGCCGCCGTCCATCCCGGGGTCTCGGTCGTCGCCGACCGGGGATTCAAGGAGCTGCACTTCGGGGACTTCGAGGCCCGCCCCAACGACGCGGTCCTCGCGGCCATGCAGCCGGTCGACCAGTTCTTCTCCGGGATGATCGGCGGTTCCCACCCGGGCCTGCCGGGCGGGGAGTCCGGGGCTGCCTTCCGGACGCGCGTCCAGGCCGCGATGGCCCGGGTGGTCGCGGATCACCCGGCCGGCGGGGAGGTCGTGGTGGTCAGCCACGGGGTCACCATCAACACCCTGCTCGTGCTGGCGGGATGGCATTCCCCGGGGCCCTTGAAGAATGCCTCGATATCCATCCTGCGCCATTCCGGGAATGCCCTCCCGGAATGCATCGCCGTCGGGCTCGACGACGTCGACGCATTGTTCTGATCCCGGCCCTGCCGATTCCCGGTCCTGCCGACTCCCGGTACCTGGCCCACCGCATCCTGCGCGGCGACCCCATCGGCGCGCCGGCGCGGGCGGCGGTGGTCCGCAGCGGCTGCCCGGTCCAGCGTCCCGCTGCGGGCCCCAGGTCCGGCTACCGTGGCGCCATGCGCTTCCTGCACGAGCTGCCCGCCCACGACCTCACCTACGACGACGCGTTCCTGGTCCCCACCCGATCTGCCGTGACGTCGCGGTTCTCGGTGGACCTGACGGCGCCGGACGGATCCGGCGCGACCATTCCCCTGGTCGTGGCGAACATGACCGCGGTCGCCGGTCGACGGATGGCCGAGACCGTGGCGCGCCGCGGTGGCCTGGTGATCATCCCGCAGGACATCCCGGTGCACGTCGTCGCGGGGGTGATCGGATGGGTCAAGTCCCGCCACCCCGTCTACGACACCCCGGTCCGGCTGTCCCCGGACGAGACCGTGGGCGGTGCCCTGGCGCTGATCCACAAGCGGGCCCACGGTGCCGCCGTGGTGGAGTCCGCTGGCGTACCCGTGGGCATCGTGACCGAGTCGGACTGCTCCGACACCGACCGGTTCACGCGGATCAGCGACGTGATGAGCGAGGAGGTCTTCACGCTGCCCGACGGTGTCGAACCCCGCACGGCCTACGAGCAGATGACCCGGGCCCGGCTGCGGGTGGCACCGGTCGTGGCCGGTGACGGGTCGATGGTCGGGGTGCTCACGGCCGCCGGCGCCCTGCGGGCCACCGTGTACGCGCCGGCCCTCGACGGCCGCGGCCGGCTGCGGGTCGGCGCGGCCATCGGGGTCAACGGTGACGTGGCCGGTCGTGCCGAGGCACTCCTTGCCGCGGGCGTGGACCTGCTCGTGGTCGACACCGCGCACGGCCACCAGGAGAAGATGATCGAGGCGCTGGCCGCGGTGGCACGCGTGCGTGCCATGGCCCCGCACGTGCCGGTGGTGGCAGGCAACGTGGTGACCGCCGCGGGCACGCTGGACCTCATCGAGGCCGGTGCCGACATCGTGAAGGTGGGCGTGGGCCCGGGGGCCATGTGCACCACGCGGATGCAGACCGGGGTCGGCCGCCCCCAGCTGTCGGCCGTGCTGGACTGCGCCGCTGCAGCCCGTGATGTGGGCCGGTGGATCTGGGCCGACGGCGGCGTGCGCCATCCCCGCGACGTCGCGATCGCGCTGGCCGCCGGTGCCGGCTCGGTGATGATCGGTTCGTGGTTCGCCGGCACCCTGGAGTCCCCCGGCGACCTGCAGGTGGACCAGGCGGGCCGGACCTACAAGGTGAGCTTCGGGATGGCCTCCGCTCGGGCCGTGCGCAGCCGGACTGCCGAGGAGTCCGCGTTCGACCGGGCGCGCAAGGCCATGTTCGAGGAGGGCATCTCGCACTCCCGGATGTACGTCGACCCGCAGCGGCCGGGCGTGGAGGACCTGATCGACATGATCACCTCAGGGGTTCGCTCGGCGTGCACGTATGCCGGGGCCACCTCGCTGCCCGGGTTCCACGAGCGGGCCCTGCTCGGCGTGCAGTCCGCGGCCGGCTACGCCGAGGGTCGCCCGCTGGATCGGTCCTGGTAGCCGTCCCCATGCGCCTGGCCGTCCCTGAGCACCTGCCGATCGCGGCACACGTCGAGCAGCTCGCCGACGCGCTGCGCGTGCACCAGGTCATCGTGGTGGCCGGGGAGACCGGGTCGGGCAAGACCACCCAGCTGCCCAAGATCGCCCTGGCCGCCGGGCGCGGCAGCGCGGGGATGATCGGGCACACGCAGCCGCGCCGCATCGCCGCGCGCACGCTGGCCGCCCGGATCGCCGAGGAGTGCGAGGTGGAGCTGGGTTCGGAGGTCGGCTTCGCCGTGCGGTTCACCGACCGGACGGCCAGGGGGACCCGGATCAAGGTGATGACCGACGGGATCCTGCTGGCCGAGCTGCAGCGGGATCGCGACCTGCGCCGCTACGACACGATCATCATCGACGAGGCGCACGAGCGCAGCCTGACGATCGACTTCCTGATGGGCTACCTGGTGCGCCTGCTGCCGCGGCGGCCCGACCTGCGGGTGATCATCACCAGCGCCACCATCGACGTGCAGCGGGTTGCCGACCACTTCGGCGGGGCGCCGGTGATCGAGGTCAGCGGCCGGACGTACCCGGTGGAGATCCGGTACCGGCCGACCGAGGAGGTCGCCTCCGACGACGTCGACGCGGTGTGTGAGGCGGTGCTGGAGTGCCTGACCTCCGGTGACGGCGACGTCCTGGTCTTCCTGTCCGGGCAGCGCGAGATCCACGACGTCGCCGACGCGCTGCGTCCGATGCTCGATCCCGCGACGAGCGTGCTGCCGCTGTACGCCCGGCTGAGCGTCGCTGAGCAGCACCGGGTGTTCGCCACCGGCGGCGGACGTCGGGTCGTGCTGGCCACCAACGTCGCGGAGACCTCCGTGACCGTCCCGGGCATCCGCTACGTCGTGGACCCGGGCACTGCGCGGATCTCCCGGTACAGCAAGCGGCTCAAGGTCCAGCGGCTGCCGATCGAGCCGATCTCGCAGGCATCGGCCAACCAGCGAGCCGGTCGGTGCGGGCGGGTCCGCGACGGGATCGCGATCCGGCTGTACTCGGAGTCGGACTTCCTGTCGCGCCCGGAGTTCACGGACCCGGAGGTGCTGCGCACCAACCTCGCCTCGGTCATCCTGCAGATGGCGGCGCTGCGCCTGGGCGACATCGCCCGGTTCCCGTTCCTGGACGCCCCGGACACCCGGCAGGTCCGCGACGGCGTGGCCCTGCTGGTCGAGCTCGGGGCCCTGCAGCCCGGTGACGGGCCACCCCGGCTGACCGCGCTGGGCAAGCGGCTGGCGCGGCTGCCGCTGGACCCCCGGTTGGGTCGCATGGTGCTGGCCGCGGCGGAGGCAGGGTGCGTGCGCGAGGTCGTCGTCATCGCCGCGGGGCTGACGATCCAGGACCCTCGCGAGCGGCCCGAGGCCGAACGAGGGCGGGCCGACGCCGCCCACGCCCGGTTCGTCGACCCCCGCTCGGACTTCGTGACCCTGCTGTCGCTGTGGGACCACATCCGCGAGCTGCGCGCCGCCACATCGTCCTCGGGGCTGCGGCGGGCCTGTCGGGAGCAGTACCTGAACTACCTGCGGATCCGGGAGTGGCAGGACCTGGTCAGCCAGGTCCGCGAGGTGCTCTCCGGGCTGGGCATCGAGTGGAGCAGCGCCCCGGACGACCATGACGCGGTGCACCGCAGCCTGCTGGCCGGGCTGCTGTCGCAGGTGGGGATGTGGGACCCCGTGCGCAGGGACTACCTGGGGGCCCGGGGCGCGCGGTTCGTGATCTTCCCCGGGTCGGCACTGGCGCGTCGCCCCCCCGACTGGGTGATGGCGGCCGAGCTGGTCGAGACATCGAGGCTGTTCGCCCGGATGAGCGCGGCCGTCCGGGTGGACTGGATCGAGCAGGCGGCCGCGCACCTGGTGTCCCGCTCGTACGCCGAGCCGCACTGGTCGGCACGCCGCGGTGCCACCGTCGCCCTGGAGCGGGTCACCCTGTACGGGATCCCCCTCGTGGCCGGTCGCCAGGTCGACTACGCCCGCATCGACCCCGGGCTCAGCCGGGAGCTGTTCATCCGGGGAGCGCTCGTCGAGGGCCAGTGGAGCACCCGCCACCGCTTCTGGCAGGTCAACCGGGACGCGATCGCGGCCGCGCAGGACGTGGAGGCCCGTGGGCGCCGGCGCGGGATCGTCATCGACGACGAGGGGCTGTTCGCCTTCTACGACGCCCGGATCCCCGCCGACGTGACCTCGGTCCGCCACTTCGACGCCTGGTGGCGGACCGCGCGGCGGGCCACGCCGGACCTGCTCACCCTCGGCCCCGCGGACATCACCCCGGATGCCGACCTGCCCGACGAGGGGGACTTCCCACTGCGCTGGTCGGCGGGACCGGAGGTCACCCTGGACCTGAGCTACGCCTTCGAGCCGGGCGCCGACACGGACGGCGTCACGGTCGACGTGCCGTTGGCGATGCTGCCGCTGCTCGACCCGGCGGAGGTGCCCGGGGCCGCCCCGGGACACCGGGCGGAGCTGGTCGCGGCGCTCGTGCGCAGCCCGGCCAAGGAGCTTCGCAAGCGCCTGGGGCCGGCGCCCAACCTGGTGCCCCCGGTGCTGGCCTCCCCGGAGCTGGCCGAGCGCTCCCTGCTCGACGGCGTGGCGGCTGCCATCACGCGGGTGTCGGGGGTCCGTGTCGTTGCCAGCGACTTCGACCTGGCCCGGGTGCCGCTGCACCTGCTGCCGCGCTACCGGGTCCTCGCCGAGGACGGCCAGGTGCTGGGGGAGAGCCGCGACCTCGCCGCCCTGCAGCAGCGCCACGCCCCCGACCGGGCGGCGATGCTCGCCCGGGCCGCAGCCGACGTGACCGCCCGCGGCCTGACCACGTGGGCCGTGGGCGCGATCCCGGAACGGCTCGAGCGCACGATCTCCGGAGTCGCCGTGGAGGGCTTCCCCGGACTGGTGGACCGGGGCGCCGTGGCCGACCTGGTCGTGCACGACGATCCCGGGACCCGTGACCGTGAGCACCTGCGGGGGGTCCGTCGGCTCGTCGCGCTGGCGGTGCCCAACCCGGCGCCCCGCGCGGTGGCGGGGCTGGACGCCCGGGCCCGGCTCGCACTTGGCCGGTATCCGCACGGCGGGGCGCAGGCGCTGCTGGCCGACTGCGCCGACGCGACCATCGACGCCCTGCTGGCCGGTGCCCCGGTCCGCGACCGGGCGGCCTTCGACGCGGCGGTGGCGCGGATCACTCTCGAGCTGCCGCGTCGCTTCGCCGCGGCGTTGGGGGTGCTGGTCGCCGTGCTGGAGGTCGCGTGGCAGGCCGATCGGGTGCTCGACTCGGCGGGCAGCCCGGTGCTCGCCGACAGCCTCGCCGACGCGCGAGCCGAGATGGACCGCCTGCTGGGCCCCCGACCGGTCAGCCGCATCGGCGTGGATCGGCTGGCGGACCTGCGCCGGTACGTCCAGGCCCTGGCCTGGCGGCTGGACCGGATGCCCGACGACCCGGCCGCGGACGCCCATCGCCTGGCCGAGGCGCGGGCGGTCGAACGGGTGCTCGCCGGGGCGATCCCGGGTTGGCCGGTCGCCGACCCGCGGGCCGCGGGGGAGCCGGGGTCCGCTGCGCGGCGGCTGGCGGACGAGTACCGGGTCAGCCTGTTCGCCCAGCACATCCGGACCGCGGTCCCGGTCTCCCGGCGAAGGATCGAGAAGTTCGTCGCGGGCCTGCCGGGGCGCCAGCCGTAGGGCGGGCGCCGGGTCAGAGCGCGGCGAGCAGGAGGCCGACCCAGGCCATGCAGATCCCCAGGGCCAGCGCCGAGGTCGTCAGGCCCCACCAGGCCCCGGCGCGCCCGACATGGCGACGGGCACCGACGAGCAGCCCGACCCCACTGCTGAGCAGTCCGGCCGGAGCGATCACCCAGGCCAGGATCCCGATCACGGGCAGCAGCGACATGAACAGCCCCAGCGATCCGAGGGTGGCGCCCACCACAGCCGCGTCGTTGCGGCCGATGACCACGACGGGTGGGGGAGCCGGCACCGGCCAGGTGACCGGTCCGGGCCACACCCCGGGGCTCGGTGCTGCCGGGGCGAGGTCGCGGGCCCAGCCGGGGGACGCTGCCGGGGACGCTGCCGGGCCCGGGGTGGGCGCCGCGGGCCCGCCGGGCAGGGGCAGGACGAGCGTGTCGTGCTGGTCGGGGGAACCCACCTGCTGGTGCACGTGACCATGGTAGGCGGCAGGCGCGCCCGTGGCGGTGATGCGGGCTCGGTGCGGGGTGCTACGCCTGGGCGATGGCCGCCGCCGACCACACGCCGGCGGCCAGCAGCAGGGCACCCAACTCGATCATCATGGCGAAGCCGGTGGCGCGCAGGGCCACCCAGGTCGCCTGCCCAGCGCTGCCCCAGTCCCGCAACCGCACCTGCTCGGCCGCGAACACGCCGCCGACGAAGCCGACCGGGAAGCCGACCACCGGGATGAGGAAGAATCCGGCGATGGCGGCGAGCCCGCCCACCATGATCGAGCGGCTGGGGACCCCGGCAGCGGCCATCGACCGGCCAGGGAGCAAGTACTTGAGCACCTGGCCCAGGGCGATGATCAGCAGGGTGATGGCCAGCACGGACCACCCCCACACGCCTCCGGTCAGGACACCCCAGAGCACGAGCGCGACCACCACCACGACGGTGCCGGGCAGCACGGGGACGACGATCCCGAGGGCACCGATGAGGAAGGCGACGCCCAGGGCGGCGTTGAGCAGCGTCTGGTTCACCCGGCGGAGCCCGGGTGGTGCTCGGCGACCACGGCCGGACGGCTGATCCGAGCCGAGGCCGCACGCAGGCTCGCCTCGTGGGCGCGCAGGTGATGGGCGCAGAAGAGCAGCTCGGATCCGGAGACCAGCACGGCGCGCGCGACGGCCTGGGCGCCGCAGCGGTCACAGCGGTCCGCTGCGCTGAGGGCGACATCTGTCGCCAGGGTGCCGACCATCTCGCCTCCTCGGATGCTGCTGCCACCGGGGCCGCAGGGCACCGGTGCCCCTCAAGTGTGACACCTCCGCCGCGGTCATGCCGGCGTCGTTCGCCGCGGGCGCAGCGTCCGAAGGGGTGATCCTGGCCTCGGCGGCTGGCGTTCGCGGCGTGCACGGCCGATGTCGCTGGGATCGCTACCCTTGGTCCATGACCGCAGAGCCGCTCGAGCCCGCGAGGCGTCGTCGCAGGTCCGAGCCCGCTCACGGCGACTACTCGGCCAGCAGCCTGTCCGTCCTGGAGGGCCTGGAGGCGGTGCGCAAGCGGCCGGGCATGTACATCGGCTCGACGGACTCCCGGGGCCTGATGCACTGCCTGTGGGAGATCCTGGACAACTCCGTCGACGAGGCGCTGGGGGGCTGGTGCACCCGGGTCGACGTGATCCTGCGCGCCGACGGCTCCGTGGAGGTCCACGACGACGGTCGGGGGATCCCGGTCGACGTCGAGCCGCGGACGAAGCTCACCGGTGTGGAGCTGGTGATGACCAAGCTGCACGCGGGTGGCAAGTTCGGCGGCGGCTCGTATGCGGCGACCGGCGGGCTGCACGGGGTGGGAGCCAGCGTGGTGAACGCGCTGAGCGCGCGGTGCGACGTGGAGGTGGACCGCAACGGCAGGGTCCACCTGATCTCGTTCCGGCGCGGCGTCCCCGGGGTCTTCGACGGCGACGGTCCGGACGCGCCGTTCAGCAAGCGGTCCGGCCTGCGCCAGGAGGGCACCTGCCCGGAATCGCGCACCGGGACACGGGTGCGGTTCTGGCCGGATCGGCAGGTGTTCACCCCCGACGCCAGCATCGACCTGGCGCTGGTCCACGCCCGCGCACAGCAGACCACGTTCCTCGTGCCCGGGCTGACCATCGCGGTGCGCGACGAGCGCGGCGAGGGCGAGCCCGCGGTCCGGGAGTTCGCCCACCGCGGTGGGATCACCGAGTTCGCCGAGCACCTGGCCACAGGTGAGGCGGTGTCCCCGGTGCTGCGGCTCGCGGGGGCGGGCAGCTTCACCGAGACGGTGCCGGTGCTGGACGGTCGGGGCCACATGGTGCCCACCGAGGTGGAGCGTGAGCTGACCGTCGACGTGGCCCTGCGCTGGGGGGCGCACTACGACACCGAGGTCCGCTCGTTCGTGAACATCGTGGCCACGCCCAAGGGCGGCACCCACGTGGCCGGCTTCGAGCGGGCCCTGGTCAAGACCCTGAACGACCACCTCAAGGCGGCCAAGGTGCTCAAGGCCAGCGAGGACTCCATCACGAAGGAGGACGCGCTCGAGGGCGCCACGGCCGTGGTCACCGTGCGACTGGCGGAGCCGCAGTTCGAGGGTCAGACCAAGGAGATCCTGGGCACCCCGGCGGCCACCCGGATCGTCGCCTCGGTGGTCTCCTCCCAGCTCGGGGACTGGTTGGCCAGCCCCCCGCGCGGGGACAAGCTGGTGGTGAAGGCCGTCGCGGAGAAGGTGGCCAACGCGATGCGCGCCCGGGTGGCGGCCCGTGCCCACCGCGACGTGCAGCGGCGCAAGAACGCGCTCGAGTCCTCGACGATGCCGGCGAAGCTGGTGGACTGCCGGTCCGACGACGTCGAGCGCACGGAGCTGTTCATCGTGGAGGGCAACTCCGCGCTGGGCACGGCCAAGCTGGCTCGCGACTCCGAGTTCCAGGCGCTGCTGCCCATCCGGGGCAAGATCCTCAACGTCCAGAAGGCCTCGCTGGCCGACATGCTCAAGAACGCCGAGTGCGCCGCGATCATCCAGGTGCTCGGCGCCGGCTCCGGGCGGACGTTCGACATCGAGGCCCTGCGCTACCACAAGATCATCCTGATGGCCGACGCTGACGTCGACGGCGCCCACATCCGGACCCTGCTGCTGACGCTGTTCCACCGCTACATGCCGCAGATGCTGGCGGAGGGCCGGGTGTACTCGGCGGTCCCGCCGCTGCACCGTCTCGAGGTGCTCGGCCCCGGCGGCCGGGTCGCCGAGATCCGCTACACCCACTCCGACCAGGAGCTGCGGGAGGTGCTGGCCCAGCTGCAGCGGGCGGGTCGGCGCTGGAAGGACCCGCAGCGGTACAAGGGCCTCGGTGAGATGGACGCCTCCCAGCTCCGGGAGACCACGATGGAGCCCGGGCGGCGCACCCTGCGCCGGGTCCGGGTCGAGGACGCCCACACCGCGTCGCGCGTCTTCGACCTGCTGATGGGCTCCGAGGTCGCCCCGCGCAAGGAGTTCATCGTCGCCGGCTCGGCCACCATGAGCCGGGAGCGCATCGACGCCTGAGCGTCGCGGCGGCTCAGCTCACGGTGTCGACGGGCGTCAGCGCGCCGGTGTCGACGTCGTAGATCGCCCCGCCCACGACCAGGCCGGGCGGCAGCAGGGGGAAGCTGCGGATCCTGCGGATGTCGGTCTCGAGCGCCCGGCGCTGGTCCTGCACCGTCCGGAACTCGATGCTGCGGGTGTCGACGCCGAACTGATCGGCGATCAGGGCGTGGATGGCCTCCTCGGTGGCGCTGGCCATCCGGCATCGGGTGTGCGGCATGACCAGGACCCGGTCGACGCCCAGCAGGTACGCGGCCAGGACCAGGGTGCGCAGCACGTCGTCGGTGACCCGCGCCCCGGCATTGCGCAGGATCTTGGCATCACCGGCCCGCATCCCGACCACCCGCAGCGGATCGATCCGGGAGTCCATGCAGGTGATGATGGCCAGCCCGCGGGCCGCCCGGGCGTCCAGGTGCAGGTCGGAGAAGGAGGCAGCGAATGTCTCGTTGGCCGACAGGACGTCGGCGAAGGCATCGGGGAACGCCTGCGCCTCGTCGCCGTGGGGGCTGGTCACTCTTGCGCACCTCCTGAGGAATGGCCGGGGAAGATCCCCATGCCCGGGTCGACCACGGGTGCTGCGTTGTTCACTGCCAGGGCGGCCTCGCCGAACCCGACCGAGATGAGGGGAACCTTACCAGCGTAGGTGACGATGTCGCCGGCGGCGAAGACCCGGGGCAGGTTCGTGCGCATCGCGCTGTCGACCCGGATGTGGCGCTTGTCGACCTCGAGGCCCCAGCCGGCCACCGGGCCGATGTTGGCCACGAAGCCCAGGGCCGCCACGACGGTCTGCGCCGGCAGGACGGTGTGCTCGCCGGTGGCCTTGTGCGCGATCTCGACCTCGGCCACGCCCGCCTCGTCGCCTCGCAGGGCGACGACCTCGCTCGACGTGTGCAGCCCGACCCCGAGCTCCCGCACGTGCTCGACCATCGAGCCGTGAGCGCGGAACTGGTCGCGCCGGTGCACGATGCTCACGCTGCGCGCGATCGGTGCCAGCGAGTAGGCCCAGTCGAAGGCGGAGTCCCCGCCGCCGACGATGACCACGTCCCGTCCGGCATGGTCGGCCAGGCGCGGCACGAAGTAGACCAGACCCCGACCCAGCCACCCCTCACCGGCGGGAAGCGGCCGGGGGGTGAACGACCCGATGCCGCCGGTGATCACGACTGCCTTCGCCGCGACGACCGACCCTCGCGAGCCGGTCACCACGGCCGGTCCCTCGACGGAGGTGGTCAGCTGCAGGGCCTGCTCGCCCAGCAGGTAGGTGGGGTGGTAGGGCGCGGCCGAGGCCAGCAGGTTCTCGACCAGGATGCGCCCGCGCACGGTCGTGTAGCCGGCGACGTCGAAGATCTCCTTCTCCGGGTACATGGCGGTGATCTGGCCGCCGGGCTCGGGCAGGGCGTCCATGACCACCGTCGACCAGCCCCGGAAGCCCGCGTAGTACGCCGCGTACAGCCCGGCCGGTCCCGCCCCGATGATCAGCACGTCGCAGTCGTGGGATCCCACCGCACCCTCCGCCTCGGATTCCAGGTCGGACCCAACCTAGCCCAGTGCCCCCCGGGGCACCGGATCAAGGAGCGCGGCGCGCCGGCCGTTCCTCAGGGGCCCCGGCGACCGGCGCTACCCTGCCCTCGGGCCGACCATGGCCCGGTGAGGAGGCCCGGTGTCGAGCTGGTTCCGGGTGGCCGGCGCCCGGCTGGCCGGCAGCACCCTGGGGGACACGTTCATGGTGGCCTACCAGACCCGGATCACGGGGTTGGCTGCGGAGGCCTCGTTCTGGGGGGTCTTCGCGCTGCCCTGGCTGATCCTGGGGCTCGTCGCCGGGATGTCGCACCTGCAGGGTCCGCTGGGCGTCGACGCCATCGGGACCTTCCGCGGGCAGCTGATCGACCTGGCCGACCAGGTGCTCACCCCGGCGGCGATCGACCAGTTCCTCACGCCGCTGCTCGACTCGCTGCTGACCGGGCGCAGCCCGCTCGGGCTGATCGGCGTCGTGGTCGCGATCTGGGCCGGCTCCCGGGTGATCGACGCCCTGGTCACCGGGATGACCATCGTGTACCGCCGGGAGGGGCTGCGCTCGTTCGTGCTGTCCCGGCTGGTGTCGCTGACCGTCTACGTGGGGGGACTGGTGGG
>JBDHZV010000039.1:0-21442 GCA_039812125.1 Candidatus Nanopelagicales bacterium
GGTCGGGCTGGCGGGATTCGAACCCACGACCCCTTGACCCCCAGTCAAGTGCGCTACCAAGCTGCGCTACAGCCCGATGCCCCCTGCGGGAGCCCGCCAAGGATATCCCAGCCGCAGCCCGCACCCGAAATCCCCTGCCTGCCAACGAGGCGCGGCACGCCCCGACCCGAGGGCCCACACACCTCAGGACCAACGGCCCAGCCGGCGCCGCGCCCCCCTCGGCTACGGTGGTCCGGGCTGGATCCGCCGGCCATCAGGGGGTCTTCACATGACCAGGACCAAGGACGCGGCGCTGGAGTTCCTGTCCAAGCGGCGCATCGCGGTGACCGGGGTCTCCGCCAATCCGAAGGGCCATGGCAGCAACGTCGTGCTGGTGCGGCTGCGCGAACGGGGCTACGACGCGTTCGCCGTGAACCCGAATGCCACCACGGTCGAGGGTGGGCCGGCCTACCCCTGCCTGGCCGCGATCCCCGGGGGGGTCGAGGCCGTGGTCATCGGCACCCGGCCGGAACGGGCGGAGGCCACCATGCAGGAGGCCATCGACCTGGGCATCCGTCAGGTCTGGATGCACCGCTCCTTCGGTGGCGGCAGCGTGTCCGAGGCGGCGACCGCCCTGGGCCGGGCCAACGGGGTGACCGTCATCGACGGCGGCTGTCCACTGATGTACGGGCCGACCGCCGACGGCGGGCACAAGGTGATGTGCCGGCTGCTGACGATGACCGGGGCGGTGCCCCGGAACGTCTGAGCGACCTACCGGACGGCAGCCCCACGCTTCTCGCGGATCCGCAGCGTGATGCGGATGGGCGTGCCGATGAAGCCGAACTCCTCGCGCAGGCGGCGCTCGACGAATCGCCGGTACCCCGCCTCCAGGAACCCGGTCGTGAACAGCACGAACGTCGGGGGCCGCGTGGTGGCCTGGGTCCCGAAGAGGATCCGCGGCTGCTTGCCGCCCCGCAGCGGGTGCGGGTGCGCCGCCACGAGCTCCTTGAGGAACTGGTTGAGCCGAGCGGTCGGTACCCGCGTCTCCCAGCCGGCCAGGGCCGCGTCCAGCGCCGGCACCAGCTTGTCCACGGCCCGTCCGGTCCGCGCCGACACGTTGACCCGCGGCGCCCAGCCGATCGGGGCGAGGTCCCGCTCGATCTCGCGCTCCAGGTAGGTGCGCCGCTCCTCGTCGACGAGATCCCACTTGTTGATCGCCAGCACCAACGCCCGGCCGCTCTCGACGACCATCGCGGTGATACGCAGGTCCTGCTCGCTCATGGGCTCTCCCCCGTCGACCAGGACGACAGCGACCTCGGCCTTCTCGAGCGCTGCGTGCGTGCGCAATGACGCGTAGTACTCGTGCCCGCTGGCCTCCCGGACCCGACGGCGGATTCCCGCGGTGTCGACGAACAGCCACTCGCGGTCGCGAAGCACCACGACCTCGTCCACCGGGTCCACCGTGGTGCCGGCCACCTCCGACACGACCGCGCGCTCCTGGCCGGTGAGGCGGTTGAGCAGGGAGGACTTGCCCACGTTCGGCTTGCCGATCAGGGCGACCCGGCGGGGACCGCCGACCCGGGCCCGACCGCTGCCCGCCTCCGGCATGACCTCGAGGATGGCGTCGAGCAGGTCACCGCTGCCTCGCCCGTGCAGCGCAGACACCGGATGGGGCTGGCCGAGCCCGAGCGACCACAGCATGGCCGCGTCCGCCTCACCCCGGGAGTCGTCGACCTTGTTGGCTGCCAGGACGACAGGCTTGCCGGACCGGCGCAGGACCCGGACCACCGCCTCCTCGGAGTCGGTGGCCCCCACCACTGCGTCGACGACCAGGACGACCACGTCGGCCAGGGCCACCGCCCGCTCCGCCTGCTCCGAGATCCGGGCCGCCAGCCCCTCGGCGTCCGGATCCCAGCCGCCGGTGTCGAGCAGGACGAACCGGCGACCCGACCAGTCCGCCTCGTAGCTGACCCGGTCACGCGTGACCCCGGGGACGTCCTGCACCACGGCCTCACGCCTGCCCAGGATGCGGTTGACCAGCGTGGACTTGCCCACATTGGGCCGGCCGATCACGGCCACGACCGGCAGCGCCCCGCCGCTGGCCTCGGCGAGGTCGTCGTCCTCCAGCTCGACGCCGAACTCCGCGGCGGCAGCGGCCAGCGCGGCGCGCTCGGCTGCCTCGTCGAACGCCTCGCCGTCGTCGTCCCAGTCACCCGCCTCGGCGGGGTCGACGTCCTCGAGGGTGACCCACCTGGACGTGTCGGGGGCGTCGGGGTCCGGACCTGAGGTGCTGCTCACGGGCGCAAGGCTACCGGCGCATCGCTGCCCCTCGTGCCGGAGTGAGGCGCCGGGACCCGGGCCGGGTCCCGGTCACGCCTCGGCGCAGGCCTCCCGGACGATGCCGACCACCGTCGCGATGACCTCGTCGAGGCTCATGAATGTCCCGTCGACGTGGACGGCCCCATCGGCGCGACGCAGCGGCGACGCGGCTCGGCCGGAGTCGATCGCGTCACGGGCAGCCAGGGATGCAGCGGTGGCCGCCACCTCCTCGGCCGCCGGCCCAGCGGCTCCGGCCCGCGCGGCGTCCTCCAGGGCACGGCGAGCGGCGCGAGCCTGTGCGTCGGCCGTGAGGAAGACCTTGGCCGTGGCGTCGGGCAGCACGGTGGTCCCGATGTCGCGGCCCTCGACGACGATCCCACGGCCAGCTGCCAGGGAGTCGGTCACATGCTGGCGCTGGCGCGCCAGGAGTACCGCGCGCACCTCGGGGACTGCAGCGACCGCGCTCACCGCTGCGGTGACCTCGCCCCCCCGGATAGCGACGCTGACATCAGCCCCGTCCACGGCGATCGTGGGGGCGTCCGGGTCCGTGGTCGAGATCAGCGTCGGGCGGGAGGCCGCTGCCGCGACGGCCCGGTCGTCGGAGATGTCGATGCCCTGGTCGAGCATGTACCAGGCCATCGCGCGGTACATCGCGCCGGTGTCCAGGTAGGCCAGCCCGAGGGATCTGGCCACCCCCCGGCTCGTGCTCGACTTCCCACTGCCCGAGGGCCCATCGATCGCGACAACTGCCTGGCTGGTCTCCACGACGGCTCACCCTAGCCTCCCCCAGCCCGGCGACGACGGCGCTGGGGCGGTCAGGCCCGCACGTCCCAGCCGCCGGTGCGCAGGGCCTCGGCCAACGGCCGGGCCGATGCCTCGGCCACGGCCATCTCCACCACGCCGGTCGGCCGACCCAGGGCGTGCTCGATGCGGACGTCCTCCACCGACATCCCCGCCTCGGCCACGGCGGCGAACAGCCGGCCCAGCTCGCCGGGACGATCGGGCACGACGACCGGGACCACCGCGGTCGGCACGCCGGGAGCACCGTGCTTGCCCGGCACCCGGGCCCGGCCCGCGTTGCCCCGGCGCAGGGCATCGGCCACCACCTCGTGCCCGCCCCGGTCGATGCTGGCCAGGGCGTCGACCACCCGGGCCAGGTCCTGGCGAAGGGCGTCCAGCACCCCTGCGACCGGCCCTGCGTTGGCGGCCAGGATGTCGATCCACAGCCCAGGGTCCGACGCCGCCACCCGGGTCATGTCCCGCATCGCCTGCCCGGCGATGGTCGCGGTGACGTCCGTGGTGTCCAGCAGCCTCGCGGCCAGCAGCGAGGACAGCACCTGCGGGGCGTGCGAGACCACGGCGACGGCGCGGTCGTGGTCGGGGGCAGGCATGACCACCGGGACGGCGCGCACCGCCGTGGCCAGGGCGCGCACCGCGTCGACGGCTGCCGGGTCCGCGGTCGGGTGCGGCGCGATCACCCACGGGCGGTCGTCGATGAGGTCGGCCCGGGCCGCGGCCGGCCCGGAGACCTCACGACCGGCCATGGGATGCCCGCCCACGTAGCGTCCGATCGGGACCCCGGCCGCCAGCAGGGCCCGCTGGATGGGCACCTTCACCGAGGCGACGTCGGTGACCACCGCGTCAGGGAAGCGCAGCAGGGCGTCGCCGACCGCCCCCGCAGTCGCCGCGGGGGGGACGGCCACCACGACCAGCCCCGGCTGGGCCTCGTGTGGCGCCCGAAGGCCAGCGCCCCGATCGACCGCCACGGCCAGGGCCTCCGGGTCACGGTCACGCAGCCAGACCGGGATCCCGATGCGGCGCAGGCCCAGGGCGACGGACGTGCCGATGAGCCCGGTGCCCATGACGAGCACCGGCTGGGGCAGCGCGCTCACTGGGCCAGGTCCGTGCGGAGGGCTTCGGCGCCCCGCAGGTAGACGTGCGCGACAGCCGCACGCGCCAGGTCGCACTCGACGTGGGCCATCACCCGGACCACCCTCGGCATCGCGCCGGTGACGTCGATCTCCTGGGCGCACATCAGGGGGACGTCGCCGATGTCGAGTGCCCGCGCCGCGGCCGCCGGGAACGCGCAGACCAGATCCGGCGTCGCCGTGAACAGCACCGAGATGAGGTCCTGCGTCGCCAGCCCGTTGCGCTCCAGCATCGTGGTCAGCAGCTCAACGACTGCCTCGCGCATCTCCCCGGTATCGTCAGCGCGCAGGTGCGTCGCGCCCCGGACCGCCCGAACGGCCATCCTCGCCTCCTGTCGTCGCCCGGGCACACCCTACCGGCGCCACCGGGTGGGCTGGCGGGCTGGGCTACAGCCCGACCTCGGTGTACAGCGCCCTGGCCTCGGCACCCGAGAGCACCCGGACCGTCCCGGGCCGCTGCTGGCCCAGCACGATGGGCCCCACCCGGGTGCGCACCAGGCCCAGGACCGGGTGGCCGACCGCGTCGAGCATGCGACGGACGATGTGGTTGCGGCCCTCGTGCAGGACGACCTCGACGAGGACCTGCCCGGGCAGGCTCTGCACCACCCGGAACGAGTCGGCCCGCGCCAGTCCGTCCTCGAGCTCGACCCCTGCGAGCAGCTCGCGCCCGACCGTGCGCGGCAGCGGACCGGCGAGGGTCGCGAGGTAGGTCTTGGCCACGCCGAACGACGGGTGGGCCAGCCGATTGGCCAGCTCGCCGTCGTTGGTCAGCAGGATCAGTCCCTCGGTGTCGGCGTCCAGGCGACCCACGTGGAACAGTCGCTCGGTGCGATCCGCCACGAGGTCACCCAAGCAGGGCCGACCTCGGTCGTCGGACATGGTCGAGAGCATCCCGCGCGGCTTGTTGACCGCGACGACCGTCGTGTCGGCCGCCGTCGGCACCCGCTGGCCGTCGACCCGGACCACTGCGGTCTGCGGGTCGACGCGCACGCCCTGCTCGCGGACGATTCGGCCGTCCACCTCGACGCGGCCCTGGGCGATGAGGGCCTCGCAGGCCCGGCGGCTGCCCAGCCCTGCGGCGGCCAGCACCTTCTGCAGGCGGATCCCCTGCGACTGGCCGGCGCTCATGCCAGGTCCCCGAGGTCGCCGAGCTCGTCGTAGGTGGGAACGTGAGCTGCCAGCGGCGGCAGGGCCGACAGGTCCGCGATCCCCAGCCGTTCCAGGAAGTAGGGGGTCGTGCGCAGCAGCGAGGCCTGTCCCCCGGGCTCGACCCCGGCTTCGACGACCAGCCCGCGCGCGATCAGCGTGCGCACCACCCCGTCCACCGTGACCCCGCGCACGGCGCTGATCCGGGCCCGGGAGATCGGCTGGCGGTAGGCGATGATCGCCAGGGTCTCCAGGGCCGCCTGGGTGAGCCGGGCCTGCTGGCCGTCGACCGCGTAGCGGCTGACCACCTCCGCGCAGTCTGCCCGCGTGTAGAACCGCCAGCCGCCCGCGACCTCGCGCAGGTCGAAGCCCCGTCCGTCCTGGGCGTACTGCTCGGCGAGCCCGCGCACGACCGACTCGACCTGCTCGACGGGTCGGCGCACGATGGTCGCCAGTCCGATGAGGTCCAGCGGCTCGTCGGCCACGAGCAGGACCGCCTCGCACGCGGCCGACAGGCTCGGGGCGCCGAGCGCGTCGTCGATCAGCGTGGGCTGGTCGCCGGTGATGTCCAGCGTGGCGGTTGGCTCGCTCACGTCTCCTCCTCCATGGCGGGCTGTCCGCCGAACTCGTCATCGATCGCGCGCCCGGTCTGCTCGTCGGCTGCGGTGTCGTCGTCCGGACCGGTCCACCGCACGATGAGCTCGCCCAGGGCCGCCGGCTGGGCGAACGCCACGAGCCCGTCACGGTAGAGCTCCAGCAGCGCGAGGAACCGACCCACCACCACCAGGGTCGAGGCCGCGTCCGCTGTGAGGTCCCGGAAGCTGGCGGGTCCGCGGCGGCGCAGGCGGGCCACGACGAGGGCGGCCTGCTCGCGAACGCTGACGGCCGGGGCGTGCACGTGGGCGACCGAGACCCCCGGCTCCGGTGGGCGAGGGGCCATCGCGGACTCGGCCAGGGCAGCGAACTCGTGCGGCCCCAGCCCGAGCAGCACCTCGGGCAGCAGCGCCGACAGCCACGGCTCCAGGGCGACATCCCGGGCCCGCGTGCGCGCGGCAGCCTCGATCATGCCCTCCAGCAGTCCGGCGACCTCCTTGAAGGCGCGGTACTGCAGCAGGCGGGCGAACAGCAGGTCCCGGGCCTCGAGCAGCGCCACATCCTCCTCGTCCTCGACGCTGCCGTCGGGCAGCAGCCGGGCTGCCTTCAGGTCCAGGAGGGTGGCCGCGATCACCAGGAAGGACGTTGCCTCGTCGAGGTCCCACTGCCCGTCCTGGCTGCGGACGTGGGCGATGAAGTCATCGGTGACCACGTGCAGGGCCAGCTCGGTGACCTCGATGCGGTGCTTGGCGATCAGCGCCAGCAGCAGGTCGAAGGGGCCCTCGAACCCCGCCACCCGCACCGAGAAGCCCGGCCGGGCGGTGGGCTCGGCGTCCGTCACGCTCACCCGAGGGCGAGCTGCTCCGGGCCGTCAGGCCCGGGCTCGTCACCGGGCTCGCGGGCCGAGCCGGGGTCGATGCGCGCCAGGACCTCGCGGGCCAACTGGCGGTAGGCCTGCGCCGGGACACTCGTCGGCGCGTACCTCGTGATGGGCAGGCCCGCAACGGAGGTCTCCGGGAATTTCACCGTACGGCTGATGACGGTGTGGAAGACCTGGTCGCCGAACGCGTCGACCACCCGGGCGAGCACCTCGCGCGCGTGGATCGTGCGGTCGAACATGGTCGGCAGGATGCCTGCCACCTGCAGATCCGGGTTCGTCCGCTCCTGGATCTTGCTGATCGTGTCGTTGAGCAGGGCGACCCCGCGCAACGAGAAGAACTCGCACTCCAGGGGGATGATCACGTACGACGCAGCGGTGAGCGCGTTCACCGTGAGCAGGCCCAGCGAGGGCTGGCAGTCGATCAGGATGGCGTCGTAGTCGTTGCGCACCGGGCGCAGCGCTCGGGCCAGGGCCTGCTCCCGACCGACCTCGGAGACCAGCAGGAGCTCGGCCCCGGAGAGGTCGATGTTGGCCGGGACGAGGTCCATGCCCGGCACCGGGGTGGGCCGGATGATGTCCTGCACGGCGGTGTCCCCGGTGATCATGACGTCGTAGATGGTCCGCTCAAGGGTGTGCGGGTGGATCCCCACACCGGCGCCGAGCGCCCCCTGCGGGTCGAAGTCGACCAACAGGACCCGCCGGCCGTACTCCGCCATGGCGGCACCGAGGTTGATCGTGGTCGTGGTCTTCCCGACGCCACCCTTCTGGTTGCACAGGGCGATGACGTCCGCCGGGCCCGTGCTGGCTCGGGGCCCCGGGGTCCCGAGCACCGGGATCGGCCGGCCGGTCGGCCCGACCCCGGGGTTGGCCCTGCGCGCCGTGTCCGCCATGGGATGCACCTCTCCTGCGACTGCTACGCCGGAAGCCTAGTTGACGGCGGGGCCGGGGCCGGTACGCGCACCCTCAGCCGCGCGCCCTGGGGTGCGCCAGCGCGTACACCTCGCGCAGGTGGTCGACGGTGACCTTCGTGTACACCTGCGTCGTGGTCACCGACGCGTGGCCGAGCAGCTCCTGCACCGCGCGCACGTCCGCGCCGCCGTCGAGCAGGTGGGTCGCGAACGAGTGGCGCAGCGTGTGCGGGGAGACCTCCGCGGTCACCCCGGCCCGGTCGGCTGCGGCACGCAGGATCGCCCACGCGCTCTGCCGGGACAGCCGGCCCCCGCGGGCGTTGAGGAACACCGCCGGCTGCACGCCGCGGACCAGGGCGGGCCGAACCCGCACCAGGTAGGCCGACAGCGACTGTGCGGCGGCCCGGCCGACAGGCACGATGCGCACCTTGCCGCCCTTGCCCATGAGCCGGCAGGCGGCCGCTTCCAGATCCAGGTCGTCCAGGTCGAGGCCGACGGCCTCGCTGATCCGGGCGCCGGTCCCATACAGGAACTCCAGCAGGGCCCGGTCACGCAGGCCCAGCGGCTCGCTGGCGGTCCCGCCGACCGCCGTGAGGATGTCCGCCACCTCGGCGACCGTCAGCGCCTTGGGCAGTCGACGGGCGGCCTGCGGCGGATGCACCTCGCGCCCGGGGTCGGTCGGCGCGAGGCCCTCGCGCTGGGCGAACCGGTGGAAGCCCCGCACCGCCACCAGCGTGCGCGCCGCGCTGGAGGCGGACAGCGCCGGATGCTCCTGGCTGCCGCTGCGCAGCCAGGACAGGAAGGCGTCCAGGTCGGCTTCGGTCACCTGCTCGGCGGAGGTGATCCCGCGGGCAGCGCAGAAGGCCCGGTACCGGCGCAGGTCCCGGCCATAGGCGGCCAGGGAGTTGGCTGCCAGCCCGCGCTCCACCGCCAGGTGGCCCTGGTAGGCCTCGGCGGCGCGATCCAGCGCGCTGGTCCCGGCCACCTACGCCAGCACCGACTCCAGCGTCACGTGCTCGAGGCCGAACTCCTCGGCAACCGCCCGGTAGACCACCCGGCCGTCGTGCACGTTCAGGCCGAGCCCGAGGGCACGGTCCTCGGAGCAGGCCCGCTGCCAGCCCTTGTCCGCCAACGCGACGGCGTACGGCAGGGTCACATTGGTCAGGGCGTAGGTGGAGGTGTGCGGCACGGCGCCGGGCATGTTCGCCACGCAGTAGAACACCGAGTCGTGCACCCGATAGGTCGGCTCGGCGTGGGTGGTGGGGCGGGAGTCCTCGAAGCAGCCGCCCTGGTCGATGGCGATGTCGACCAGCACCGAACCGGGCTTCATCCGGGACACGAGCTCGTTGCTGACCAGCTTCGGAGCGCGGGCACCGGGCACCAGCACCGCACCGATCACGAGGTCCGCGTCGACGACGGCCCGCTCGACCTCGTAGAGGTTGGAGGCGATCGTCTGCATGTGACCGTGGTAGATGGCGTCGGCCTGCCGCAGCCGGGCGATGTTGAGGTCCAGCAGCAGCACCTCGGCCTGCATGCCCAGGGCGATGCTGGCGGCGTTCATCCCGGCGACGCCGGCACCGAGCACGACGACCTTGGCGGCGTAGACCCCGGAGACCCCTCCCATGAGCGTGCCGCGGCCCCCGTAGGCGCGCATGAGCGAGTGGGCACCGACCTGGGGGGCCAGTCTCCCGGCCACCTCGGACATGGGCGCCAGCAGCGGCAGGCTGCGGTCCGCCAGCTCCACGGTCTCGTAGGCGATGGCCGTGGTGCCCGAGGCGATGAGCGCGTCGGTGCACTCCCGGGACGCGGCCAGGTGCAGGTAGGTGAACAGCGTCTGCCCGTCACGCATCAGGGGGTACTCCTGGGCGATCGGCTCCTTGACCTTCAGGACCAGCTCCGCAGTCGCCCACACCTCCTCGGCGGTGTCCAGGATGACGGCCCCGGCGCGCTGGTACTCCTCGTCGGTGATCGATGACCCGAGCCCGGCGCCGCGCTGCACGACGACCTCGTGGCCGTGCAGGCGCAGCTCATGGACGCCGGACGGGGTGATCGCCACCCGGAACTCGTTGTTCTTGACCTCGCTCGGGATCCCGACCCTCATGCGCATCTCCTGACCGCGTCGCCGCCCCGGGCGCGCCCGGCCGACGCGCCCGCCCTGGGGGCAGCCTCCCGCCCTCAGTGACGGAATCCTTACAGATCGAGGGCCGATAGCGCCAGAATCGATGCTACAGCCGTTGCGTTGCTCATGGATCCGTCGAGACAGTGGGCAACCGCTTCGGATATCGGCACCCACTTCTGCGGCAGCTCGCGCTCCTCGGCCTCGCCCGTGTGCGGCCGGCTGTGCGGATCCACCGTGAGGTCGCGGGCCAGGAAGACCGTGATCCGCTCGCTGGTCCCACCGGGGCTCAGGGCCAGCGAGAGCAGCGGGCGCCACTGCGTGGCGGTAACACCGGCCTCCTCGAGCAGCTCGCGGCGGGCGCACTCCAGGGGGTCCTCGCCGGCGATGTCGAGCAGGCCCGCGGGGATCTCCCACATGAAGGCGCCCATCGGGTGGCGGTACTGCCGGATCAGCAGCACGCGCCCCTGGTCGTCGACGGCGGCCACAGCGACGGCCCCGGGGTGGCGCAGCACGTCGCGCACGACGACGTCACCGTTGATGTCGACGGTGTCGGACCAGATGGTCCACTTCGCGCCGGTGAACCGCAGCTGCTCAGCGACGACGGGGAACACATGCGCCTCGTCGACCAGTTCCCACTCGGTCACGACCCCGCCTTCCGGGCCAGCGCGGCGGCCACGAGGCCGATGAACAGGGGATGCCCCCGGGTCGGGCGGGAGCGGAACTCCGGATGGGCCTGCGTGCCCACGTAGTAGGGATGCACGTCACGCGGCAGCTCGACGAACTCCACCAGGTGCCCGTCCGGCGAGGTTCCGCTGAACTGCAGCCCCGCCTGCGCCAGGCGGTCCCGGTAGGAGTTGTTGACCTCGTACCGGTGCCGGTGCCGCTCGGCGACCGTGGTCGTGCCGTAGGCCTCGGCCACGATGCTGCCCTCGGCCAGCGCGGCCGGGTACAGGCCCAGGCGCATCGTCCCGCCCATGTCCCGGTCCCCGGCCACGACGTCGACCTGGTCGGCCATCGTGGCCACGACCGGGTGCGGGGTCTCCGGGTCGAACTCCAGCGAGTTGGCCCCCTCCAGCCCGGCCACGGAACGGGCGGCCTCGATGACCATGCACTGCAGGCCCAGGCACAGCCCGAGGGCGGGGATGCGGCCCTCTCGGGCCCAGCGCAGGGCTCCGAGCTTGCCCTCGATCCCGCGCACGCCGAACCCGCCCGGCACGCAGATCGCGTCCACGCCGCCGAGAGCCTTGCGTGCCCCCTCGGGGGTGGCGCAGTCGTCGGAGGGCACCCACCGGATGCGGACCCGGGCGTCGTTGGCGAACCCCCCGGCGCGCAGCGCCTCGGTCACGGAGAGGTAGGCGTCCGGCAGGTCGATGTACTTGCCCACCAGGGCAACCGTGACGTCGTGCATCGGGGCGTGGACGCGACGCAGCAGCTCGCCCCACTTGGTCCAGTCGACGTCGCGGAACGGCAGGCCGAGCCGGCGGACCACGTACGCGTCCAGGCCCTCGCTGTGCAGCACCTTGGGGATGTCGTAGATGGACGGCGAGTCCACCGCGGCGACCACAGCCTCGTCGTCGACGTCGCACATGAGCGCGACCTTGCGCTTGATCCCCTCCGGGACCTCACGATCGGCGCGCAGCACGAGGGCGTCGGGCTGCAGGCCGATGGAGCGCAGGGCCGCCACCGAGTGCTGGGTCGGCTTGGTCTTGAGCTCGCCCGAGGGCCCGATGTACGGCAGCAGCGACACGTGGAGCACGAAGGTGTTGGACCGACCCACCTCGTGGCGGATCTGGCGCACCGACTCCAGGAACGGCAGGCTCTCGATGTCGCCGACGGTCCCGCCCACCTCGGTGATGACCACGTCGACGTTGGGCCCGGCCATCGCGCGGATCCGGCCCTTGATCTCGTTGGTGATGTGCGGGATGACCTGGACGGTGTCGCCGAGGTACTCGCCGCGACGCTCCTTGGCGATGACCGTGGAGTACACCTGCCCCGTGGTCACGTTGGCCGACCCGTGCAGGTCGGTGTCGAGGAACCGCTCGTAGTGCCCGATGTCCAGGTCAGTCTCGGCGCCGTCGTCGGTGACGAAGACCTCCCCGTGCTGAAACGGGTTCATGGTGCCCGGGTCGACGTTGAGGTAGGGGTCCAGCTTCTGCATCGTCACCCGCAGGCCGCGGGCCTTCAACAGGCTGCCGAGCGATGAGGCGGTGAGGCCCTTGCCCAACGAGGAGGCGACGCCTCCGGTCACGAACACATGCTTGGTCGTCTGAGGCGTACCCATGGGCCACCAGACTATCGCGCCCGCAGGGGTACTCCTGACGAAGCCGCGCCCGCGTCGCGGCGGGCCATGTCGAGCAGCTCACGGGCATGCTCGCCCGCGGCGGCGGACTCGGCGAGGCCGGCGAGCATGCGCGACAGCTCCCGGACCCGTTCGTCGCCGGACACCTCCCGGACCGAGGACGCGGTGACCGACCCGTCGGAGTCCTTGGTCACCACCAGTTGGCGGTCGGCGAACGCGGCGACCTGGGGCAGGTGGGTGACCACGATGACCTGGGTCCTCTCGCTGAGTCGCTGCAGCCGGCGACCGACCTCGATCGCGGCGGCCCCGCCCACCCCGGCGTCGACCTCGTCGAACACCATCGTCGGCACGGGATCGGCTCCAGCCAGCACGACCTGGATGGCCAGCATGACCCGCGAGAGCTCACCGCCGGACGCTGCGTGGGAGATGGGGCGCGCAGGCGCGCCGGGGTTGGCCGCCAGGACGAGGGTGACCTCGTCGACACCGCCGGGCCGATGCGCCACGACGCCCAGCCCGGGCACCTCCAACCCGTCGGCGTCCGGTCGGGCGATCACCTCGAACCCGACCCGCGCGCGGGGCATGGCCAGGGCAGCCAACTCCTCTGACACCTCGGCAGCGAACCGCTGGGCTGCCTCGACGCGAACGTCGTGCAGCTCGCCAGCCACGGCCCCGAGCTGCGCCCGCACCGTGGCCCGCTGCTCGGCCAGCCCCTCGATCCGGTCGTCGGCCCCGGCCAGCTGGGCCAGCCTGCTCGCCGCTGCGGCTGCCCAGGCCAGCACCGCCTCGACGTCCTCGCCGTACATCCGCGTCAACCGGGCCAGGTCGGCGATGCGGTCCTGCACGGCGGCCAGTCGGCGCGGATCGGCCTCGACATCCTCGACGTAGGCGCTCAGGTCAGCCGCGACCTCCGCCAGCTGGATCATGGCCGAACGGATCGCAGCAGCATGCTCAGCCAGGACCGGGTCGTGCCCGGACTCGCCCTCGAGGGCTCGCCGCGCCGCGGCCAGGGCGGCGATCACGTCCGCGCCCTCACCCTCGGCCTCGGCCGAGATGGCGTCCCTGGCGGTGCGCGCGGCCCACGACAGCGCCTCGGCGTGGGCCAGCCGCTCGGCCTCCGCAGCCAGGGCCGCGTCCTCGCCCGGCTGGGGATCCACCGCCGAGATCTGCTCGAGGGCGTGGGTGAGGGTGTCGATCTCGCGGGCCCTCGCCCGGACCCCCTCCCGCAGCTGCGCCAGCTCGGCCTCGAGCGCCCGCAGCGTCGCATGCCCGTCCGCGAACGCCGCCGCGAGGTGCAGCGCATGCGGGCCCGCGAAGGAGTCCAGCAGGGCCCCGGCGCGGGCGCCGACATGGACCTGGTCGTGCTGGCCGTGGATCACCAGCAGTCGCCCCACGACCCCGGACAGCACGGAGCTGGGGACGCCACGCCCCCCGAGGAAGCTGCGTCCACGCGCGGCGACGATGCGTGCAGCGGTCAGTCCGTCCTCGTCGACTGTCCCACCCGCTGCCCGGACCTCGGCGGCGACCGGATCGTCGGCGCCCAGGTCGAACCACCCCTCCACGCTGGCCTGCGGGCGACCGGAGCGGATCAGGCCGGGGTCGGCACGGCCCCCGGTGAGCATGCCCAGACCGCTGACCACCATTGTCTTGCCAGCGCCGGTCTCCCCGGTGACCGCCGTGAATCCGGGATGGAACGGGCACACCGCCGCGCTGATGACCCCGAGGTCCTCGATGCGCAGCTCCTGGATCACCGGCGGGCCTCGGCCGCGCCCCGCCACCCGTCGATGGGCAGGGCGAACTTCGCCACCAGCCGGTCGGTGAACGGGGCGCTGCGCAGGCGCGCGAAGGCGACCGGCTCGGGGTGGCGACGGACCTCGATGCGGGCGTTGCGGGGCAGCGGGAACGATCGCCGCCCGTCCGCCCACAGCACGCCCTGCTTCTCCGGTGCGACGATGTCGACGCCGATCGCGCTCGTGGGTGCGGTGACCAGGGGCCGGGCGAAGAGGGCGTGCGCACTCAGCGGGACGACCAGCAGGGCCTCGACCTCGGGCCACACGACGGGTCCCCCGGCCGAGAAGGAGTACGCAGTCGACCCGGTGGGGGTCGCGCAGACCAGTCCGTCGCAGGCCCACCGGGACAGCGGCCGTCCGTCGACGTCGACGGTCAGGTCGAGCATCCGGTCCTTCGGGCCCTTCTCGATGGAGATCTCGTTGAGCGCCCACGTGTGCGCGACCTGCACGCCACCGGCCATGATCCGCGCGTCGACCGTCATGCGCTCCTCGACGCGGTACTGCCGCGCCACGACGGCATCCACGACCTCGGCGAGGTCCTCGCTCTCCAGCTCGGCCAGGAACCCGATGTGGCCCAGGTTCACCCCGACCAGGGGGACTCCGACACCGCGGGCCCGCTCAGCGGCCCGCAGGACGGTGCCGTCACCTCCCAGGACCACCACCACCTCGCAGCCGGCTGCGGCAGAGCCGGACACGTCCGGTGTCACGGGCACCAGTCCGGGGACATCGAGGCGTGCAGCCTCGTCCGACGGTGCCATCACGACGACGCCCCGCTCCATCAGGGCTCGGGCCGTGCTACGGGCGGCGACGGTGGCCTCGGGGCGACGCGTGTGGGTCACGATCATGATGCGGCGCTCGCTCATCGTGGTCCCTCCTGGACGGCGTGCCGCACCTGCTCGGGCCGCGGTCGCCCGGCATCCGCCCGCAGGTGGAGAAAGTACTCGACGTTCCCACTGGGGCCCGGCAATGGGCTGGCCACGACGGCCGCCGTGCCGAGGCCACAGGTCCAGGCGTGCTCGGCGACCGCCAGCACCGCGGCGGCCCGTTGCCCGGGATCTCGGACCACGCCCCCGGCTCCCAGCGCCTCCCGCCCGACCTCGAACTGCGGCTTCACCATCAGCAGCAGATCAGCCCCCGGGGCGACCAGTGCGGCCAGGGCGGGGATCACGAGGCGCAGCGAGATGAAGGACAGGTCCGCGACGACGAGCTCGGGGGCGTACGGCAGGGCCTCCGGCACCAGGGTGCGCACGTTCGTTCGGTCCATGACCGTGACCCGGGGATCCGTGCGCAGCGGCCAGGCGAGCTGGCCGTACCCGACGTCGACAGCCACCACGTGCGCGGCGCCCCGTCGCAGCAGGACCTCGGTGAACCCCCCGGTGGAGGCACCGGCATCGAGGCACTGCCGCCCGGCGACCCGGCAGCCGTCCGGGTCGACTGAGGCCAGCGCGCCGAGCAGCTTGTGCGCGCCACGGGAGACATAGTCCGGTCCGTCCGACGCTTCGATCACGACGACCGGCGCGGCCTCCTCGACCTGCGAGGCGGCCTTGGCCGCGGTGGCACCGGACACCCGCACCCGGCCCTGCTCGATCAGCGATTGCGCGTGCTCACGGGAACGAGCCAGCCCCCGACGGACCAGCTCGGCGTCGAGGCGGCGCCGGGCCATCGGCTAGGCCTGGCTGTCCGGATCGGCCAGGACGGCCGCGAGGCGACGGTGGATATCGGTGAAGACGTCGACCTGGTCGGACAGGGGCAGGCCCTCGAGCTCGTCGAGCCGCGACAGGGCGTCGGCGACCCGGGGATCGGGTGCCCCGTCCTGCGGCGGCGTGACCGGGCCGGCGGGTCGGCGCAGGTCCCCGGGGGTGGGTCGCGCCCCGGTGGTCACTTCGACTCGCCCTGGACCTCGGCGAGCTGGCGCTCCAGCCGGCGCACCTGCTGGCGCAGCGCGGTCAGCTCCGACTCAGGGACCAGCCCGATCATCGACACGAATCGGTCGAGCTCGGACTGGAGCAGGGCTGCGATCAGTTCCCGGCTGCGCTCGGCGGTATCGCGCAGGTCGATCGTGGCCTCCCCGAGGGTCTCCCCAAGGGTGCCTGGGCTGCGACGGCCGAGCGCCGTCAGCGCGGCCGCTCCGGACCGGCCGACCGATGCCAGCCGGGCGCTGGTCGACTGCGCAGCTCCCAGCGCGATGGAGGCGTAGTCCCTGGCGATGTCGATCACTGCAGGCCCCTTTCCGATGGCGCAAGGGTACTCCGACCCACTGACGGCGGGCCCGGATCAGTGGCCGGCGCCCGGTGCTGCTGTGCTGGGCTCGTCGTCGGCCAGGGCCCAGGAGCAGGCGATCACCGCGCGCACCGCGTCGAGGTCTGAGGCGTTCAGGTCCGGACCGTCCGGCAGGCCCGGGGGGACCCACCCGGCACCGTCGCGGGCCCGGCCCTGCCCAGGCTGCGGTAGGAGGGGCACGGACACCCGGGCCGAGCGGCACGATGCCCGCAGGATCGAGCCCTCCCGCCGCAGCACCACCTCGGGCTGGGCGACGAGCAGGCCCCGCAGGTCCTGGTCGAGGAACGTCGGGCGCAGGCGGTGCGGCACGGCCAGGACGTCGCGCCAACGGGTGACCCCGGTGAGCACCAGCAGGCTGGGGATGTCGCAGGCGTTGGCACCCTCGATGTCGGTGTCGAGGCGGTCGCCGACGACGAGCGGCCGCGCGGAGTGGCTGCGCTCGACCGACTCCACCATCAGCGGGGGCAACGGCTTGCCCGCCGATACCGGCGTGGCACCGGTCGCGTGCTGCACCGCAGCAACCAGAGCACCGTTGCCGAGTACCCGACCTCGTGGGCTCGGGATCGTCCGGTCGAGGTTCGTGGCCACCCACAGCGCACCGGCCTCGATGGCCAGGCAGGCCTCGGCGAGCTCACGCCAGCCCACCTGGGGCCCATAGCCCTGCAGCACAGCCGCAGGGTCTTCGCTGGCCGAGATCACGGGCTCGAAGCCACGGGCGCGCAGGGCGTCGGCCACGCCGGGACCGCCGACCGCGAGCACCCGAGCGCCCGGCGGCAGATGCTCAGCGACGACCCGGGCGCCGGCCTGCGCGGAGGTCACGACATCGGTGTCCGCCGCAGCGATGCCGAGCTCCCGCAGGTGCTGGGCGACCACGCCCGGCGGACGGGAGGCGTTGTTGGTCACGAACGCGGCACGCAGCCCGTGCTGGGCGCGCGCCCCGTCCAGGGACGTGGCTGCATGGGGGACCGCGTGCGGCCCCACGTACACCACCCCGTCCAGGTCAAGCAGTGCCACGTCGAACAGCGCCGCCAACGGCTGAACGGTCCCGCGCAGTCCGCTGGACGCGCGACCACCGCCGGGCACCGTCATCGAGCCCGAACCCCGCTGGCCCCGTCGCTGCCGCTGTCATGCGGCGCCCCGCCCATGACCTCACCGCCGCCGCCGTCGATGTCACCGCCGTGGACGTCACCGCCGTGGACGTCACCGCCGTGGACCTCGCGGTCGGTGTCCACCGGATCCAGCTGGTCGACGTCGGCTCCACGATCCACCGCGTCGGCCAGATCCACCTCGTCGACCTCGTCGAACTCAATCCCGTCGATCTCCTCGACCCGCTCGAGCGCGTCGGTGGCACCCTCTGGGTCCGCCTGCGCCGCCCGCACGAACCATGCTCGGGCCTCCGCCTCGCGCCCGACCGCGAGGAGGGCGTCGGCGTAGGCATACCGCAGACGCGGCAACCACCCAGGGCCGGAGCGCGCGTTCAGCGCGGGTACCTGGAGCGCGAGCACGGCCGCGTCAGGCTGGCCGAGGTCACGACGTGCACCAGCCGCCACGATCAGCATCTCGACGCGGGCCTCGCGATCCAGCGTCGCCACCTCCGGGCCGGAGGCCAGGGCGAGGGCGCGCTCCGGGCGTCCAAGGCCACGCTCGCAATCGGCGATCATCGGCAGGTACTCCGACGACCCGGAGATCCTCGCCGCCGCCTTCAGCTCACGCGACGCCTCCCCATAGTCACCGGCCGCGTAGGCGGCGACACCCACCGCTTCCCGAACGACGGCGACCCTCGCAGCGCGTCGGGCCGCCGCACGAGCGTGGGCGAGCGCGCGCTCCGGATCGTCGGCGATGACCGCAGCCGCGGCGGCCAGGTGAACCGCCACGATCTCGGACAGTCCGTCCGGCAGCGTGCGAAGCGAATTGGCCGTAACCCGATCCAGGCTGTCGGCGGTGACCCCCTGCGGGATCGGTGGATCGACCGGAGCCGGGCCACGGGAAAGCCCCGCTGGGCGACTCGAGCCGGACTCCCGTCCGGTCCGCATCCCGCGACCGACCGAAGCGCTGCGTCCGGTGTCACCCCCGGACCGGCCTCGACTCCCGGATCGATCCCCGGGGCCCGACCGACCCCGGTCGGAACGCTGACCACCGCGGGCGTCCTTCTGGCCCGACGCCTGCGACCCGCTCGAACCTCGCACGCCGCGACTCCCGCGGACCGAGTCCGACGAACCCGGGCCGGCCGCCGTCGAGCTGTTCGACCGGCCGCCCCGCACGCCCGAACGGCCCTCCGCCGAGCTGGAGGTCCCAGCGCGGCCCACCGGACCACCGCGAGTGCCCGCCCGAGGCCCGGTTCCGCCGCCCGGGGAGCGCCCATCAGATCCGGCCCCAGGCCCGGATCCGCGACCCCGATCCGCACCAGCCCCGCCGCGAGAACTCGACCCGCGACCCGCACTGCCGGGTCCGCCGAACCGGGAACCCGTCACACCACCGCCAGTCGCTCCCCGGGAGTCGGAGCCGCTGCGCGCACCGGACACATTGCCCGGACCGGAACCCCTGCCCGGACCGGAACCGCTGCGCGGACCAGGATCGTTGCGCGGACCCCCCACCCCCCGGGGAGCACCCCCCTGCACCGGTCCACCGTTCGCGGAGCCGCGACCCCGACCACGATCGTCGGACCTCTGGTCACGATCTGCCCCAGCGCCACCCGAGCGCCCCGAACCCGCCTGCGGACGCCCCCGCCCGACCCGACTGGGACCCGAGCCGCGAGGGCCCGCCCCGCCCGCAGCGGGACGGCGGGAGCCTGAACCGCTGGGACGACCGACGCCCCCGCGGCCGCCTGAGCCACTACTCGCAGGACGACCGTCACGGGAACGGCCCGAACCCGTCCCCCGACCCTCAGCATCGCTACCCATCTCGTCCCCTTCGACCATCGAAGCCTACCCATCGCAGCAGACCGGCATCCATGCCCGGCCCAGAGCAATATCGACTCGCACGCATACCCACGAACCGCCCCAAAAAGCGATAAGGGCCACCCGTATGGATGGCCCTTATCGAAAGAATGTCCGGCGGCGTCCTACTCTCCCACAAGGTCCCCCTTGCAGTACCATCGGCGCTGAGAGGCTTAGCTTCCGGGTTCGGAATGGGACCGGGCGTTTCCCTCTCGCTATGGCCGCCGAAACTCTATTGAGATATGGTCCCGACCGTATCTCGGGAACCGCACAGTGGACGCAAACAAAGAAAAATGAGTGGACAAGTCCTCGGCCTATTAGTACCGGTCAGCTGCACACGTTGCCGTGCTTCCACTTCCGGCCTATCAACCCAGTCGTCTAGCTGGGGGCCTTACCAGGTCAACCCTGTGGGAGTCCTCATCTTGGAGCGAGCTTCCCGCTTAGATGCTTTCAGCGGTTATCCCTTCCGAACGTAGCCAACCAGCCGTGCTCTTGGCAGAACAACTGGCACACCAGAGGTTCGTCCGTCCCGGTCCTCTCGTACTAGGGACAGCCCTCCTCAAGACTCCTGCGCGCGTGGCGGATAGGGACCGAACTGTCTCACGACGTTCTAAACCCAGCTCGCGTACCGCTTTAATGGGCGAACAGCCCAACCCTTGGGACCTACTCCAGCCCCAGGATGCGACGAGCCGACATCGAGGTGCCAAACCATGCCGTCGATATGGACTCTTGGGCAAGATCAGCCTGTTATCCCCGGGGTACCTTTTATCCGTTGAGCGACACCGCTTCCACCTGCCGGTGCCGGATCACTAGTCCCGACTTTCGTCCCTGCTCGACCCGTCGGTCTCACAGTCAAGCTCCCTTGTGCACTTACACTCGACACCTGATTGCCAACCAGGCTGAGGGAACCTTTGGGCGCCTCCGTTACATTTTAGGAGGCAACCGCCCCAGTTAAACTACCCACCAGGCACTGTCCCTGATCCAGATCATGGACCGAGGTTAGACAGCCAATACGATCAGAGTGGTATTTCAACGTTGACTCCACCCGAACTGGCGTCCGAGCTTCACAGTCTCCCACCTATCCTACACAAACCGAATCGACCACCAATACCAAGCTATAGTAAAGGTCCCGGGGTCTTTCCGTCCTGCCACGCGTAACGAGCATCTTTACTCGTAGTGCAATTTCGCCGAGTTCATGGTTGAGACAGCGCGGAAGTCGTTACGCCATTCGTGCAGGTCGGAACTTACCCGACAAGGAATTTCGCTACCTTAGGATGGTTATAGTTACCACCGCCGTTTACTGGCGCTTAAGTTCTCAGCTTCGGCCCGAAGGCCTAACCGGTCCCCTTAACGTTCCAGCACCGGGCAGGCGTCAGTCCATATACGTCGTCTTGCGACTTTGCATGGACCTGTGTTTTTAGTAAACAGTCGCTTCCGCCTGGTCTCTGCGACCACTGCCAGCTCGAGGAGCAAGTCCTGTCACCGGCCTTGGTCCCCCTTCTCCCTAAGTTACGGGGGTATTTTGCCGAGTTCCTTAACCATGATTCTCTCGATCGCCTTGGTATTCTCTACCTGACCACCTGTGTTGGTTTGGGGTACGGGCCGCCATAACACTCGCTAGAGGCTTTTCTCGACAGCATGGGATCACTGACTTCGCCTAATCGGCTCCCCGTAACGTCTCAGGCTCATGAGGTGCGGATTTGCCTACACCTCGCCCTACACGCTTGGCCCGGGACTACCATCGCCCGGGATCAGCTGCCCTCCTGTGTCACCCCATCGCTTGCCTACTACCACGTCGGTTCGCGCGCTCCACACCCCAGGTCCGAAGACCCGACGTGCTTCGGGCGCTTAGCATCAGTGGGTTCAGCATGGGCGTGTTAAAGCGGGTACGGGAATATCAACCCGTTGTCCATCGACTACGCCTGTCGGCCTCGTCTTAGGTCCCGACTTACCCAGGGCGGATTAGCCTGGCCCTGGAACCCTTGGTCATCCGGCGGACGGGTTTCTCACCCGTCTTTCGCTACTCATGCCTGCATTCTCACTCGTGTGGCGTCCACGACTGGGTCACCCCGCCGCTTCACTCGCCACACGACGCTCCCCTACCCATCCGTGCGGCTGGACCCGGAGGCCGGCCTTGCACGAATGCCACAACTTCGGCGGTATGCTTGAGCCCCGCTACATTGTCGGCGCGGAATCACTTGACCAGTGAGCTATTACGCACTCTTTCAAGGGTGGCTGCTTCTAAGCCAACCTCCTGGTTGTCTCTG
>JBDHZV010000040.1:0-21067 GCA_039812125.1 Candidatus Nanopelagicales bacterium
GGCGGCCACCAGCCCGGGCAGCGCCACCGCCAGCACCCGGCTGGCCGGCAGCGCAGCCGCCTGCCAGGACGCGGGATCGGCCAGGCCGCCGGCCCCGAGCAGGGCGTTGGACAGTGCGACGCTGCCCGCTGCCAGCCCGGCGGGCAGGGCCAGCACCGCGAGGGCCCGCCCGCGCAGCCCGCCGAGCACGGCGGCCAGCAGCACTGAGCCGGCCAGGGCGAGGTTGAGCGCGACCGACATGGACAGCATCGCGGCCATCGAGAGCAGTCCGGCCGTGGCCACCAGCGCCAGGGCGCCCAGCCGGCGCAGGCCGGGAAGCCCGTCACCGGTCCGGACCGCGGGCAGCCGTCGTGCGGGGACCGCCGTGCCCATGCCCCCCTCCGGGACCAGCGCGACCTGCCGGGCCGCCAGGGACGCCACCACGTGCGGGTCGTGGGTGGCCATCACCACCGTGCCCCCGGCGTCGCGGTGCGACGCGATGATGCGCACCAGCTCGGCCCAGGTGGCCGGGTCCTGGCCGAACGTGGGCTCGTCGAGGACGAGCACCCGCGGGTCCAGCACGAGCGCGGTGGCCACCCCGAGCCGACGCTGCTCCCCGCCGGACAGCGTGTGGGGATTCGCGTGCGCCAGTGGGGACAGCCCGAGCCGGTCGAGCATGGCTGCCGCCCGGGCACGCGCCTCCCCGGGTTCCACCCCGGCCTGGGCCAGCCCGTGCAGCAGCTCGGCGTCGACGCGGCCGGCGACGAACTGGTGCTCGGGGTCCTGGAACACCGTCCCGAATGTGGCCGCGACCCGCCGGGAGTCCCAGGTCCAGGGGTCGACGGCCGAGCCGACCCGCACGGTGCCGCCCGTGGGGGCCAGCAGTCCGGACAGGCAGGCCAGCAGCGTCGACTTGCCCGACCCGGCCGGGCCGGTCAGCGCGACGACCTCCCCGCGGCGCACCGCCAGGTCGACCGGGGCCAGCCGGCCCGCAACCGCCACCCCGGTCGCCTCGAGGACCACCTCGCCCGGGGGCGCGGCCGGGGGCAGCGACAGGGACACCGCACGGTCCTGCCACACCCGGGCCGCCAGGGCGGGCCGCTGCGCCAGGTGCCCCGCGAGCTGGCGCGGCGCGACCGCGGTGACCGTGCCGGCCTCGACGAGCAGGACCTGGGTCGCCCGCGCCAGCCATGGCGTGGCACGGTGCTCGACGACGAGCACCGTGCAGCCGGTTCGGGCCCGGACGTGGTCCACGGCGGCCAGCACCGCCTCGGCGGCGTCCGGGTCGAGGTTGGCGGTGGGCTCGTCGAGCAGCAGCAGGTCCGGACCGGCCACCGCTGCCGCCGCAAGGGCGAGCAGCTGCTGCTGGCCGCCACTGAGGTGGGCGGTGCGCCGCTGCGGGGGCACCTGCGGGCCGATCCGGTCAAGCACGTCGTGGACCCGGGACCCGATCTGCTCGACCGGGACGGCCCGGTTCTCCAACGGGAACGCCAGGTCGTCGCCGACGGCCTCCATCACGATGTTGCCCTCGGGCTCCTGCTGCACCAGCCCGAGGACCGGCTGCTCGCCGTCCCCGGTGGCGACGTCCAGGGTCCCACTGGACTGCCCCGCGGGCAGGGTGCCGGCCAGGCCGGCCAGCAGGGTGCTCTTGCCGGACCCCGAGGCCCCCATCAGCACGACGAGCTCCCCGGGCCGCACGGACAGGTGGACGTCGCGCAGCGCCCAGGCCTCACGGCCCGGGTACCGGAAGCCCCATCCGTCCGCGACGGCTCGTGCGCCCCTCATCGTGCGCTCAGACGGTGGCCTGCTCGCGCCCGGACGGGAACGGGTCGAGGACACCGGTGCGCCCCAGCGCGCGGGCCAGCAGGTGCGAACCCAGGCCCGCGATGACCGCGGACGAGGCGATGCAGGCCAGCAGGTAGGCGAGCTTCCATCCGGCGGTCCACTCCGGGTACCAGAAGATCGGGTCCAGGACGCCGGGGACCACGCCCGCGGCGGCGCCGGCCAGCACGGCGACCCGCGGCCCGAACGCCCGGTAGCGCCCGGCGGCGAACACCAGCTCGGGGGCCAGCCCCTGCAGGATCCCGTACCAGAGCACGGACAGGCCCCACCAAGCGCCCAGCAGCCAGGACACGGCGGCAGCCAGGAACGCGGTGGCCAGGGCGGCCCCGGGCTTGCGCAGGACCAGCATGCCCAGCACCCCCGGGACCAGCCACACGCCGTAGAGCAGCGCCTGCGCGGGCGGGAAGAAGGTGAACAGGGGCCCGGTGGCGTTCCAGAACAGGTTCCAGGCCCAGAAGACGACACCGGACACGACCGCCAGGACGGCGACCGTGACGATGTCGAGGGTGCGCCACCCGGCGCGCGACGACTGCGTGGACAGGGACATGTCTCCTCCTGACGTGCGACACGGCCACGCCAGGGGGGCGACGACTTCCTTCGCCGGCATTACCCGGATCAGGTTCAAGGGTCTGCGGGACTTCCCGCACTCTCAGCGCTTCGCGCTCCCCTGTCGTGGACGGGTCAACGGTAGCACCGCCCGGCCGCGCGGAGCACGCCTCAGCCCAGGACGGCCAGCGCCACGGCGGCGTACTGCACCAGGTAGGCCGCGATGGTGCAGGAGTGGAAGACCTCGTGGAAGCCGAACCACTCCGGGTGGGGGTTCGGGCGCTTGCGGGCGTACACCACGCCCCCGACCGTGTAGAGCAGGCCGCCGAGCGCGAGCAGGCTGACGGTGGCCAGGCCGTAGGCCTGGTACAGGGCGGGCAGGAAGAAGACCGCGACCCATCCCAGGCCGATGTAGGACGCGGTGACCAGCCAGCGCGGGGCACGGGTCCACGCGACGCGCACGATCAGCCCGACCAGGGCGATGCCCCACACGAGGCCCAGGATCGTCCAGCCCATGGCCCGCGAGGGCAGTGCCGCCGCGAAGGGGGTGTACGACCCGGCGATGAACAGGTAGATGTTGGCGTGGTCGAGGTTGCGCAGGAACGCGTTGACCTTGGGCCGGCCGGCGCCCAGGTGGTAGGCGGCGCTGACGCCGAACAGCAGGACGGTGGTGAGCACGTAGACCGCCACGGCGGCCCGCAACGGCGCCGTCGGGGTGGGGATCATCAGGATCAGCCCGAGGACCAGGGCCAGCGGGGCGGCCCCGAAGTGCAGCCAGCCGCGCAGCTTGGGCTTCACGGCGGCGGCGAGCGCCTCCTGGCGGCTCTCGTGCCCGACGGCTGGCTGGTCCATGGGGCCAGTCTGGGGTGCCAGGGCGTGCTGCGTCATCACGGAACCTCACTACTCACTAGTAACCTTCAGTAGAGTAGGTTACGGGATCGTAGGTTGCCCGCGCACCAGGACCGGCAAACCGGACGTGCTGCATGACACACTGCCGCCGAGGTCCTGCCCCGGGGGCCGCAGGGAGGGGCGCGTCACGATGGGCTGGACCGGGTGGACCGCTGCCGCTGCGTACCTGCTCGTGGCCAACCTGGCCTCGTTCGCCCTGTTCGCGGTGGACAAGTCGCGAGCCCGGCGCGGGGCCAGCCGGATCCCCGAGCGGACCCTGCTGTGGTCAGCCGTGCTGTCCGGCACCATCGGCGCGTGGATCGCGATGCCGGTGCTGCACCACAAGACCCGCAAGGCCAGCTTCCGGCGGGGCATGGTGCTGGCCACCCTGGTGGACGTCCTGGTGGTCGTCGCGCTGGTGGGCCTGCTGGGCTGAGCGCGCCCCTCGCGCTCGCGTCGGGTCAGGCCGTCTCGGCCAGCTCGTGCTCGACGGTGGCCGACCAGCCTGCCTCGAACGGCCGCGGCTCGAACCCCAGCTCGGCGCGGGCACGCGCGGAGGTGCCCAGGTAGGTCGGGCCCGCCGAGGCGCGCAGCGCGTCCGGGGAGTACCCGTCGGGCAGCCGCGTCACGCGGGCGAGCAGGCCTGCCACGGGGATCGCCGGGCGCAGCAGGACGGGCGGGACGACCAGGGGCGGGCGCCGCCCGGCCACCCGGCCGGCGACCTGCATGGCCTCGACCACGCTGTGGGAGGACCCGCACAGGATGTAGCGACGTCCCGGTCGGCCCCGATCCATCGCCGTGACGTGCCCCGCGGCGATGTCCTCGACGTGGCCCCAGGAGTACGCCGTGCCGCTCGGGACGACGGGCAGCCGCCCGGCCAGGAACCGCCGGAGCTGGATGCGCACCGGGCTGGTGTCCCCCGGCCCGTACACCAGGCCGGGCTGGACGATCACCAGTGGCAGCCCGGCGGCAGCCCGGGAGGAGGCGATGCGGTGCGCCTCGGCCTTCGTGAGGTCGTAGGTGGTCAGGTGGGTCCCGGCGAACCGGTAGTCCTCGTCGGCCTCGACCCCGTGGGTGTCGGAGTTGACCGCCAGCGTGGACGTGTACACGCCCCGGGCGATGCCGAGCTCACCCATCACGTCCAGGACGTTGCGGGTGCCGTCCACGTTGGTGCTCCAGGCCGCCGCCCGGTCGGCGTCGTCGAGCTTGTACCAGCCAGCGAGGTGGAACACGCCGTCCGCCCCGGCCATCGGGCCCGCCAGCGTCGCGCGGTCGGCGACGTCGCCGCGGGCCAGCTCCACCCCGATGTCGGCCAGGTGACGGGCCCGCCCGGGGTCGCGCACCAGGGCGACCACCTCGTCGCCGCGGGCCCGCAGCAGGTTGACGACCGTCCCGCCCACGAACCCGGTCGCCCCGGTCACGAAGTACCTCATGCCCGGCGACTGTAGCCCCCACCGCCGAGGCCCGCGCGCGACCGGACGCGGTTGCCCCCGGCGCCCCGCTGGCCGACCATGGGGACATGACCAGCCGTGCCGAGGCCCCCGACGCGACCCACGCCTGCGGCCGGTGCGGCCGCGACGCCGAGCTGGACATCGCGGACCTGTGGCTGTGCGTCGACTGCTACCACGTGGCCGGGTCGACCTGCGCCGGGATCGGGCGGATCGACCGGCCTGCGCCGCCAGCGGTGTGCTGAGCCTCAGAACGACCAGACCAGCGGGACCAGCAGGACCCCGACGACGCCGAACCAGATCGTCACCGGCAGCCCGAGCCGCCAGTAGTCACCGAACCGGTACCCGCCCGGACCCAGCACCAGCATGTTGGCCGGAGTCGCGATCGGCGTCAGGAACGACGCGGCGGAGGCGACGGCCATGAGCATCAGCACCGGCTGCGCGGAGATGCCCACCTGCTGGGCAGCCGTCACCGCGACCGGGATCAGGATCAGCGCAGTCGCAGTGTTGCTGACGAACTGGCCGAGCACCGCGGCGGTCACGAACAGCACGGCCATCAGGGCGTAGGGACCTGCCCCGGCCACGCCGCCCACGAGCACGTCGGAGATGACCTCGGCGGCCCCGGACTTCTGGATGGCCGTCGACATCGGGATCAGGGCGCCGACCAGGACCACCGTGGTCCACGGGATGGCGCGGTAGGCCTGGTCCACGCTGACCACGCCCAGCACCACCATCGCCAGCGCGGCCAGCAGCGCGGCCACCACGGCGGGCACCACCCCGAACGACAGCAGCGCCACCATCCCGGCGACGACCACGACGGCGCGCCACGCGCGCGGGCCCAGCGGGGCGGCCTGGCGGCGCACCACATCGGGGGCGTCGACGACGATCACGTCGGGGTGGGCGTCGGCCAGCTCCAGGGAGTCCCAGGTCCCCTGGATCAGCAGGCTGTCCCCGGCCATCAGGACGGTCTCCCCGGGCCGGTCCTGGCCCATCCGGCTGACCGCGAGGACCACCTGGTCGCCCCGGCGCACCAGTCCCGGGTGCACCCGCTCGCCCACCAGCCGGGACCGCGGCGGCACGATCACCTCGGCGACGCCGAGCTCGTAGCCCACCAGCGAGTCGGCCAGGTGGTCGGCGGACTCCGACCCCAGCGCCAGGTGGCCGTCGAGCATCAGCTGGCAGACCGCCTCCGCGTCGCCGCGCACGATGAGCTGGTCGTCGGCACGCAGGGCGCCGTCGGTGGGGCGCAGCAGTCCCCGGGAGTCCCGCACCGAGAGCACCCGCAGGTCCCCGGGCAGGGTCAGATCGGCCAGCGGGGCGTCGACCAGCTCCGACGCGCTGCGCACCCGCAGCCGGAACGTGTCCTCGGCCAGCGCGTAGCGCGACACCAGCTCGCGGGCGTACCCGCTGAAGTCGGTGGACGGCACCGTCGAGGGCCGCTGCGGCAGCAGCCGGTCGCCGAGCAGCACGGCGATCACGATGGTGCCCAGGACCAGGGGCACGCCGACGATGCCGAACTCGAAGAACCCGAAGGGCGGCAGGCCGGCCGCGACGGCGGCGTCGGAGACGATGACGTTGATCGGGGTCCCGGTGAGCACCAGCAGGGCCCCGGCGCTGGCGGCGAAGGCGACCGGCATGAGCAGCCGGGAGGGCACGATCCCGGTCCGCGCCGACAGCACGATCATGACGGGCAGCAGGGCGGCGATCGCGCCGTTGAGGCTGATCAGGGCGCTGAGCAGCGCGGTGAGCAGCATGGCGACGGTCAGCACCCGGCGCCGGCCGCTGCCCGCCCGGTCGACCAGCTGCTGGCCGATCCAGGCGGTCACCCCGGACGCGCTCAGTCCCTCGCTGACCACGAACAGCGCGACGATGAACACGACCACCGGGTCGCCGAACCCGGCCAGGGTCTCCGGCACGGTGAGCAGGCCGCTGGCCAGCAGCACGAGTCCGGCCCCGATCGCGACGACCTCGACGGGCAGCCGGTTCCAGATGAACATCGCGATGGTGGCAGCCAGCACCACCAGGCTCGTCGTCGCAGGATCCACGGGGCCTCCTCGCCGGGCAGCGTAGCCGAGCCACCCGGCCCGATCCCGCCCCGACGGCCACGGCCGCCGAGGCGGATCAGCCGGCCCCGATCAGCTGGCCGCCAGGCTGGCCCGGTAGGGCCGCCAGCCCCCGTGCTCGGTGATGTCGGGCACCTGGGCGGTCGCCGCCTGCTCGCACAGGAACCCCAGCACCTGCGACCCGTCGGCCAGGACGACCGAGCCGATCCCCAGCGGGGGCGCGATCCCGGCCACGAGGGGACCCAACGACGCCAGGGGCAGGCGGTACACCTCGGCCTGGACCGCGCGGCCGCCGGCCGCGACCCGGAGCAGCCCGGGTCGCTCCGGGATCCGCTCGCCGCGAGGCAGCGCGAAGAGCCGGTAGTCCGGCGCCGTGCGCGTGCGGGCGTGCATCCGAGCGCCCAGCCGCAGCAGGTCGGCGTGCAGGGGCTCGCCCTCCAGGTGCGCCCCCACGACCGCCAGGAGCACCTCGTCACCCGGCGGGGGCGCGTCGGCGGGCGACCGGTGCGCGACCGGCTCCACGGTGTCCCCACGGGTGCTGACCGGCAGGTCCACGCCGGCCTGCCAGGCCGCCGCCAGCCCCAGCAGGAGGGTGTCCCGGCCCGCCGGGGCCAGCAGCGTCACCCCGATCGGCACGCCCCGCGGGTCCACGGCCGAGGGCACCGCGACGCCTGCCAGGTCGAGCAGGTTGGCGAACGTGGTGAACCGGCCCAGCGCCGCATTGCCCGCCACCGGGTCGGCCAGGAGAGCCTCGACCGGAGGGTTGGTCGGGACCGTGGGGACCAGCAGCGCGTCGATGCCGGCCCACACCGTGGCCAGCGACCGGCGGGCCGCGGCCAGGGCGTGCTCGCCGCGGAACACGTCGACTCCGGTCACGCAGACGGCGCCGGAGAGGACCTCGCGCACCACCGGGTGGACCGCGTCGGGGGACTGCGCGAGGAACCCGCCCACGCCGGCCGCCCGTTCCGCCAGCCATGGCCCGTCGTAGAGCATCCGACCGACGTCGAGGAACGGGCGCAGGTCGACCGCGACCACCTGGGCGCCCAGGTCGCGGGCCCGCTGGACCGCCGCCCCGAACGCCGCGGCGGCGTCCCGGTCCCCCAAGAAGTCCGCGGCGACGTCCAGGCGGGCCGGAACGCCGATGCGCTGGGACCCCAGGTCCAGCGCGACGGGATCGGCCGGCGGGACGGGCAGCGCCCGGGAGTACGGATCGGCGGCGTCGGGGCCGGCGATCGAGGCCAGCGCCGCGGCCCCGTCGGCGACCGAGAGCGCGAACACGCTGGCGCAGTCCAGCGACCGGCACGCCGGCACGATGCCCTGGGTGCTCACCAGGCCCCGGCTGGGCTTGACGCCGACCGTCCCGGTCAGGCCCGCGGGCACCCGTCCGGACCCGGCGGTGTCGGTTCCCAGCGCGAAGGTGACCAGCCCGGCCGCGACGGCGACCGCGGAGCCCGAGCTGGAGCCGCCGGCGATGACCGACGGGTCGTAGGGGTTGCGCACGATCCCGTACGGCGAGCGGGTGCCGGACAGCCCGGTGGCGAACTGGTCCAGGTTGGTCTTGCCCACCAGGATCGCCCCGGCGTCCAGCGCCCGTCGCACGACCGTGGCGGTGCGGTCGGCGACCCGCGCGTACCCCGGGCACGCGGCGGTGGTCGGCAGGCACGCCACGTCGATGTTGTCCTTCACCGCGAAGGGCAACCCGAACAGCGGGGGCAGCGGGCCGCCGGCGTGCCGCTCGGCCAGGGCGCGGGCGGCGCCGAGGGCCTGCTCCCGGGGGACCGTGTGGATCCACACGCCGTCGTCGCCACGCGCGGCGATGCGCCGGTGGACCTCGGCGACCACGTCGGCAGGGGTGAGCTGCCCCGAGCGGTAGGCCCGGTGCAGGGCGGCCCGCTGCAGGCTGGGGATCACGCGTCCGCCGCGGGGGTCCGGGGCTGGTCCAGGCAGCCCAGCAGGGCCGACGAGTCGGCGACCGCGCCGAACACCCCGCCCTGCATGGTGATCATCTTCAGCGCCGCCCGGTAGTTGCCGACGTCGGTGGCGCCCGTGCAGTCCGACAGCAGCAGGCACTCGTAGCCCCGGTCGTTCGCGTCGCGCATGGTCGTGTGCACGCAGACGTCGGTCGTGATGCCGGTCAGGATGATGTGGGTGATGCCGCGGGTGCGCAGCACGAGGTCCAGGTCGGTGGCGTAGAACGAGCCCTTGCCCGGCTTGTCGATCACGACCTCGCCGGGCAGTGGCGCGACCTCGGGGACGATCTCCCAGCCCGGCTCGCCCCGGGTCAGGATCCGCCCGCAGGGCCCCGGATCGCCGATCCCGGCATTGATGCGCCGGGACCGCCACAGCTTGTTCGCGGGCAGGTCGGACAGGTCCGGGCGGTGGCCCTCGCGGGTGTGCATCACGTGGAAGCCCAGCGCCCGCGCCACCGTCAGGACCCGGGCGGTCGGCTCCAGCCCGGCCCGGGTCAGGGCCAGGTCGTAGCCCATGGCGTCGACGTACCCGCCGGGGCCGCAGAAGTCCACCTGCCAGTCGATGTTGAGCACCGCGGTGGTGGCCGGCGCGAACGCGCCGTCGAACGGCCAGGGGTACGGGTCGGCGGCCACCGGGCCGAACGCCGGGCCCGTCGCGGTGGTCGGGCCGATCAGGGCTGTCATCTGGGGATCTCCTCGCAGTCGGTGCCCGGTCAGGGGCGGGGCTGGGGGTGGCACGTGGAGCCGGATGGGGTCAGGGCTGGGGCCGGTCCGTGGTGGGCGTCAGGGCGGCGACCACGTCGTCGGACCACCCGACGGCACCGAAGATGCCGCCCGACATCTCGACCATGCTGATGCAGGCGGGGACCAGGGCGGGGTCCAGGGCGACGCAGGCATCCACGACGAGCAGGCACTCGTAGCCGCGGTCGTTGGCGGCGCGCATCGTCGAGTGCACGCCGGTCTCCAGGCCCGTGCCGGCCACCAGCAGCCGGCGGATGCCCCGCAGGCGCAGGACGAGGTCCAGGTCGCTGGCATGGAAGGCGTCGATGCCGCCGGCCCGGACCTCCACATCCGCGGTGACCCCCTCCGGCTCCCCGGGGACCGGGGTGCCGGAGGGCACCGGCGCGCCCGTGGTCGGGTCCAGCCCGGCAGGCACTGCCTCGTTCGACCTGCGGCCCCGGGCGACAGCCAGGGTGCGGGCGACGATCACCGGGCCGCCGTGGGCGCGCACCGCCCGGGCGAGCCGGGCCAGTGCGGCCACCGGCGCCCCGTCGGGGTCGCCCCCGCGCGGGGCCACGACCACCAGGGCAGTGGCTGGGCCGGTGAGGTCGCCGTCGAACGGCCAGGGGTACGGCGTCGTGCGGGCCACGGTCGGCACTGGTCAGTCACCTCCTGTCGGTCTGGGTGGGGTCAGGCGGCGGTGCCGGCCCGGGATGGGCGACCGGGCCGGCACCGCCGGGCTCAGGAGATGGTCCCCGTGACTCCCTCGACGAAGTAGTCCATCTGCTCGATGGTCTCGACCGAGGGGGTCTCGCCGGCGGCGACCTTGACCGTGCCGTCCTGGGCCACGACCGGCCCCGTGAACGGGCTGCCGCCCTCGGCCAGCTTCGCGCTGGCCGCCGCGATCAGGGCCTTGGTCTCGTCGGTCACGCTGGGACCGAACTGGCTGGCCACGAACGGGTTCTCCCCGCTGGCCATGTTGGCCCGGTAGTTGCCGTTGAACTGGCTGCCGGTGAATCCGCCGTCGCGGGCGGTCGCGACGATCTCGGAGTACAGCGGGCCCCAGTTCCACTCCGAGCCGGTGAGCCAGCCCTTCGGGGCCAGCGAGGAGGCGTCGGCGTGGTACCCGACGGTGTACTTCCCGGCCGCCTCGGTGGCCTCGATGATCGTCTTGGTGCAGTCCTGGTGCTGGGTGACCACGTCGACGTCCTTGGACAGCAGCGACGCGACCCGATCGGCCTGCGTGGCGGGATCGCACCAGCTGGTGGTGGACACGGCGATCACCTCGACGTCCGGGCGCACCGTCTGGGCCCCCAGCGTGAACGCGTTGATGTTGGCCAGGGTCTGCGGGATCGGGATGGCGTAGACGTAGCCGAGCTTGCCGGTCCTCGTGGCCGCGCCCGCGGCGATGCCCGCCAGGTAGACGGGCTCGTACACGCTGCCGAAGTAGGTGCCCAGGTTCGCCGGCGGCGCGTCGTCCACCAGCCCGCCCTGGTGCACGACCGCGACCTCCGGGTGGGCGGCCGCGACCTCCTTGGCCGCGTCCAGGTGCCCGTACGACGTGGCGAACAGGATGGTGGCGCCCTGCGCGACCATGCTCTCCATCGTGGTCGCTGCGGTGTCGTCCTCGGGGATCCGGTAGGCGTCGAGCACCTCCAGGTCCGGGTCTGCCGCCCGCAGCGCCTCGACGCCCTGGTACACGGCCTGGTTGTAGCCGAAGTCGTCCTTGGGACCGACGGCGATCACCCCGACCTTCGTCGCCCCGGCGCCGGGGGCGCCCGCGGCCGGGGAGCCCGACGCGTCCGCGCCGGTGTCCGAGGAGCTGGCGGGGCTGCATGCAGCGAGCAGGGCGAGCGTGACCGCGGCGAGCGCGATCCGGCCTCGGCGGAGCTGGAGCATAGGAGTCCTTCCTGGGGGACGGTCCCGACCGTGGGACGGGTGGGTGGTGGTCGGGTCAGGTCAGGCGGATCGGGAGTTGTCCAGGACCTCGAGCAGCTCGTCGGGGGCTGCCTGCAGGGTCCGACGCCCGAGGACCGCCAGGACGACGAGGGTGAGCACGAAGGGCACCGCGTTGAGCGCGAACTGGTTGATGGCGTACCCACTGGCCTGCAGCACGGAGGCCAGGGACAGCGCGGCGCCGAACAGGTAGGCCCCGGCCATGATGGTCAGCGGGTTCCACATCGCGAAGATGACCAGGGCCACGGCGATGAACCCGCGCCCGGCGATCATGCCCTCGAACCAGCTGTTGGCGTACGCGATCGAGATCTGCGCTCCGCCGATCCCGGCCAGCGCCCCGCCGGTCACGACAGCGGCGTAGCGGATGGCCGTGACGCTGTAGCCGTGGATCCCCAGGGCGTCGGAGCGCTCCCCCGCGGTGCGCACCAGCAGCCCGACCCGGGTGCGGAACAGCACCCACCAGATCACCGGCGCGGCCACGAATCCGAGGTAGACCAGCGGGTCGTGGTCGAACAGGACCGGGCCGAGCACCGGGATGTCGGACAGCACGGGGATCGCCACCGGCGTGAAGGCGTTGATCTGCTGGCTGACGTAGCTCACGCCGTAGAGCGAGGTGAGTCCCAGGGCCAGGAAGTACAGGGTCAGCCCGCTGGCGAACTGGTTGGCCCGGCGGCTGACCACCAGGACCGCGTGCACCGCCGACAGCGCCGCACCGGCCAGCGCGCCGCCCAGGACGCCGAGCCACGGGCTGCCGGTCTGCGCCGTCACGGCGTACCCCCCGAGGGCCCCGAGCAGCATCGAGCCCTCGGTCCCCAGGTTGATCACGCCGGCCCGCTCGGACACGGTCTCCCCGAGCCCGGCGTACATGATGGAGGTCCCGCCGCGCACGGCCCCGGTCAGCAGCTCGGTGATCATGTCGTCGCCTTCCGCGGCCCGGTCCACCCCAGCACGGCGATGAGGACCAGGCCCATGAGGATGTTGACGGTCCCGGCCGGCAGGCCGGACCCGATCTGCAGGCTGTTGCCCGACACCGCGATGGCGGCCAGGGCCAGGGAGGCCAGCAGCAGGGGCAGGGGACGGTGCCGGGCCAGCCAGCTGGCCAGGAACGCCACGTAGCCGATGGTCAGCCCGAACGTGGGCCGCAGCTTGTACTCGGTGCCGGCGAACTGGATGTACCCCGCCAGCCCGGCCAGTGCCCCGCCGATCAGCAGGGCGGACAGCAGCAGGGCGACCACCGGGATCCCGCTGCGCCGGGCGGCCTCCGGGTTGCCCCCGACCACACCGAGCCGGAACCCCCAGGAGGTGCGGGTCAGGGCGAACCACACCGCGACGGCCGCGACCACCGCGATGATCACGCCCACGTTGACCGCGGTGCCGCCCAGCTCCGGCAGCCGGACCACCGCCGGGATGGCCACGCTGGTCGACTGCCCCAGGGCCTTCGGGTCCTTCCAGGGCCCGAGGATCAGGAACAGCATCGAGTAGGCGGCGACGTAGTTGAGCAGCAGCGTGGTGACGGCCTCGTTGACCTTCACCACCACCCGCATCAGGGCGGCGATCCCGGCCCACGCCGCGCCGGCCAGCACCGCCGAGACCAGCATCGCGGTCATCATCAGCCCGGCGGGGGCGCCGTCGAGGAACCGGGCCGCGCCGGCCGCGGCCACGGCGCCCATGATGAGCTGACCCTCACCGCCGACGTTGACCATCCCGGCCCGGGCGGGGATCACCACCGCCAGCCCGGCAAGGGCGAACGGGGCCGCCCGGACCAGGATCTGCTGGGCCTGCCCGCCCTGGGTGAGCGTCGAGGACCAGATGTCGCCGTACACCGCGAACGGGTCGGCGCCGTTGGCCAGCACGAAGGCGCCGAACACGACCAGCCCGCCGAGCAGGGCCACGATCCAGCGCACGGCGGTGCCCCCGCCGCGGCGCCAGCGCTCGGGCACGCCGCCGCGCTCCAGGTCCGACACGGTCACCTCGGTCATGCGGCACCTCCGAGCATCAGCCGACCCAGCGACATCCGGTCAGCCGTGGCCGCGTCGACCACCCCGACCACGTGGCCGTCGTGCATGACGGCGATCCGGTCGGACAGCGCAAGCAGCTCGTCGAGGTCCTCGGAGACCACCAGCACCGCCGCCCCGCGCTCCCGCTGCTCCAGGAGGACCTCCTGGGTGCGCCGGGTGTTGGCGATGTCCAGGCCCCGGCTGGGGTAGGCGGCCACCACGAGGGTCGCGTCCCGACCGAGCTCACGGGTGAGCAGGACGCGCTGGATGTTGCCCCCGGACAGCGAGCCCAGCCGGCGGCCGGGGGCGGCGATGTGCAGGCCGACCCGCTGGTCGAGCTGCTCGGTCCGCACGGCCACCGCCCGCCAGTCGACGCCGAGCCCCGCGCGGGGCGCCGGCCGACCGTCGAGCACCATGTGCTCCAGGACGGTCAGCCCGGGCACCACGGAGTCGGCCACGGGGTCCTCGGGGATGGCCACCGCGCCGGCAGCGATCGCGGTGGCCGGGGTCAGCCCGGCGTCGACGACCTCGCCGAGGCGGACCCGGCCACCGGCGGTGCGCCGCAGCCCCAGGGCCACCTCGCACAGCTCGCGCTGCCCGCTGCCCGCCACCCCGGCCACGCCCACGATCTCACCGGGTGCCACGTCCAGGTCGACCTCGCGCAGCGCGACGTTCCCACGGTCGCCCAGGGCGCTGACCCCGCGCAGCTCCAGCACCGCGGCGGCCCCGCCGGGCGCCGAGCGCTGTGCGGTCAGCGGGGGCACCTGCCGGCCGACCATCGCCTCGACCAGCTCGGCGTCGGTGTGGTCGGCGGGGTCGACGCCGTTGAGGATGACCCGGCCCCCGCGCAGCACGGTCACCCGGTCGGCGATCGCCCGGACCTCGCCGAGCTTGTGGGTCACGATGACCACGCCCAGGCCCTGGTCGCGCATCGCGGCGACCACCTCGAACAGCGCCTCGACCTCCTGCGGGGCCAGCACGCTCGTGGGCTCGTCGAGGATGACCAGGCGGGCGCCGCTCATGAGCACCTTGAGGATCTCGGCGCGCTGCCGCTCGCCGATCGACAGGTGCCGGACGCGGGCCCGCGGGTCGACGGCCAGGCCGTGCCGTGCCGCCGCGCCGGCGATCCGCTCGGCCAGGTCGTCCAGCCGCAGCCGGGCGCCCCCGGGCAGGGCCAGCGCGATGTTCTCCGCGACGGTCAGGGCGGGCACGAGGCGAAGGTCCTGGAAGACCATGCCGATGCCCAGCGCCCGGGCCACCGCCGGGTTGCCCGGGGTCACGGCGACGTTGTCGACGAACATCCGGCCCTCGTCGGGGCGGTACACCCCGTAGATCATCTTCAGCAGCGTGCTCTTGCCCGCACCGTTCTCCCCGATGAGGGCGTGCACCTCGCCCGGCAGCACGGTCAGGTCGATGTCGGTCGCGGCGCGGACCTCGCCGAACCGCTTGGTCAGGGATCGGGTCTGCAGCAGGGCGGCAGGCTCACCGACCCGCGACTCGCCCCGGGAGGGCACGGGGGCGCTCACCGCCGCCGCCCCCGGCCCAGGATCATCTGCGTGATGGCCCGGGCGGCCCGCCGCTCGACGATCTCCATGGACTCCCCGACATGGGTGCGCATCCGCCCCACCGCCTTCTCGATGTCGCCACCCAGCACGGACTCGACGATCCCGAGGTGCTGGTCGATGGTCAGGGCGATCCGGTCCTCGGTGAAGAAGTCGTGCATCCGGGCCGGGCGGATGCGCGCGTTGACGGTCTCGAGCGTCTCGGCCAGGGCCAGGTTGCCCGACGAGCGGCACAGCGCCATGTGGAACGACTCGTCCAGCTCGACGAAGGTCGGGTTGGCCGGCGGGCGGTCGGAGCGCAGGGCCCGCCACCGGTCCCGCAGCGGCTCCAGGACGCCCTCGTCGTGGCGGCCGAACCCCTCGAGCGCCCGGGTGAGGCCGCGCAGCTCCAGGGCGATCCGCAGCTCGTAGAGGTCGCGCAGGTCCGCCAGGTCCGGCTCGGCGACGAAGTAGCCGCCATCGGCGTACCGGCGCAGCAGCCCCTCCGCGTGCAGCCGGACCAGGGCCTCGCGCACCGGGGTGCGGGACACGCCGAGCACCTCGGCGACACGCTCCTCGGCCAGCCGCTCCCGCGTGGGGAACACCCCGAGCAGGACCATGCGTCGCAGCCGGTCGTGGACCAGGTCACGCCGGGCGCCCCGGGACGCCCGCAGCTCCTGGGCCGTCAGCGCCCAGGAGCTGGCGTCGCCGGCTGCTGTATACAGCCCGGTATCCAACGTCGTGTCCGACCCGGTATCCATGGGCGGGACGCTAGGCGGCCGTTGTGTCGGGCAACCGCGCCGTCGGTAACGATCTTGTGACCGGATCGCCCGGTTCGTGACGGTGGCCCGCTTCGGACGGGCCACCGCGCGGGGCCGGCGCCCTACGATCCGGTGCATGACGACGCGGGTGGTGCTGGTCCACGGGGCAGCGACGACCCCCGCGGTGTGGGATCGGCTGGTCCCCCTGCTGGCCGGCCGGCCGGGGGTGGCCGAGGTCGTGGCCCCGCTGCGCGCGAGCAGCGGGGACCTGGACCGGGAGCTGGCCGACCTGGCCCCACTGGCCCGCGACGCGGTCGTCGTCGGGGTCAGCGGGGGCGCGACCCTGGGCCTGGCGCTGCTGGCAGGCGAGGTCCGCCTCGCCGGGGCGGTGCTGCACGAGCCCGCCGTCGGCTCGTGGGTGCCGGGCCTGCTCGACCACGTGGTGGCCGGCTACGCCCGTGACGGCGTCCCGGGGTTCGGACGCGCCCTGTACGGCCCCGGATGGGACCCGGGCATGGCACCGGCCGACCCCGACGCGGTCGGCCGCGACCTGGCGATGTTCCGCAGGTTCCAGCCCGCCGCCCCGTCCGACGGGCAGGGGCCGGTCCTGGTGACCGTCGGCGAGCTGTCGCCCCCGGTGCGCCACCGGGCCAGCGACGCACTGGCCACCCACCTGGGCCTGCCGGCCCGGGTGCTGCCGGGCGCCGGGCACTTCGTGCAGCACGACGCCCCCGAGGTGCTGGCCGGCGCCGTGCTGGACGTGGTCGGGGCTCGCTGATCCCCGAGCGGGTCAGGCCTGCCGGCGCGGCGTGCGCCGCTCCAACGGCATCCGCCGGCGCAGGAACTGGTCGAACTGCGGGACGGTGAACTCGGCCAGCCCGTGGGACGGGGTGAAGATCAGGCCCTTGCTGATCAGGTTGGCCCGGGTGGGACCGAGCTCCTCGGAGCGGGCGTAGCCCAGGGTCGTGGCGATCTCCCCGGAGCGCTGCGGCCCGGGCCCGAGCTCGGCCATCGCCCGCAGGTAGGCGACCTCCAGGTCGGTGCACCGCTCGATGCGCACCGAGAAGAACCCCTCGTCCAGGACCCGCTGGACGACCGGGATGGCTGCGCGCATGTCGGCCTCGGTGACCACGTCGTCGTCGGCGACGTCCCAGACCGCGCTGCCGAGCTCCTGCAGGAAGTACGGGTACCCGTCGGTGAAGGCCACGGCCAGCTCGACGGCGGCCGGCTGCATCCTCACGCCGAGCGCCGCCGCAGGGTCGGTGAGCGCCCGTGCGGCGGCCTCGGGGGGCAGCATCCCGATCCGCGGGAACGCGAACAGCCGCTCGGCGTAGGACTTGGCCTGCCCGGCCAGCTTGGGGATCTGCGGCAGCCCAGCACCGACCAGGGCCACCGGCAGGGCCCGCTGGGCGGACTTGTGCAGCGCCAGGATGAGGGCCTCGAGGTCGGGCCGGGACAGGAACTGGATCTCGTCGAGGAGGAACACGACCCCGGTGCGGCGCTCCTGCGCCGCGGCTGCGAGCTCGAGGAACAGGTCGGTCAGGTCATCGGGCAGGACCCCGGAGTCCGCCCGGCCGGCGGCCGGCTCGATGTCCGCGGCGAGCACGACCGAACCCTCGGAGGCGACCGTCACGGTGAACGACTTGAGCACCTCGGCGGCCCGGCGCGCCCGGTCGCCCCAGCGGCGCGGGGTGTCGATGGAGTACAGCGCGCGGCGGCACAGCCGGGCCATCAGCGGGCCGAGCTGTGTCTGGCTGTCCACCTCGGCCTCCACCGTGACCCAGCCCCGCTCCTCGGCCAGCTCCCGGCACCGGTTGAGCAGCACCGTCTTGCCCACGCCGCGCAGCCCCGTGACGATCTGGGACTGCGCCGGCCGGCCGCGCCACAGCCGCTCGAGGAGCACGTCGAAGCGCTCCAGCTCGGCCTCCCGGCCGACCAGCGCCGGCGGCGTGGTGCCCGCCCCGGGCGTGTAGGGGTTGTCGCGGGGGTCCACGGTCCTGCCCTCCTGTACCAGTCTGAGGCGGTCTTATCGCGGGCTGCTCCATGCAGCCTAAGGTCGGTACAGGTCCGCCGCGGGGCGCGACCCGGGGCAGGTCGCCACCCCGACGCCCGACGTCCGGGTCAGCCGTCCTGGGCGGCGATCTCGTCGCCGAGGCGCACGACCGTGTCCACCAGCAGGTCCACGTCGGCCTGGGTGGTCCGGGCGTTGATGAAGCAGGGCCGCAGCACGAACACGCCGTCGACGAACGTGGAGCTGACGATCAGCGGGGTCTCCCGGACCAGCCGGCGCAGGATCCGCATGTTGACCCGGTCCCAGTCCAGGCGGCCCGCTGCGCGGTACCGGAACGGCGCGATGGACAGCACCGGCTCGGCCATCACCTCCAGGCGCGGGTGGGCGTGGGCCCGGGCTGCGACCCGCCGGGCCCAGTCGTTGTCCGCGACGACCCGGGCCCGCAGCCCCTCGACTCCGAGCTCGCGCAGGATCGCCCAGACCATGACCCCGCGGGCCGGGGAGGACAGCTCGACGCTGAAGTCGAAGTACGGCACGCCCAGGGAGTCCAGCGAGGACTGCACGTCCTCGCTGGCGAAGGCGCCCTCCAGGTACTCGGCGGGCTCCTGGGTGAAGGCGCGGTGCAGGATGCCCCGGTCACGCACGAACGTCGCAGCCACTCCGACGGGGGCACCGAGCCACTTGTGGGGGTCGGTGATCGCCGAGTCGGCCAGCTCCAGCCCGGCGTACCGATCGGAGACCCTCGGGTCGAGCACTCCGGGCAGCCCGTAGGCACCGTCGACGTGGAACCAGGCGCCGAACTCCCGGGCCAGCTCCCCGGCGCCGCGCAGCGGGTCGACCGCCCCGGTGTTGGTGGTGCCCGCGGCGGCGACCACCGCGACGGCGAGCACCCCGGACTCGCGGTCGCGCGCCAGCACGTGGCGCAGCGCCGCGAGGTCCATCCGGTGCGCCGAGTCGACGGGGATCGCGCGCACCCAGTCCCGCCCGATGCCCAGCACGCCCGCCGCCCGCTGGACGGTGTGGTGGGCCTGCGTCGAGGTGTAGATGGCCAGCCGCCGGCCGTCGAGACCGGTCGCGGAGGCGTCCACCCCGGCCTGCTCCAGCGCCCACTGCCGAGCCCCGCCCAGGGCGATGAGGTTGGCCGTCGAACCACCGCTGGAGTACACCCCGCGCATGTGCGGGCCCAGGCCGCACAGCTGGGCCAGCCACTCCAGCGACAGCTCCTCCACGTGGTTGAACGCGGTCAGCGTCTGGCGCTGCGGCGAGGCCACCATCGCCGCCGAGGCGACCACGGTCGGCACCACCGTGGGACCGGTCGTGATCCACCCCCAGGACCCCGGGGAGGTCAGCCGGGTGCCGTGGGGCAGCAGCAGCGAGGTGAACTCCGCCAGCGTCGCGTCGGCCCCGATGCCCTGCTGCGGCACCGGCCCGGACAGCGCGGCGCGCCAGTCCACTCCGGTGGCCCAGGCGTCCGGCGGATCCGAGGCCAGCCACGAGTCCAGCGCGGCGCCCACCTTCCCCAGCCGCGGACCGAAGTCGTCGACGGCAGGGGTCCACTGGGGCATGCGGAACCCTAACCAGTGGCGGCGACGCCGGGGAAGGGCTGTCCAGCGGGCGGACGTACCGCGCTCGGGGGTCCTGCGCCGGGCACTCAGTCCCAGCCCAGCTGCGCCAGGCGGTCGTCGTCGATGCCGAAGTGGTGGGCGACCTCGTGCACGACGGTCACCTCGACCTCGTCGACGAGCTCGTCGCGGGTCCGGCAGGCGCGCAGCAGCGGCAACCGGTACAGGGTGATGCGGTCGGGAAGGACACCCGCGTACCAGGAGCCGCGCTCCGTCAGCGGCGTGCCCTCGTAGATGCCGAGCAGGGGCGGGGAGCCGGGCGGCACGTCGTCCTCGACGAGGACCACGCAGTTGGAGATCAGCGCGGCCAGCGCGACCGGGATGGCGTCCAGCGCCGCCGCCACCAGGTCCTCGAACTCCGCGGCGGGCACGTCCAGCACCCCCCCATCCTCACACGACCGGGTGATCCGCACGCCTTGTTGCGCGGATCACCCGGCTCCCGGGACGGCTGTCGCAGGGTCGGGGTACGGTGACCCCGGCGGGGGCCGCCGCGGATGATCGTCCGGCCATCCGCACCTCGACGCGAAGGAAGATCCGGAGGACCATGCCCACCTTGAAGAGAATCCTGACGATCGGCATCGCAGCCGTAGCCCTTGCTGCGACAGCTCCCCCCGCCACCGCCATCACCGGGGGCGAGCGCGACGGCGACCGGCACCCCAACGTCGGCCTGCTGCTGTTCTACTCCCCGGACGGTGACACCAACGCCCGGTTCCGGTGCAGCGGCACCCTCGTGACCCCCACGGTCATCCTGACCGCCGCACACTGCACGGACGGCACCGTGGGCTCGACCGTGGTCACCTTCGCGTCGGAGATCGCCGAGGCGCCGCCGTCCGGCCTGCCTCGCGCGACCGACGACCCCGGTGACGGGACCTCCGACGAGGGCTACACCTCGATCCCAGCGGGGTACTACGGCGGGCAGTCCCACACCCACCCCAACTACTCCGACTTCACCGACACCCGCAACTGGAACGACGTCGGCGTCGTGGTCCTCGAGTCGCCGGTGCCGGCATCCGTGGCCACCCCCGCCCGGATCGCCCCGAGCCGCTACCTCGACGCCTACGCCCCGCCGACGCTGGCCAAGACCTACTTCACGCTGGTCGGGTACGGCACCGAGGTGCGCAAGCCCGACTCCGGTCCCCAGAAGCCGACCCCGCAGAGCTACCCGCTGGTCCGGCGGATGACCACCTCCAACGGGCAGAAGCTCACCGACCAGATCGTGCAGATGAACGGCAACCCGGCCAACGTGATCGCCGGCGGCGGCACCTGCTTCGGCGACTCCGGGGGCCCGTCGTTCCTCAACGGCTACCTCACCACCGTGACGAGCTACGGCTACACCGACAACTGCCGCTACCTCGGTGGGTACCAGCGGGTCGACATCCCCGTGGTCCAGTCGTGGCTGGCCGGCTTCGGCGTCACCCCCTGAGCCCAGCGATCTGAGCCCAGCGATCGACCGACGAGGGCACCGCCCATCCGGGCGGTGCCCTCGTCGCACCCGCGGGGCGGGTCCCCCGAACGAGACACTCCCGCGCTCCCGGGAGGCGTGCCACGATGGAACGCCCGGAACTCGCCCTGGGCGCTCGGGGCGCTCGGGCTGGCGCGCCCCAGCCGGGGGCGCGTGCCGGGTCGGCGACGGGAGGGGACGTGGGCATCACCTTCGCCGGCTCGCCGCGGCACACGCTCGGGGTGGAGATCGAGGTCGGCATCGTGTCCGAGGCCACCGGGG
>JBDHZV010000041.1:0-20255 GCA_039812125.1 Candidatus Nanopelagicales bacterium
GCGGGCCCGGACCGCTAGGGCCTCGGCAGGCCCGGCAGGCCCGGCCGGGCGCCGCTACCGCCGCCGGCGACGGCGCCGCCGGGCCCGGCCGACCACGGCCAGCGCCACGATCGCCCCGACGACCAGGGCGATCGGGCGGGCGTACCGGCTGATGTCGAACCCCGCGATGCGCGGCAGCGCGTCGGCTATCCCCCCGGACTCCCCGGGAATGTCCACCTGGATCAGCTCCCCCGAGCCCTCCGAGGCCACCAGCAGCGCCGCACCGTCGGAGGTGAACGAGATGGCCTCCCCCTGCGGCTGCAGCGGGAGGCCGAAGCGGACCTCGGCCGCGCCGGGCGGCTGTCCGGCGAAGATCTCGGCGCTGAAGTAGTCCCGCACCACGTACCGGCTGCCGTCGGGGTCCATGGCAGCGTCGGTCACCAGCGCGCGGGCCGAGCCGACTGCCGTGGCGCGCATCGGCTCCAGCGCGGGCGACATCGGGGACGGCAGCGCGTACATCCGTCCGCCGCCGGCCGACTTCGAGATGACCCACAGCTGCTCGCGGTCCGGAGCAGCCAGCAGCGCCTCCGCGTCCCGCGGCCCCCCCGGGTAGGTGTAGCGGTAGGTCGTGACCGGCACATCCATGTCGCGCAGGACCTCCGGCTCCCTCACCTTGTGGATGCGGGCGTAGGGCCAGCCGTCGATGTTGTCGCCGATGTCACCGATCCAGATCACGTCGCGGCCCTCGGCGTCGCGGCCCACCGCCACCGCCTCGTGGTCGCGCGCGGGGGTGTCGAGCAGGCGCAGCGTGGCGCGCACCCGGCAGGTGCTGGTCGAGACCGCGTACAGGTACGGACCGCCCCCGGAGTCGTTGGTGGCCCAGATGATGTCCGGGTGCTGCTGGGAGGCGGCGATCCCGCTGACCTCGTCGAGCTCGCCGGAATCGAAGCGGCACAGCACCCGGTCGTCGGCCGCCGCAGCGCCCGGGGCGAGTACGCCGACGACCACCGCCGCCGCCAGGGCCGACCCCAGCCGACGGGCGATCACCGCGGGTCGGACCCGCCGTGGATCGGTGCGGACCGCCCCTGCGCCGCGCGGTACACCGCCGCACGCCGACGCGTGTACGTCATGGCTGCCAGCCCCAGCAGGGTGCCCACGGCGCACGTCGCGATCCACCACTCGTTGTCGTGCGCGGCCAGCTGGTCGCGCAGCAGCAGGCAGAGCACGCCCGCGAGCGCCCACAGCAGCGTCCCCAGGGTGGTGATCCGAACCCCGTCGTCGGCCACCGGCTCGATCTCCGGGGGCTGGCTCGACATGCTCACACCCTAACCTCGCCCTCGAGGCTCATCGCAGTGCCGCCAGCGCCGTCACGACGACCAGGCCCAGCAGCACGGCCAACGTGAGGAACCGCCGGGCGCGCGGGTCCACCGATCAGGCCCTCGCCCGTTCCGCGACCGCCTCGGAGTGCGCGCCGCAGCCGTACGCCAGGGACACCACGCGCCCGTCGGCAGGGGCCAGCCCGTTCGCGCAGACCCCGAACGCCGCGCCCGTCGGCCCGCCGATGGGCAGCAGGAATCCGCACGTCGAGCACGGCGCCGGCGCGGAGCGGGCCATGGGGGTCTCGGGACCGGTCTCGCCGGTCCACCAGCGATGCGTCGCGTCATCCCGGCCGTACGCCGACAGCACGCGACGCCGACCCAGCCCGAGCTCCCACCCGTCCGGGCGCAGCGGGACGTCGTCAGCCGCAGCGGCCAGATCGTCCAGGGCGGACCAGCCGGGCGCGAGGCGCTCGTCGTCGTCGGAGGTGGGCAGCACGTCGCCGACACCGAGGTCGCCCGGTGCCACCCGCTCGCTCCACGGCACCCACGCCGGAGCCACCAGCGACTCGGGGCCGGGAAGCAGCACGACCTCGTCGACCGTGGCCACCTTGGCCCGAGCCGCCCGCGCGACCGTGACCGCCCAGTGCCAGCCGCGGTAGCCCGCAGCGGTGCAGGCGAACCGGTGCGTGACGAGGCGCTCGTCCTCCGCCGACGTGCCCAGGTGGTCGCCGACGTGATCGGCCGGCGCGATCTGGAGGATGGCGCCGCGGGCCAGGTCCACGGCATCGCGGCACAGGGGGTCCAGGGACGCGGCGCGGCGCGGGCGTACGGCAGTCGTCTCGGTCATGGGTCTTCCCGGTCAGGATGCGGCGGGGCGGGGTGGGGCTGGTTCCCACCCCGCGAATAGGCTACCCCCATGATGTCCCGCCGCCGGTCCCTGGCATTCCTGACCGCTGCGATCGCCCCGTTCGCGCTCGCCGGCTGCGAGAAGCCGAACCCCGGCGTCACCGCATGGTCGGGCACCACCAGCGAGCACGTGGAGGCGGTCTGCTGGCAGTCCGACCCGGCCGCGTCGCTGTCCTCCACCGACTGCGCCCAGGACGTCCTGGAGCGGGCCTCCGCCGGTGAGGGGGTCACCCGGCTGCCGGTGGCGCCGGGCGACGTGGTCGGCATCTCCGTCGATCCGAAGGTCGCGGAGACCGGATGGAGCGTGTCGGTGGGCGGCACCACGCTGGCCACGGCCCTCACGGACACGTACTACCGCTTCACGTTCCCGGACTCCGGGGCCACGCAGGAGAACGGGTACACCCTCCAGGTCGTCGCCCAGAACGCCGGCGGGTCGGGGTCCCGGGGGTTCTGGTTCTTCCAGCTCGTGCCGAGCTGAGCCGGATCCGCCCGGGCTGAGCCAGCTGGAGCCAGGGCGCAGCGCCCGCTGGGGCGAGGGGCGGCCCGAGCCGGATGCCCCGATGAGTCGCGGAATTCTGCCACGACGAGGGGCGCAGGTTACCCTTGTCCTTTGCAGTAGCCGATCGTCAGGAGTTCACGGTGCCCACCGGCAAGGTCAAGTGGTACGACGCGGAGAAGGGCTTCGGCTTCCTCACCTCCGACGAGGGCGAGGATGTCTTCGTCCACGGCAAGTCGCTGCCCGCTGGGCTCACCACGCTCAAGGGCGGGACGCGGGTCGAGTTCGGTGTGGTCGACGGCAAGAAGGGCAAGACGGCCCTGTCGTTGAAGGTCCTGGATCCGGCCCCGTCGGTCGTGAAGGCCAAGCGCAAGCCGGCAGACGAGATGTCGATCATCGTCGAGACCCTGATCAAGCTGCTCGACGACGTGGGCAACGACCTGCGCAAGGGTCGCTACCCCGCCGACGCCAAGGCGCAGAAGGTGGCCGCCGTGCTGCGGGCGGTGGCCAACGACCTCGATGCCTGACGGCGCGGCCCCGGGCGACCGGATGATCCGCGTCGGTGTCGTGCTCACGCTGGTCGGGATGGGGTTCGCCCTGCTCGCGCTGCTGCCCCTGGTGACCGCGCTGGAGCTGCCCAGCGCCCTGTGGGGGCTGTCGATGCTCACCGGCGTCGGGTTCGCCGTGGTCCTGGTCGGGCTCGTGCGCAACGGCCGCGCCCGGGCCCGTGCGCAGGTCGCCGCCCGCCCGCTCCCCGTTCCCGTCGCCGACTGATCCGTGCCGGCCCCCCGCAGCCTCGCCGAGGACCTGCGCACCCGCAGCGACGACGAGCTCGCCGCCCTGGTCCGCGCCCGGCCCGACCTGATCCACCCCGTCCCCGCGGACGTCGCGACGCTGGCGCAGCGCGCGGGGTCCGCCCCGAGCGTGGCCGCCGCCCTGCTCGACCTGGACCTCGTGGAGCTGCACGTCGTGCTGGCCGCCGCCCTGGGCCCCGACTCGTCGTCCGCGGGGGACCTGGCCCGACGGGTGGCCCAGCCCGGGTCCAGCCTCACCCTGCGCACCCATGCCCGGCGTGCTGTCACGCGGTTGCGGGAGAGGGCGCTGCTGTGGGGCTCCGACCGGGCGCTGCACCTCGTCGGCGCTTGCCGGGACCAGGTCGTCCCGCCCGACCGCGGGCCGATGGTCGCCGCGCTGGATCCCGTGGTCGCCGGCTACGCCCGGGACCCGGCAAGCCTGGTGCAGTTGCTGGCGGGCGCCCCACCGGGGGTCCAGGGGGCCGTGGACCTCCTGCTGCCCGGACCGGTCGTCGGGACGGTCGGCAACGCCCGGCGCCAGCCTGACCCCACCCGCAGCCCGGTCGACTGGCTGTTCGCCCATCACCTGCTGCTTCCGCTCGGCTCCGACCGGGCCGTGCTGCCCGGCGAGGTCGTCGCCCTGCTGCGGGCGGCAGCGGCCGGGACAACCCCCCAACCGCTGGCCGTGCCCCAGCTGGACCCACCGGCACCGGTCGCGCCCGCCCCGGACCCCACACGCGTGGAGGCCGGTGCCGCCGGGGCGGCCCTGGAGGTCCTGCACGCCGCCGCCGAGGTAGGGCTGCTGTGGGGGGAGCGTCCCCCCACCCGGCTGCGCACCGGAGGCATCGCCCAGCGGGACCTGACCGCCGCCGCCCGGGCGACGGGCACGTCGGAGGCGCTGCTGGCGCTGGTCGTCGAGGTCGCCCTGGCTGCCGGCCTGCTCGCACCCGACACCCACGAGTCCGCGGCGGTCCTGCCCACGACGGCGTTCGACTCGTGGCTGGCCGCGCCACCGGCGCACCGGCACGCCGACCTCCTGCTGGCATGGCGCGACATGCCCCGGGCGGTGGCCGGCCCCGCCGGACGGCCCACCGCCACCGGCCTTGCTGCCAGCCACCTGCCGGCGCTGCGACGGCTGGTGCTGGCCACCCTGGCCGGCTCGCCCGGGGCCTGGCAGGACGACGAGGTGGTCGCGGCCGTGGCCTGGTGGGCGCCCCGACGGGCCGAGCCGACGCGAGGCGAGCAGGTCCGCGGCATCCTGCGTGAGCTGCGCGCCCTGGGGGTCCTCGTCGCCGGGACCCTGACCCGCGCGGGGCACGCGCTGCTGGCCGACGACCGGCCGGCCGCCGAGGAGGCGCTGGCCGCGACCCTGCCCCCGCAGGTCGACGCCCTGGTGCTGCAGGGCGACCTGACCGCCGTGGTGCCGGGCCTGCCCTCCCCGGCGCTGGCCACGTTCATGCGGGTGGTGGCCGACACCGAGTCACGCGGGGCAGCCAGCGTGTACCGGTTCTCCCCCGACCGGATCCGCCGGGCCCTGGCCGCCGGCTGGACCCCCGCGGCGCTCCAGGCGGAGCTGGCCCGGCGCGGCACCGTGCCCCAGCCGCTGGCCTACCTGATCGACGACCTCGGCCGCCAGCAGGCAACGCTGCGGATCGGGGCCGTGTCGACCTACCTGCGCTGCGACGACCCGGTGGTGCTGGCCGCGATCGTGGCCGACCCGGCAGCCACCTCCCTCGGGCTGGTCGCGATCTCGGACACGGTGCTGGTCAGCGCCCTGCCGGCCGAGGACGTGCTCGAGCGCCTGCACCGGCTGGGCCACGCCCCGCAGCCGGAGGGCGGCATGGCCGCAGCGCACGAGGGCCCACGGCGGGTCCGGTCCCGGTCCGCGGAGCCGGCGGCGCCGCAGGTGTCCGCCGCGCTGGCCGCTGCCGCCGTCCGGGCCATGAGGGCGACCGACCGTGGCAGCCCGCCCGCGTCGCGACCGCCCGGTTCAGGATCGAGCGGGGCGAGCCCTGGCGGGGCGCATCCGGTGCCGCTGACCGGGCCGGCCGAGGTGGTCGCGGCCCTGCGCGCGGCCATCGCCACGCAGTCCCCCGTGTGGATCGGGTACGCGGACCCCACCGGGGTGGCCGGTGACCGCCGGGTGGAGCCGCTGCGGATCGCCGGCGGCTACCTGACGGCACTGGACCTGCGCTCCGAGCAGGTCCAGTCGTTCGCCCTGGCCCGCGTCACCGGGGTCCAGCCGGGCTGAGCCCCTAGTCGGCAAGCCCGCGCAGCACGTCGTCGGCGTCCACGATCCGGTACGCGTAGCCCTGCTCGGCCAGGAACCGCTGCCGGTGGGCCGCGAAGTCGGCGTCCACGGTGTCGCGCGTCACGACGGTGTAGAACCGGGCCCCGCGCCCGTCGGACTTCGGCCGCAGGATCCGTCCCAGCCGTTGGGCCTCCTCCTGCCGGGAGCCGAAGGACCCCGACACCTGGATGGCCACCGACGCCTCGGGCAGGTCCAGCGAGAAGTTGGCCACCTTGGACACGACCAGCGTGCTCACCTCACCGGTGCGGAACTGGTCGAACAGGGACTGCCGCTCCCGGATCGGGGTCTCGCCGGTGACCACCGGGACCGCCAGCATGTCGGCCAGCTCGTGCAGCTGGTCCAGGTACTGGCCGATGACCAGCACCTGCTCGTCCGGGTGGCGGGCCACGAGGCTCGCGACGATCCCCCGCTTCTGGGCCGCCGTGGCGGCCAGCCGGTAGCGCTCGTCCGGTTCTGCCATGGCATAGGCCATGCGGGCGGCATCGGGCAGGGTGACCCGCACCTCCACGCAGTCGGCCGGCGCGATCCAGCCCTGCGCCTCGATCTCACGCCAGGGGGCGTCGTAGCGCTTGGGCCCGATCAGCGAGAACACGTCCCCCTCCCGACCGTCCTCGCGCACGAGGGTGGCGGTCAGGCCCAGCCGGCGGCGGGCCTGGATGTCCGCGGTGAACCGGAATACCGGGGCGGGCAGCAGGTGGACCTCGTCGTAGAGGATCAGCCCCCAGTCGCGGGCGTCGAGCAGGTCGATGTGGGCGTAGGTCCCCTTCCGCTTGGTGGTCAGCACCTGGTAGGTCGCGATGGTCACCGGGCGCACCTCCTTGCGTGAGCCCGAGTACTCCCCGATCTCGTCCTCGGTCAACGACGTGCGCCGCAGCAGCTCGTCGCGCCACTGCCGGGCCGCCACCGTGTTGGTGACCAGGATCAGCGTGGTGCTGCGGGCCAGCGCCATCGCCGCGGCGCCCACCAGGGTCTTGCCCGCCCCGCAGGGCAGGACGACCACGCCGGACCCGCCGTGCCAGAACCCCTCAGCCGCCTGCCGCTGGTAGTCGCGCAGCGACCACCCGGACTCGACCAGGTCGATCGGGTGGGCCTCACCGTCGACGTAGCCGGCGAGGTCCTCGGCGGGCCAGCCCAGGCGCAGCAGGACCTGCTTGAGCGCACCTCGTTCGCTGGGGTGCACCGCCACGGTGTCGGCGTCGATGTGGACCCCCAGCATCGGCGCCACCTTCCGGCTGCGCAGCACCTCGGCCAGCACCGCCCGGTCGCTGGCCTCCAGGACCAGGCCGTGCGTGGGGTGCTTGAGCAGGCGCAGCCGGCCGTAGCGGTCCATCGTCTCGGCCACGTCGACGAGCAGCGCGTGCGGCACCGGGAACCGGGAGTGCCGGAGCAGCGCGTCGACGACCCCCTCGGCGTCATGGCCGGCGGCGCGGGCGTTCCACAGGCCCAGCGGGGTGATCCGGTAGGTGTGGATGTGCTCGGGGGCCCGCTCCAGCTCGGCGAACGCCGCGATGTCCCGGCGCGCCTCCTCAGCCGCCGGGTGGCCCACCTCGAGCAGGAGGGTCTTGTCGCTCTGGACGATGAGGGGGCCGTCGGTCATCCGACGATTGTCCCCCACCGGGGCGCGCTGCGCGGCGTCCCGCAACGAGGGTGGCCCACGCCGGGCTGGCTCAGCCGGGCTGGCTCAGCCGGGCTGCCAGGGTCGGGGATCCCGGGGGGAGCCGACGGCCTCGGCGAGCACCCGCTGGTACCAGGCGACGTCGCACCACTGGCCGTGCTTCCAGCCCACCCGCCGGAACGTGCCGGCCAGGTGGAACCCGAACCGGGTGTGCAGCCGGATGCTCGCGTCGTTGGGCAGCACGATGGCCGCCATCGCCGTGGTGTAGCCGAGGTCGGCCAGCACCGGCAGCAGCCGGACGTACAGCGCGGAGCCGACCCCGTGGCCGGTGGCCGCGGGACCGACGTACACCGAGCAGTCGCAGGTCCACCGGTAGGCGGGACGGGAGCCGTGCGGCGAGGCGTGGGCGTACCCCACCACCTGGCCGTCCAGCTCGGCGACCAGCCAGGGCAGCCGCGGCTCGGCGAGCACCCGGCGGGCCATCTCGGCGGCGTCCGGGGCGACCTCCTCGAAGGAGGCCCGGCCCAGCTCGACGTACGGCCGGTAGAGCGCCGCCAGCGCCGCGGCATCCGCGGCGACCGCCGCCCGGATGGCCGGCGCCGACGGCGCCGACGTCACCGGTCCTCGGCCAGGACCGCGCGCAGGTCCTCGGGGAGGTCGTCGTCGGACTGCTCGTCGTCCTCCTGCACGTAGTGCATCGCCAGCTCCTCCACGGCCAGGTCCTCCACGTCGTGGGAGTCGAACGCGACCGACTCGGCGGTGTCGTCACCGCGGACGCCCTCGTCGTCCTCGATGAGGTGACCGACGCGGGACTCGTCGGGATGGCCGAAGGTCTCCTCCGGCCCCTCCGTGCCCAGCTCCTCGGAGATGTGGTGGTAGTAGGCGTCGATCAGCTCGGCCGCAGGGTCGTCCTTCCACGGCTGGCCCGAGCGCTCGTAGTCCGTCACGGCCGGCTCCTTCCCTCGCAGCAGCGATGCACGACCAGCGTAGATCAGGGCCGGCGTGGTTGGGCGGCGATCGGTGTGCCACTCGGGCGACGCGGCACTGGCAGGTGCGCCGATCACTTGCACTCGCCAGCGCCGAGTGCCAATAATCTCCTTAGCACTCGCAGGGGTCGAGTGATAGCCCGGGGACCCGGGACCACCGCCCCCCGCGGGGCACCGACAGGTCGGTGCGGCTGAGGACCCTCGGGGCGGTGACGTGAACCGCCACGTCGGTCCGTCCGTCGCGGGCAGGCGCACCGGCATCCCAGCACAACGTGCGAAGGAACCGACAGACACATGGCGAAGATCATCGCTTTCGACGAGGAGGCCCGCCGGGCCCTCGAGCGCGGCATGAACACCCTGGCCGACGCGGTCAAGGTGACCCTCGGGCCGCGTGGACGCAACGTCGTCCTCGAGAAGAAGTGGGGCGCCCCCACCATCACCAACGACGGCGTCTCGATCGCCAAGGAGATCGAGCTCGACGAGCCGTACGAGAAGATCGGCGCTGAGCTGGTCAAGGAGGTCGCCAAGAAGACCGACGACGTCGCGGGCGACGGCACCACCACCGCCACCGTCCTGGCCCAGGCGCTGGTCCGCGAGGGCCTGCGCAACGTGGCCGCCGGCGCCAACCCGATGGCCCTCAAGCGCGGCATCGAGAAGGCCGTCGAGGAGATCGCGGCCCAGCTGCTCGAGCTGGCCAAGGACGTCGAGACGACCGAGGAGATCGCCTCCACCGCGTCGATCTCCGCCGCCGACGAGCAGATCGGCCGGGTCATCGCCGAGGCCATGGACAAGGTCGGCAAGGAGGGCGTGATCACGGTCGAGGAGTCCAACACCTTCGGCCTGGAGCTCGAGCTGACCGAGGGCATGCGCTTCGACAAGGGCTACATCTCCGGCTACTTCGTCACCGACGCCGAGCGCATGGAGGCCGTCTACGAGGACGCCTACATCCTCATCGCCAACTCGAAGGTCTCTGCGGTCAAGGACCTGCTGCCGGTCCTCGAGAAGGTCATGCAGTCGGGCAAGCCGCTGGTCATCATCGCCGAGGACGTCGACGGCGAGGCGCTGTCCACCCTGGTGGTCAACAAGATCCGCGGCACGTTCCGCTCCGTGGCCGTCAAGGCCCCGGGCTTCGGCGACCGCCGCAAGGCAATGCTGCAGGACATCGCGATCCTGACCGGTGGCCAGGTCATCTCCGAGGAGGTCGGCCTCAAGCTGGAGAACACCACGCTCGACCTGCTGGGCAAGGCCCGCAAGGTGGTCATCACCAAGGACGAGACGACCATCGTGGACGGGTCCGGCGACGCCGACCAGATCGCCGGGCGCGTCTCGCAGATCCGCGCCGAGATCGAGAAGTCCGACTCGGACTACGACCGTGAGAAGCTGCAGGAGCGCCTGGCCAAGCTGGCCGGCGGCGTGGCGGTCATCAAGGCCGGTGCCGCGACCGAGGTGGAGCTCAAGGAGCGCAAGCACCGCATCGAGGACGCGGTGCGCAACGCCAAGGCGGCCGTCGAGGAGGGCATCATCGCCGGTGGCGGCGTGGCGCTGATCCACGCGACCGACCGGGCCTTCGAGAAGCTGGAGCTGGTCGGCGACGAGGCCACGGGCGCGAACATCGTCAAGGTCGCCGTCGAGGCCCCGCTCAAGCAGATCGCGGTCAACGCCGGCCTCGAGGGCGGCGTCGTGGTCGAGAAGGTGCGTCACCTGGAGCCGGGCTGGGGCCTGAACGCGGCCACGGGCGAGTACGTCGACCTGCTCAAGGCCGGCATCATCGACCCCGCCAAGGTCACCCGGTCCGCCCTGCAGAACGCGGCCTCCATCGCGGCCCTGTTCCTGACGACCGAGGCTGTCATCGCCGACAAGCCGGAGCCGAAGAGCGCCGCCCCGGCCATGCCGGGCGGCGGGGACATGGACTTCTGATCCACGTCCCACGATCACCCCAGGAGGGGGCGGGCCCATCGGGTCCGCCCCCTCCTGCGCGTCGCTCGCGGTGACGTCAGGGCCGCGGGGCCGACCGGTAGCCACCGTCGGCCAGGCCCGCCCAGTGCTCGAACGGGTTCGCCTGGGCCGGGTCCCCGGTGCGCAGCCAGGACCATCCCGCGGCAGCGGCGTAGGCCAGCGGCATCAGCACTCCCCCGCACAGCGCGTACTGCGTCGTGTGGCGCTCCTCGTGGGCCAGCAGCCGGGGAGGCACCGTGCCGACGGGGTCCCGACCGGGGGGCAGCGGCGCGCGCACCAGCACCACGCTGCCCACCGTGAACGCACGGGCCCGCGGCAGGGCTGGGCGGTAGCCGTGCACCAGCCAGACACCCCGCCCGGCGCGCCGCGCCGGACCTGCGGTGGCCCGGGCCAGCAGCAGCCCGGCCGGGGTGGACAGGTTCGCCCAGTTGGCCAGGGCGCGCACCCGGTGCCGGGCCAGCATCAGAGCAGCCCGCGAGCCCGCAGCGCCGCGATCGGCGGCCGCTGCTGGGCGGTGACCGGGGAGCTGACCACGGTGAAGCCGCCGTCGGGTCCGCGCCGGAACTGCGCGAGGTCCACGGGAGCGGCCACCACGTCGAGCAGCCCGTCGCTCACGCCAGCACCCGGTGCGGGGTCGGCGCAGTCCACCCCCACCGACCCGGCAGGGAGCACCCCCGCGAGGTCGGGGACGTCCGTGGGTGCCTGGCCCGCGGACCCGCCGATCCGCGACAGGGCCACCTGCCAGATCTCGGTGGCCATCCTGGCCAGCCGGTCGTCGTCGTGGTGGCGGTGCACCCGCACGCCGAGGTCGACCTGCGCCAGCCCCGCCAGGCCCACCCGCGTGACCGTGTCGACCAGCATCGCCAGCTCGACGCCGTAGCCGGTGGGGAACGCCAGCGCCTCGGCCAGCTCCCGGCGCAGGGCCACCTCGCCCCCCAGCGGCTGGACCACACCGGCCAGCTGGGGCCAGTGGATGTTGATCAGCGGTCGGGCGACCAGCTCGGTCACCCGACCCCCGCCCGCCGGCACGGTGCGCCCGTGCGCGACCAGGGGCCGCTCGTAGAGCGCCTTGACCAGGTGCACGCGATCGTCGACCAGCAGCGGTCCCAGCAGGCCGGCGACGTAGTGCGACCCGAAGGTCTGCAGGTCCGCATCGACGAACACGATCACGTCGGCGTCGGTGGCCGCCACCGCCCGCCACATCGCCTCGCCCTTGCCGGGAAGCGGCGCGACGTCGGCCAGCACGTCGGTGCGGGCCACCACCCGGGCGCCGGCCCGGGCCGCGACCTCGGCGGTCGCGTCGGTCGAGCCCGAGTCGAGCACGACGACGTCATCGACCAACGGCGTCGGCCCGCACGCCAGCTCCCGCACGATCGTGGCCACGATGGCCCCGACCGTGGCCTCCTCGTCGAGGGCCGGGAGCACCACGGCCACCGAGGTCGTCCCCTTGAGGGCGCGGACCCGGTCGGCCGGCCAGTCGGCGGCCACGGAGGTGGCGCGCGCGAACCAGTCCCGGGCCTGCGGGATCACCTCGTCACAGCTCGATGCCCAGCCGCCGGGCGGAGCGGGCACGCTGGCGGGCCGAGCGCATGCGACGCAGCCGCTTGACCAGCATCGGGTCGGCGCGCAGCGCGGCCGGGTCGTCGATGAGGGCGTTGAGCAACTGGTAGTAGCGGGTCGCCGAGCAGTCGAAGAGCTCGCGGATGGCCTGCTCCTTGGCCCCGGCGTAGCGCCACCACTGCCGCTCGAACTCCAGGATCGCCAGGTCACGCTCGGACAGGCCCGTCGGGTCCTGCTCCGACAGGGCGGTCGCCGACGCGTCGAGGGTCATGTCGTTGCTCACCCTGGTCCTCCCGGCTGTGCTGCGGCTGCCTCGAGTGTAAGCGAGCACGCGCAGCCGCCCGGCCCGCCCGACGACCGTGTCGGCCTGTGCCGCGCGTCAGGGGCCCCCGCGCTGGCATGCTCAGCGCGACCCACCCCAGAAGGGACGCCCATGCTCGCGCTCCAGGACTACTGGCTCTGGGACAGCTGGATCGCCGACGACGGCGAGGTCTACCACCTGTTCGTCCTGCAGGCTCCGAAGTCGCTCGGTGGGCCGCACCTGCGCCACACCGCGGCCCGGATCGGGCACGCCACCTCGACGGACCTGGTCAACTGGACCTACCACGGGGTGGCGCTGGGGCCCGGCGAGCCCGGCACCTGGGACGACCTGGCGCTGTGGACCGGGTGCACGGTGCAGGGCGACGACGGCCTGTGGCGGATGTTCTACACCGCGGTGAACAGCCGGGGTCGCACGGTCAAGGACCAGCGCCTGGGAATGGCCGTCTCCGAGGACCTGCACACCTGGCGCCGGACCAGCGACGAGCCGATCCTGGTCGCCGACCCCACCTGGTACATGACCCTCGGGGTAGCCGAGGAGCCCTTCGTCAGCGAGACGTGGCGCGACCCGTTCGTGTTCCGCGACCCCGACGGCGACGGCTGGCACATGTTCATCTGCGCGCGCGAGAAGGGCGCGCCCCGGCCGAACGACGGGGTCATCGGCCATGCCCGCAGTGCCGACCTGGTGTCGTGGGAGCTGCAGCCGCCGCTGTCGGTGCCGGCCGGGTTCGGCCAGATCGAGGTCGCCCAGAGCCGGCTGATCGACGGCCGGCCCACGCTGGTCTACACCTGCCACCCCCAGGAGCAGACCCGCGAGACCAAGGACCGGTTCGGCGACCACTGCATGTGGTCGGTGCCCGGGGACAGCCTCGTCGGTCCGTGGGACATCAGTCGGGCGCGACCGTTCCGCGCCGAGCCGGACCTGTTCGCCGCCCCGCTGGTGCAGGACCGCACCGGCCAGTGGGTGCTCGTCGGCTTCCTGTGCCTGGAGCCACGCGGCATCAACTCCTTCGACATCCTCGACCCGATCCCGGTCCGGCTCGACGACGAGGGCACCCTGCAGGCGGTGGCCGGCTACCAGCCCGTCGGCGCGCGCCTGCTGGCCGAGTCGGGCCTGCCGCCCGTCACGTTCTGAGCTGTCTGGTCGGGCCCGCTGCCGGTCGGGTCCCCGCGGCTTGGCAGCACCGGCACGCTCGGCCGCGCCAGGTCCTGGCGAGTCCACCCTTGGAGATCAGCGCAGGCTGCCCTTACACTGCCGGCAACAACTGAACATCGCTCATCCAGAGGGGTAGAGGGATACGGCCCGTTGAAACCCCGGCAACCGTTCCGTCCTGATCCGCATCGCGCGGGGCCGGCGGGACACGGTGCCAAGTCCGTCCGCGTGTCATCACCGGGAAGATGAGAGGAAGGCCCCGCACATGACTGCTGTCAGCGTCTCCGGACGCAGCGCCCCCACCTCGGACCCGCACGCCTTCGGGGCCGCGACGTCGCTGTCCTGCCGTGAGTGCGGCGCGACCTACCCGCTCGGGGCGGCGTACTCGTGCGTCGAGTGCTTCGGGCCCCTGGAGGTCTCCTACCGCTTCGAGGGCATCACCCGCGCCCGCATCGAGTCCGGGCCGGCCTCGATCTGGCGCTACGCACCCCTGCTGCCCGTCGCCCCCTGGGCGGCCGACGAGGCCAACCTCGCCCCCGGCTTCACGAAGCTCGTCGCCGCGCGGAACCTGGCTGCCGCGGTCGGCGTCACCGGACCGCTGTGGGTGAAGGACGACAGCGGCAACCCGACCCACTCCTTCAAGGACCGGGTCGTGGCGGTCGCCCAGTCCGCCGCGCGCCGCCTGGGCCTGTCCACGCTCGCCTGCGCCTCCACCGGCAACCTGGCCAACGCCGTGGCGGCGGCTGCGGCACGCGCGGGCCAGCCGTCTGTCGTGCTGATCCCGTCGGACCTCGAGGCCGGCAAGACGGTCACCACCGCGACCTACGGTGGGACGCTGCTGGCGATCGAGGGCACCTACGACGACGTCAACCGCCTGTGCAGCGAGCTCATCGGCGAGGCGGTCACCGCTGACTGGGGGTTCGTCAACGTCAACCTGCGCCCGTACTACGCGGAGGGCTCCAAGACGCTGGGATACGAGCTGGCCGAGCAGCTGGGGTGGCGGCTGCCCCAGCAGGTGGTGATCCCCGTGGCCTCGGGAGCGCTGCTCACCAAGGTCGACAAGGGGTTCCGCGAGCTCATCCGGCTGGGCCTGGTCGAGGACACCCCGTACCGGATCTTCGGCGCGCAGGCGCAGGGCTGCTCACCGGTCGCCCAGGCGTTCGAGGCCGGGTGGGAGGTCGTGCGGCCGGTCCGCCCGCGCACCATCGCCAAGTCGCTTGCCATCGGCAACCCGGCGGACGGGCTGTACGCCCTCGACGTGGCCCGGCGCACCCAGGGTGCCATCGGGGCGGTGAGCGAGCAGGAGATCGTCGAGGGGATCACGCTGCTGGCCCGCACGGAGGGGATCTTCGCCGAGACCGCCGGCGGAGTGACCGTCGCGACGCTGCGCCGGCTGGTCGCGTCCGGCCAGCTCGACCCGACCGCGGAGACGGTCGTGCTCAACACCGGCGACGGACTGAAGACCCTCGACGCCGTCAGCGACCACGTGTCCGTGACCGCAACCATCAGGCCCCGCGTCGGCGACGCCGTCGCGGCTCTGCACCACCCCGCACCCACAGAAGGACCCCACGCATGAGCATCACCGTCCGGATCCCCACCATCCTGCGCAGCTACGCCGACGGCGCGGCCGAGCTCAGCGTCACGCCCGCGACCGACACCCTCTCCGGTGTGCTCGCGGCGCTGGACGCCCAGGCTCCCGGCATCGGCGCGCGCATCCTGGACGACCAGGGCCGCCTGCGTCGCTTCGTCAACGTGTACGTCAACGACGAGGACGCCCGCTTCCTGGACGGCCTGCAGACCCCCACCCCCGCCGGCACCTCGGTGTCCGTGATCCCGGCCGTCGCCGGCGGCTGAGAACAGGAGCATCACGATGTCGTTGCCACCCGTCGTCGACCCGGCCGAGAAGCTGACCGTCGAGGAGGTCCGGCGCTACAGCCGGCACCTGATCATCCCCGACGTCGGCATGCCGGGCCAGAAGCGGCTGAAGAACGCCCGCGTGCTGTGCGTGGGCGCGGGGGGCCTGGGCAGCCCGGCCCTGATGTACCTGGCCGCCGCCGGCGTCGGGACGATCGGGATCCTCGAGTTCGACGTGGTGGACGAGTCGAACCTGCAGCGCCAGATCATCCATGGCCAGTCCGACATCGGGTGGTCCAAGGCCCGCTCGGCGCAGGAGTCGATCCGCCAGGTCAACCCGCTGGTCCACGTGGTCCTGCACGAGGAGCGGCTCGACTCCGGCAACGCGCTGGAGATCTTCGCCGACTACGACCTCATCGTGGACGGCACGGACAACTTCGCGACCCGCTACCTGGTCAACGACGCCTGCGTGCTGCTCGGCAAGCCCTACGTCTGGGGCTCCATCTACCGCTTCGAGGGACAGGCGAGCGTGTTCTGGGCCGAGCACGGGCCCTGCTACCGCTGCCTCTACCCCGAGCCACCGCCGCCGGGCATGGTGCCCTCCTGCGCGGAGGGCGGCGTCCTCGGGGTCCTGTGCGGCTCGATCGGGTCGATCCAGGTGACCGAGGCGATCAAGCTGCTGACCGGCATCGGCGACCCCCTGCTCGGGCGGCTGATGGTCTACGACGCCCTGGAGATGGCCTACCGCACGGTGCGCGTCCGGAAGGACCCGGACTGCGCGATCTGCGGTCCGAACGCGACCGTGACCGAGCTCATCGACTACGACGCCTTCTGCGGGACCACCTCGAAGGAGGCGGCGGAGGCCGCTCGGGACTCGACGATCACTGTGCTGCAGCTCGAGGAGTGGCTGGCCCAGCGGGAGCGCGGCGAGCGCGACTTCGTCCTGATCGACGTCCGGGAGCCGCACGAGTACGAGATCGTCGCGATCCCCGGCAGCGTCCTGATCCCGAAGGGCCGCTTCCTCGACGGCACGGCCCTGGCCGAGCTGCCCGACGACCGCCAGATCGTGCTGCACTGCAAGAGCGGCATCCGCTCGGCCGAGGCGCTGGCCGTGACCAAGGGCGCAGGGTACGCCGACAGCGTGCACGTCGGTGGCGGTGTGGTCGCGTGGGTCGCGCAGGTGGAGCCGGACAAGCCCTCGTACTGAGGACCCGAGGTGGGCCGGTCCGCGTCATCGGGCCGACCCATCACCACCGAGCTCACCGTGACAGCCCTCGCCGCACGCGCAGCCGGGTCGCGAACGACGAGAAGATCCCGTCGACCACCATCCCGATCACCAGGATCACGAGCATCGTCGCCAGCAGCAGGGTGGCCTGGGAGAACTGCCGCGCGAACTCCAGCGACGCCCCGAGGGACGGCCGCTCGGCGATGATCACCAGCAGCTCGCCGGCCATCAGGCTGCGCCACGCGAAGGCCCAGCCCTGGGTCAGCCCGGAGACGTACCCGGGCAGCGCTGCCGGCAGGACGATGTCGCGGTACAGCGCGACCGGCCCGGCACCCAGGACCCGACCGAGGCGAACGAACGCGGGCGGCACGTTGTCGATGCCGTTGATGACGCCGTTGGCGACGCTGGGCGCCGCCCCGAGCACCACGACGAACAGGATCGCCTGCTCGTTGAGGCCGAACAGCAGGATCGCCAACGGGAACCACGAGATGCTCGGCATGGTCTGCAGGCCCGTGATGAGCGCGCCCACCGCCATCCGCAATGGGCGCACCTTCGCCACGGCGACGCCGATGACGGTGCCCACCACGAGCGAGACCAGGAAGCCGATGACGGCCCGGCTCATCGTCGTGGCCAGGGCCGACCAGAACCTGTCCGTCCCGAGCATCTCCCAGAGCCGGGCCAGGGTGTCCGCCGGCGAGGGCAGCACGTAGGGCGGCCGCCAGCCCGACCAGTACACGACCTGCCAGGCTGCCAGTGCCAGCAGCACCGCCAACGCCTTCGGCCAGGTCCACGACCACGCAGCGCGCAGGAACCGCTGCGCCCGCGAGGGCCCCTCGGCGATCACCACGGGCGCCGACGTCGCAGCGTCGGGCAGCTCGATGACGCTCACAGCCCACCTCCGTTCGATCGCAGCAGCGACGTGAGCTCGCCCGCGCGCAGCGCGACGTCCGAGGAGTCGATGGAGCGCGGATGCGGCAGGTCGATGTGCTGCTCGTGCACGATCCGACCCGCGGACATCAGCACGACCCGGTCGGCCAGCCGGACGGCCTCACGCATGTTGTGCGTCACCAGCACGGCCGTGAGCCCCTGCTCCCGGGTGACCCGCTCGATCTCGTCGTGCAGGTGGTCGCGCGTCATCGCGTCGAGGGCCGCCAGCGGCTCGTCCATCAGCACGATGCTGGCGTCCTGGGCCAGGCAGCGGGCCAGCGCGACGCGCTGTCGCATCCCACCGGACAGCTCGTGGGGTCGCCGGTCGTGGGCGTGCCCGAGGCGCACGACGTCCAGCAGCTCGTTGGCACGCGCCGACCGATCGCGCCGCGGGACGCCCCGCAGCTTCAGCGCGAGCTCGATGTTGCCCCGAGCTGTCAACCACGGCAGCAGCGTGGCGTCCTGGAACATGAGGGCGACCCGCCCGTGGGCCTGCACAGTCCCGCCCGTGGCCTCGTCCAGGCCGGCGACGAGGTTGAGCAGCGTGCTCTTGCCGCAGCCGGAGGTCCCGATCACCGAGACGAACTCGCCCTGGCCGACGTGGAGGTCCACGTCGGCCAGGGCGCGCACCGTGCGGCCACCGGAGGTGAAGGTCTTGGACACGCCCCGCAGCTGCAGGGCGGTCCGGTCGTCCCGCTGATCAGCGAGCAGCGGGCGCGGGGCCGCGGTGGTGCTCATGACGTGGCCACCTCCTGCTCGCCGGCCTCCGAGAGCGCCTTGTTCAGCAGGGTGAGGTCGTACAGGGTGCCGGGCAGGCCCCCCGCGGCCTCGACCTTGTCGGCGTCGAGCAGCCCGACCGAGATCGCGTCGTCGGCCGACTTCTTCAGCGTGGCGGGAAGCGGGTCGGCGGTGAAGTCCACGGCCTTCCACGCCGAGGCCAGCACGTCGCTCTCGAGCTCGGACCCCGTGAGGGACTTCAGGGTCGCGTTGGCCGCCTCAGCCGAGGCCTTGGGGTGCTCGTCGATCTCCTTGAGGGCGGCGAGGTGCCCGGCCAGGAACGCCGCGACGGCGTCGGGGTGCTCCTGGAGGAACTTCGTGCGCACGACCACGTTGGTGGTCACGAACTTGCCGTCGGGCCACAGGCTGGCCTCGTCGACGAGTACCTTCGCACCGGCCTTGACGTACTGCGACACGAACGGCTCGGGAACCCAGGCACCGTCGACCTGTCCGGCCGAGTAGGCCGCGAGCCCCTCGGCGTTGGCCTGCGGTGCGATCGAGACGTCGCCGCCACCCTCGGTGTCCGCCGACAGCCCCTGGGCCTTCAGCCAGGCGCGGAACGCCACGTCCTGGGTGTTGCCCAGCTGGGGCGTGGCGAACTTCCTGCCCTTGAGGTCCTCGGCGGAGTCGATGCCGGGTCGCACCACCAGCGCCGCCCCGCCGGAGGCAGCCCCGGCGATGACCTTGACCGCCTGGCCCTGGGACTCGGCGTAGGCGTTGATCGTCGGGTTCGGCCCGATGTAGGTGATGTCCAGGGAGTCACCGAACAGCGCGGAGACTGCGTCCGGTCCGGCGTTGAAGGCGGTCGGGGTGACCGTCAGGCCGAGAGGCTTGAGGGCGCTCTTGAACAGTCCCTCCTGCAATCCGACCAGGGCCGGGCCGTGGGTCAGGTTGGGGAAGAAGCCCAGTCGGACCGTCTTGATGGTGCTGCCGGACGAGGCGGGGGCCGACGACGAGGCGCTGGTGTCGGCTGCGCTCGAGGAGCAGGCCGCCAGGCCGAGGACGAGGACCGCCGTGGCGGCGATCCGCAGCTTGCCGGGGAGGAGTGCCATGAGGTGAGCCTTTCCGTTGTTTCCTACTTGTTGGGTCGGCAATGTAGTGAAAGTGCCGGCACCGGTCAAGTCGCCCATTCGGGGCGCCCGTGGCCCGACAGCTGCAGGTCTGGACCTCCGGGGCACGGGTAGGCCCCCTTCAGCTCCCGCGGCGCCCCGCGCCCCCCGCCCTCGGAAACGGCGCCGCGGGAGCCCCGATCGGCTGCACCTCCAGCCTCGAACCGGGCCCGAACCGGTGACGACGGGGGACACGGGGACCGCCCCGGCCCTACGGTGCTGGGAGGAGCCGGCGGGGGCGGGCAGGAGGAGACTGGGATGGACGTCAGTGAGCTGGTCGCCAACGCGAGGGACGCCGTCACCGTGGGGCGGGTGTTCGCCGAGCCGTACGAGAAGGACGGGACTGTCGTGATCGTCGCGGCGCGCGTGTCCGGCGGCGCCGGTGGTGGCACGGGCCAGGACCCGAAGGGACAGGAGGGCGAGGGCGGCGGATTCGGGATCTCGGCGGTCCCGGCGGGCGCGTTCGTCATCCGGGACGGCTCGGTCCGGTGGGTGCCCGCCCTCAACCCCGGCCGGGCCATCGCCGCTGCCGCTGCCGTCGCCATCACGGTGGTGCTGACGCGCGCCTGGGTCGCCACGCGAGCCATCCGTGCCGGCCAGCAGATCCGCGGCTGAGCCCGGACGACCAGCCCGCCACCTCGCCGCCACGGTGGAGCCGCCCCCGGCACACCGCCTGCTGGCGCTGCTCGAGGCCATGGCCGGGCTGGTCACCCTGGCGTTCGGCGCGCTCCGACTCGACCCCGCCTCCCACCACAGCGCCGAGGTCGTCCTGTCGGTCCTGTGGTTGGTGCTGGCGCTGTTCACCGCCCTGGCCGTGCCCCACGTGCGCTCCTGGTCGATGGACGTGTCGCTGGGCGGGGCAGCCGTGCTCCTGGCCGGCGGGGCGGTGATCACGGGGCACGCGAACGTGCAGGTCCTCAACGGCCTGGGCCTGATCCTGCTGGGCGTCTTCGCCGCCTACGCCCTGCCC
>JBDHZV010000042.1:0-20098 GCA_039812125.1 Candidatus Nanopelagicales bacterium
GCCGCCGCCCGGCCCCCCCGGCCCGCCGGGCCCGCCGGGACGCCGGGGTCCCGGCGCTGCGGTGCGCGCGCTCACGCGGCCTCCTCCAGGGTGAGCTGGGACAGCACGATCTCGCGGTAGGTCGGGCAGGACTGCATGAGCTCCTCGTGCCGACCGGCACCGACCAGCAGCCCCTCGTCGAGCACCAGGATCTGCTCGGCGTGCCGGATCGTCGCCACCCGCTGGGCCACGATGAGCACGCAGGCGTCGCGGGTGCGCTCCCGAAGCGCGGCGCGCAGCGCGGCATCGGTGGCGTAGTCCAGCGCGGAGAACGAGTCGTCGAACACGTAGACCGAGGGCTCGCGCACCAGGGCCCGGGCGATCGCCAGCCGCTGGCGCTGCCCGCCGGAGACGTTCACGCCGCCCTGCTCGATCGGGGCGGCCAGGCCCTCGGGAAGCTCGCGCACGAACTCCGCACCCTGGGCGGTCTCGAGCGCGGCCCACAGCTGCTCATCCGTGGCCTGCGGCGCCCCCAGGCGCAGGTTGTCGGCAATCGTCCCGGCGAACAGGAACGCCTTCTGGGGCACGAGTCCCAGCTCCGACCACAGGTCCGCCCGGGCCCGCTCCCGTACGTCGACGCCCGCGACGAGCACCTCCCCGCCGGACACGTCGTAGAGCCGGGGCACGAGGTTGACCAGCGTCGACTTGCCCGACCCGGTCGAGCCGACGATGGCCGTGGTCTGGCCGGGCCGGGCCACGAAGCTGATGCCGCGCAGCACCGGCTCGGCGGCCCCCGGGTAGCCGAAGGTCACGTCGCGGAACTCCACGCTGCCACGCTCGGCCCGCTGGCCCGGGGTCGCGACCGCCGGATCGGCGATGGCCGGCTGCACGGCGAGCACCGCACTGATCCGCTCCGAGGACGCCGAGGCCCGCGGCAGCATGACCACCACCATCGTGGCCATCATGACCGACATCAGGATCTGCATGATGTAGGACAGGAACGCCATCAGGTTCCCGATCGGCATCTCCCCCGACGCGATCCGGTGGCCCCCGAACCACACCACCGCCACGCTGGACAGGTTCATCACCAGCATCAGCAACGGCATCAGCAGGGCGAACAGCCGGTTGACCTGCAGCGTGGTGTCCGTCAGGTCGTCGTTGGCCACGGCGAAGCGATCCTGCTCGAAGCGGGTGCGCACGAACGCCCGGATCACCCGGATGCCCGTCAGGTTCTCGCGCAGGACCAGGTTGATGCGATCGATCTTGACCTGCATGGAGCGGAACAGCGGCACCGCCCGACGGATCACCGATCCGATCAGCACCACCATGACGGGGATCACGACGACCAGCAGCAGCGACAGCGGGCCGTCCTGCCGGATCGCCATGATCGTCCCGCCGATCGCCATCAGAGGGGCGGTCACCATCACGGTGAGCCCCATCTGGACGAACATCTGGACCTGCTGCACATCGTTGGTGTTGCGGGTGATCAGCGACGGGGCCCCGAACGAGTTCATCTCCCGCAGCGAGAACGTCTGCACGGTGCGGAACACCCGGGAGCGCATGTCCCGCCCGACCGACATCGCGGTGCGGGAGGCGTAGTAGACCCCCACGATCGCCGCGGCGCAGACCGCCAGCGACACCACCAGCATCCAGGCCCCCACCTGCAGGATGTAGCCGGTGTCGCCGGTGGCCACCCCGTTGTTGATGATGTCGGCGTTGAGGTCGGGCAGGTACAGGGTGCCCAGGGTCTGCACGACCAGCAGGCCCACGACCAGCACCAGGTCGCGGCGGTAGGCGCCCAGGTGGGTGCGCAGCAGTTCGATCACCACGCGAGGGTAGTCCTGCCTGGCGGCTCGGGCCGGGTCGGGCTGCCCCGGCAGCGCCGCCGGGGCAGCCGGAGGCCTTCCCGCGGCGGCACCGGCGGTGGCATCCTTCCCAGCGTGGGACCCGATCGGCACCTCCCCGTCGCCGGCGGCGCCGTCGCGGCGGCCGACCGGTCGATCCGGCGCCTGGTGACCGTGGTCGTGCCGCTGTGGGGCGCCGGCATCGCCGCAACGGCCCTGGGCCACCCGGCGGGCACGCCGGTGGCGATGTCGCTGGCCGGCGGACTGGCGGTGGCACTGGGGTACGCGGTGTACGTCGCCCGTGGGCCCAGCAGCGTGCTGGTGGGCTGCGTGACGGCGTCCGCGCTGGGCGTGGCGGTTGCCAGCCCCCCGGTGGCCACGCTGACCACCTCGCCGGTGCTCGCCCCGTGGCTGGCCATGGCCACCACGGTCACCGGGGCCCTGGTGCTGACCCGGACCGGCCCGGCGCTGGTCCTGGCGGTGGCGGTGCTGGGCGGGGCGGCCGTCGCCCTGCGGGGCGGCTCCGACCTGCTGTCGGTCTGCGCACTCGTGGCCCAGGCGCTGACGGTGGGCTGGTGCATGTGGGGTGGGCTGAGCACCCTGCGCGCCGGCGCGCGGACCGCGGAGGCCCAGGCCGGCGCCGCCGCCCGCAGCCAGACCGAGAGCGCGTGCGAGGCGGCCCGGGTCGCGGAGGTCCAGCGCACCGCCCGGCAGCTGCACGACACCGTCATCAACACCCTCGGGGCGATCCGCGGGCTGCCCATCACCGACGTCGCGATCCTGCGCGAGCGGTGCGCGTCGGACCTCGCCGAGCTGTCCCGGTCGGAGCCACCCGACCCGAGCGTGAGCGAGCTGTTCAACCGGCTGTCGGCACGGGCCCGGGTGCTCGGGCTGCGGCTGACGGTGCGCGCCTCCGGGATCGGGTCGCTGTCCGAGACGGTCGCCGAGGCGCTCGAGGGCGCGATGGGCGAGGCCCTCGTCAACTGCGCCAAGCACTCCGGGTGCCACCACGTGCACCTGGCCTGGCAGTGGGACGGCGCCTCGGGATCGGCCGAGCTCGCCGACGACGGCCGCGGCTTCGGGTCGGCGCACCTGGCCCACGGCGGGGCGCAGTCCATCCTGACCCGGTGCCGCGAGGCCGGCATCCGGGTGGAGACCTTCGACCGCGGCGGGGCGGTGGTGCGATGGGCGTGGTCCGCGGTGCCCCCCAGCGACCCGACCCCCCCGGCGACGCTGGCACCGGTGATGGGCACCGCTGCGGGCCGCGTCGTCACCGTCGTCGCCGTGTTCGGCCTCTACGCGACCGCGATCACCCCGCTGGGTGCCGGCCGGGCCGGGTCCATGACGGCGGTGGCGATCCTGGCCGCCGTCGCCGGCTGGGCGGCCCTGTCCTCCCGGGCGCAGGGCCCACGGCCGCTGCCCTGGCCCCTGCTGGGGCTGGCGGCGCTGGTGGTCACCCTGCTGCCCGCCGCCGGCCTGCCCGGGTGCTCCCGCGTCGGGGTGTTCTGGTGGGGGCCCCTGGCGGGGCTGGCCGTCCTGGTCTGCCTGGTGCTGATCGACGGCCGGGCCGTGGCCATCGCCGCCGGGGTGATCGGGTACACAGTCGCGTTCATCGTCGTGCTCACCGGCACCGCGGGGATGACCGGGTCGTGCGGGAGCGAGACCACGGCGGCGCTGGCCCTGTGCCTGTCCATCGTGGGGGCGCTCGTGTCGTTCCGGCTTGCCCTGGTGATGCACTGGTCGGAGGCCGCCGGGGCGCGGCAGTCCGCGGACGAGCGCGCGCGCCACGACGCCGAGCAGGCCGTGCGCCAGGCCGTGCGGGAGCGCGAGCTGTCCCGGGCGATGCAGGTGAGCAGCCCGCTGCTGGCCGGGATCGCCGAGGGGCACCTCGACCCGCTGGACCCGGCCGTGCGCGCGGCCTGCGGGCGGGCCGAGGGGATCCTGCGGGCCATCATGACGCTCGGACCGGAGCACGGTCCCATCGCCGAGGAGATGGCCTCGGTGGTCCTGCTGGCTGGTGCCCGCGGGATCTCGGTGCGCGTGCGCGTCGACGGCCAGCTGCCCTGTCCGCCCGTGGTGGTCGACGAGATGGCCCGTACCCTGCACCGGTGGGTCGGCACGATCCCCGCCCGCGCGTCGGTCAGCCTGACCACGCTGGGCATCGCCGGCGAGGGGCTGCTGCTGGCCACCTGCACCCCGGCCATCCCGCTGCCGCCGGGTCACCCGGCGGCGTGGTCGATCGGCGAGGACGAGGGCACGATCGACGTGGAGGCCCGGTGGGACTCCCACGGCTGGGTGGGCACCGAGGACCGGGTCAGCGTGACGGCAGGGTGATGAAGTCCTCGGTGATGTAGCCGTCGCGACGGGCCTCGCGGTACAGGTCGGTCTTGCTCGGGGCCGGCCGCCCGGCCTGGGCGTACTTGGCCCGGATCCGCTTGAGGTAGGTCTTCACCGTCCCCGGGGACAGGTCAGTGCGCCGAGCCACGGCGTCGGCCTTCATCCCCGAGGCGTACAGCACCAGCACCCGCTCCTCCTGGCGGGACAGGTGCGGGCGCATCGGGTCCGCCGCGATCGCACCGGCCACCTCCGGGCCGGTCCAGGATCCTTCGCTGAGCACCGTCTGCACCGCGTCGACGAGGACCTCGGGGGCCTCCGACTTGGACACGAACCCGCTCACCCCGGCACGCAGCATCGCGCGGACCGCCGCCTGGGGGGCCAGGGCGCTGACCACCAGCACCCTGGTGCCCCGACCCAGCAGCAGCTCGACGTCGGCCACCGAGGCGATCCGGCCGCCGAGGTCGATGTCGAGCAGCACCAGGTCCGCGCCACGGTCCAGCGCCAGGACGTCCTCCAGGTCGGGGCTGCTCACGACAACGTCGGCGCCGATGGCCGCCTCCAGCAGGTCCGCCAGTCCACGGCGCACCACGGGGTGGTCGTCGACCAGGGCGATCCGCGGGGCGTCGACCAGGGAGATGACGTGATCGTCCACCTCGCTGCCCTCCCTGCGCACCTCGAGGCCCGCCGCGAGGCGAGCATGGCACGACCAGTGTGGCCAGTGCCGAGTTGATCCCGGTAGTCCCCGATGGGGGGACACCTCACCACCGGTTGCGCGCCTCCTCAGCCCACCCCACCAGCCCGTCCACCGGGACACGGTGGCCGGAGTCGTCCACGACCGCCCCGGTGAACCGCCCGAAGCACTGGTGGACCTCGGAGCCCACGACCAGCAGGTTGGTCCGGGACCGCCGCTCGTGGAAGGGTGCCAGCGTGACCTCGACCCGGGGGCCGCGGATCCGCCAGGGCGCCGCCCAGTCGCTGCGGTCGTAGTGCCACTCCAGCGCGTCAGGCAGTCGGTGGATCCGGCCGTCGACGAACAGTGCGTTCTCGGTCGTGCCGGTCCCGTCGGTCCACCGCCCGCCCAGCTGCAGCCCCACGCGCCGACCCAGCACCGCCCCGTACCCGGCCGCCCAGTTCCAGGTCGCCGCGTACGGCCACCGGCCGCGGCCGTGGTCGAGCACGGCGAACGACCCGTCACTGCCGAACGCGACCTCCTGCTCGCCCAGGACCAGCGTGCCGCTGACCGGGCGGCCCACGTCCTTGACGGTGAGCTGGAACAGCCGCCGCGACCGCGGCACCACGACTCCCAGGCAGTCCTGCCCGGGCCCCACGTCCGCGCGCAGGCGGACCCCCGGAGCCGCGGCCCGCAGGCGCACGGAGGCACCCTGCGGCACGAACTCCAGGGCCAGTCCCCCGGCCTGGGCCCGGGTCGGCCCGGCGGCGCTGCGGTCCGGCATGCGCACGCTGCGGGCGGCGGGCTCCAGCGCGGTCCGCTCGGTCTCGACGCCGGTGGTCCGGTCCAGGACGTACACGGCGTGCAGGCCCACGTAGTCCAGCGACGACACCGTCAGGGCGATGACGTGGCGCGGGGTGACCAGGCACCAGTACTCCCAGCGCTTGGTGCGACCCCAACCCCGGAGGTTGGCCGTGTGGAGGGGCCGCCGGGTCCAGCCCACGGCCGCCGGGTTCAGCCGGCCGCGCGGCGTGCACAGCTGCACCGGGGCGGTCAGCTCGTGGTCCACCGGGCGAGCCTACCGAGGCGGCATGCCGGCCGGGAGGCCCCGCAGCGATCCGGGGCGTCGGCCGGACATTGACGCTGCTACCCCCCGGGGGTATAAAGGTGGCATGGACACCGAGCACCACCATCCGGCCGGCTACTCGGACAACCGCGAGCAGGTGCTGCGCCGGCTGCGGCGCATCGAGGGCCAGGTCCGCGGCCTGCAGCGGATGGTCGAGGAGGACACCTACTGCATCGACGTGCTGACCCAGGTCTCGGCCACCACCCGGGCGCTGGAGTCGACGGCGCTCGTGCTGCTGGAGGACCACCTGTCGCACTGCGTCGCCCACGCCATCGCCGAGGGCGGCTCCGCCGCCGACGAGAAGGTCCGGGAGGCCGCCGCGGCGATCTCCCGACTGGTGCGCTCATGACCGCACCGACCGGCGGGCGCGTCGTGGAGCTCGAGATCGGCGGCATGACCTGCGCGTCGTGCGCCGCGCGCGTGGAGAAGAAGCTCAACCGGATGCCCGGCGTCGAGGCGACCGTGAACTACGCGACCGAGCGCGCCCACGTCGTGCTCCCCGAGGGCACGTCCGCGCAGGACGCCATCGCCACCGTCGAGGCGACCGGCTACACCGCGGCGCTGCCCACCCCACCCGGGTCGGGCGAGGGCGCCGACGACGACTCGGAGCCGGACCCCGAGCTGGCGACCCTGCGCCAGCGGCTGCTGGTCAGCGCGGCCCTGAGCATCCCGGTGGCGCTGCTGTCGATGGTGCCCGCCCTGCAGTTCCCGTACTGGCAGTGGGCCTGCCTGACCCTGGCCTCCCCCGTCGTGGTGTGGGGGGCGTGGCCGTTCCACCGGGCCGCCTGGGTGAACGCCCGACACGGCGCGGCGACCATGGACACCCTGGTCAGCCTGGGTGTCTGGGCGGCGTACCTGTGGTCGCTGTGGGCGCTGTTCCTCGGCGGTGCGGGCATGCCCGGCATGACCATGTCCTTCTCGATGCGACCCCAGGAGTCCGGCACCACCCCGGAGATCTACCTCGAGGTGGCCTCGGCGGTGACCACGTTCCTGCTGCTCGGGCGGTGGCTGGAGGCACGCGCCAAGCGCCGCTCCGGTGCGGCCCTGCGTGCCCTGGCCCACCTCGGCGCCCGCGACGTCGCCGTGCTGCGCGACGGCACCGAGCAGCGGGTCCCCATCGAGGCCCTGGCCGTGGGCGAGCTGTTCGTGGTGCGCCCCGGGGAGCGGATCGCCACCGACGGCATCGTCGCCGACGGCGCCTCGGCGGTCGACGCCGCCCTGCTCACCGGCGAGCCGGTCCCGGTCGAGGTCGGGCCCGGGGACCCGGTGATCGGCGCGACCGTCAACGCCGGGGGCCGCCTGGTGGTCCGGGCCACCCGGGTCGGGGCCGACACCCAGCTTGCCCAGATGACCCGGCTGGTCGAGCAGGCGCAGTCCGGGCGGGCCCCGGTGCAGCGGCTCGCCGACCGGATCTCCGCGGTCTTCGTCCCCGTCGTCCTCGGGCTGAGCCTGCTGACCCTGACCGGCTGGCTGGTGGCCGGGCACTCGGCGCAGGCGGCGTTCACCGCCGCCGTGGCCGTGCTGATCATCGCCTGCCCGTGCGCCTTGGGACTGGCCACGCCCACCGCGCTGCTGGTGGGGACGGGGCGCGGGGCCCAGCTCGGGATCCTCATCCGCGGCCCGGAGGTGCTGGAGTCCACCCGACGGGTCGACACGATCGTGCTGGACAAGACCGGGACGCTGACCACCGGCCGGATGTCGGTGGTGGCCGTGCACCCCGCGCCCGGAGTCGACGAGGACACCCTGCTGGCCCTGGCCGGCGCCGTCGAGCACCCCTCCGAGCACCCGATCGGCCGGGCCATCGCCGCGGCCGCCCGGGAGCGGACCGGTGCCGATCCGAGCCCCGCGGACGCGTTCCGCTCCACCGGCGGCCTGGGCGTGCAGGCCGTGGTGGACGGCCACGCCGTGGTGGCCGGGCGGCCGGGCTGGCTGGCCGAGGAGTGGGCGGTGCGCCTGCCGGACGACCTGGCCCAACGGGTGGGCTCGGCCCAGTCGGCGGGCCGTACCGCGATCGCGGTCGGGTGGGACGGCGCCGCCGGCGGGGTCATCGAGGTTGCCGACACGGTCAAGCCCGAGGCGGCCCGAGCCGTGGCCGAGCTGCGCGGGCTGGGCCTGCGACCGCACCTGCTGACCGGTGACAACGCCCGGGCGGCGGGCACGATCGCCGCCGAGCTGGGCATCGACCCCGGCGACGTCATCGCCGACGTGCTGCCCGAGCAGAAGGTCGAGGCCGTGCGGGCACTGCAGTCCCGCGGGCGCGTCGTGGCCATGGTCGGCGACGGGGTCAACGACGCCCCCGCCCTGGCCACCGCCGACCTGGGCATCGCGATGGGGACCGGCACGGACGCCGCGATCGCTGCCGCCGACCTCACCCTGGTGCGCGGCGACCCGCGCACCGCGGTCGATGCCATCCGGCTGTCCCGAACGGTCCTGCGCACCATCAAGGGCAACCTGTTCTGGGCGTTCGCCTACAACGTGGCCGCGCTGCCACTGGCGATGCTGGGCCTGCTCAACCCGCTGCTCGCCGGTGCCGCGATGGCGTTCTCGTCGGTGTTCGTCGTGACCAACAGCCTGCGGCTGCGCCGGTTCCGCAGCGTCATCGCCTGAGCGGGTCGACGACCGAGCGGGTCACCGGCGCGCAGCCGCCCCGTCAGGGCCGTCCGCGGCGTCGGGGATGAGCCGCAGCCCGAGGGTCACGACATCGGCGGACCCGGACCCGGACCCGCCGTAGCCTCGCGCACGGTAGAACCCCAGCACCGCGGCGTTGTCCCCGCGGACCTGGATGTTCACCTTGGGGCAGCCGCGCGCGAGCAGGAGGGCCTCGGCGTGGTCCATGAGCGCGCGTCCCAGCCCGTGGCCCTGCAGCGCCGGCTCAACCGCCAGGTAGTTCACGGACCCGCGGTGGCCGTCATAGCCGACCATCATCGCGGCCACCACGGCACCGCCGCGCTCCCCGACCAGCATCCCCCACGGCGAGTCGGCGAGCTTGCGATCGATGTCGCGGTCCGGGTCGTTCCACGGCCGCGTCAGCCCAGCCCGCTGCCAGAGCGCCACGACCGCGGCCCGGTCGGCCGGATCGAACGGTCGGATCAGCATCCCGCGAGCCTAGCCGCCCGGTCGCCGCGGGCCCGCGCCCTCGGGCCGGCCGGCGTCGGTGACAGGATCGGCCCATGACCGACGACCGCGCGGCCGACCGCAGCGACGCTGACCCGATGTCCTGGCAGTCGATCGGCTCACGGGTGGCCTACCAGGGCTTCATCCGGGTCGAGGCGCGCGCGTTCCGGCTGCCCGACGGGCGCACCACGACCTGGGACGTGCTGGCCGGGGGACGTACCGTGGCCGTCGTGGCCCTGACCGACGACGGCCACGTGGTGCTGGCCCGGCAGTACCGGCCCGGACCGGGGCAGGTGCTCGATGAGCTTCCCGGTGGCATGGTGGACGCCGGCGAGGATGTCGCTGCCGCGGCGGCCCGGGAGCTGCTCGAGGAGACCGGGTACCGCGCGGCCCGCGTCGAGGTGGTGGGGTCCGGGTGGCTGGCAGGATTCGCCACGATCCGCCGGTTCGCCGCCGTGGCAACGGGCTGCCGAGCGGTGGCCGCACCCGAGGGTGACGACGACGAGCTGTGCCGCGCCGTCGAGGTGGACCTGCCCGCGTTCCTGGCCCGGGTGCGCGCCGGGGAGCTCACCGACACCGACAGCGCCTACCGGTGCCTGGACCGGCTCGGGCTGCTGGCCCGCTGATCCTGGCCGACGCCTCACGCCCTCGGCGCGTCCACCTCCATCAGGTCCTGCCAGCGACGGTCCCGGCGGGCCCGACCGGTCAGCACGTAGTCGTCGACCCACAGCTGCTGCAGCCGGCCCAGCACGCGCTCGGCGGTCGCGGGATCGACGGCGGCGGCGAGGTCCGAGCGGACGTCGGGGAGCCCGCCCTCGACGGGGTAGCCGCAGGAGTCGGTGTCCAGCAGGCCGGCCCGGTCCATCCACACCTGCCCGGCCGGATCGCCGAGGACCTGCGTGAGCCGGTCGAGGGCCGGGCCGGCCAGCGGCCCGGCCGCCTCGGGGTGGCGGGCCAGCAGGTCGGCGGCCGCCCGGTCGAGGGTGGGGTCGGTGCTCATCGGTGCTCCTCCGGTCAGCCGATGTCGCGGCGGAACGTGGTCAACCGCCCGATGACGATCAGGACGACCGCGTAGCCCAGCAGGACGGCGACACCCTGCCACGCGCCCAGCACCTGCGCCAGCCCGGAGCTGACGTACAGGCTGGACCCTGCGATGGCCTCCCCCGCGGCCCCGGGCAGGAACTTGCTGACGCCCTCGGTGAGGTCGAACTGGGCCAGCAGGATCCGCAGCAGCGGCTCCACGAACTGGGTGAAGGCCAGCAGCACGACGATGGCGGCCACCTGGTTGGTCAGCACCGAGCCGAACCCCACACCGACCAGGGCCCAGATGACCAGGGCGAGCACCGACATCACGATCGTGCGCCGGATGGCCGGGTCGGCCAGCATGGTCGGCTCGCCCATGACGCCCAGCGTCGCCGCACCGCCGACGACCGTGCCCAGGGTGCCGGCGATGGCCAGCACGACGGCGTAGGGAACGATCGCCACCGCCTTGGCGCCGAGCACGAGGGTGCGCCGCGGCTCGGCCAGCAGGGTCGGCGTGATCGTGCGGTGGCGGAACTCGCTGGTCACGGCGATGGTGCCGAGCACCACCGGGAAGATGTAGCCCAGCGCGACGGCCAGCGTGTACGTCGACGAGGCGATCGCGGAGGCGTCCAGCACCATCGTCCCGCCGGTCAGGGCGCTGCCCCCGCTGGGCGCCTGGCCGGCTTCGACGGCCTTCTGCGCCTGCCGGTTGCCCATGACCAGGGAGAACGCCATGATCACGCCCATCAGGGCCATGTATCCAGCCATCGCCACGGTGGTCAGCCACCACATCCGCGTCGTCGACAGCTTGCGCAGCTCGGCGCGCAGGGCGGCGCTCATCGGGCCACCCCCGCCGGCACGCCAGCCGCCCCGACGCCCGGGCCCGGATCGGCCGTCAGCTGCAGGAACAGTGTCTCCAGGCTGGTACCCGCCGGCGAGAGCTCGTGCAGGGGCAGCGACCGGGCGAAGGCCGCCGTCCCGACCTGCGCCGGGTGGAGGTCGTGGATGACCGCGGTGGTGGGGCTGTCGAAGCGGGTCACCCCCGACCAGCCCGACTCCGCCACGAGGGCGGCCAGCCCCGCGGCGTCCGGCGAGCTGATCCGCACCGCCGGGCGGGCCAGGGCCTCCAGGTCAGCCAGGGACGAGGCGTGCACCAGCCGGCCGCGCGAGATGATCACCACGTCGTCCACGGTCTGCTCCACCTCGCTGAGCACGTGGCTGGAGACCAGGACCGTGCGACCCTGCGCCGCGAGGTAGCGCAGGAACTGCCGCAACCAGGCGATCCCCTCCGGGTCCAGGCCGTTCGCGGGCTCGTCGAGCAGCAGCACCTGCGGATCGCCCAGCAGCGTCGTCGCGAGGGCCAGCCGCTGGCGCATCCCCATCGAGAACCCGCCGACCCGACGACCGGACGCGTCGGCCAGCCCCACCATGGCCAGGGCCTCGTCGCAGCGGGCGTCGCCGACACCGACCTGGGGGGCGTAGACCCGCAGGTGGTCACGCGCGGTGCGGCCGGGATGGAACGACGCGGCCTCCAGCGCGGAGCCGACGTGCTGGGCCGGCCGGGCCCGCTCGGAGTACCGGCGCCCGCCGATCGTGGCGGTCCCGGCATCGGGAGTGGCCAGTCCCAGCAGCATCCGCAGCGTGGTGGTCTTGCCCGCGCCGTTCGGGCCGAGGAACCCGGTCACGCGACCGGGCGCGACGGCGAAGGACAGGTCGTCCACGGCGAGCACCCGACCGAACCTCTTGGTCAGGCCGTGGATCTCGATCGAGCCCGCAGCGGGGTCGAACGACGGGGCGGCGACGCCGACTCCTGGGGCGCCGGATGGTGCACTGGCCATGGGACCAGCCTCGCACCCGGCGACCCCGCCGCGCGCCGCGCCCCGCCGATCGGGACCAGTGGGGTCAGGCCGCTGCGCCCACCGGCTCGGCCGGGGCCACGATGACGACCTGCGACGGCTTCGCGCTGCGGTTGAGCCGCCCGCCCAGGAAGTCGTTGGGCAGCGACAGCCGGATGACCTTCTTCCACGCCGAGGCCACCTGCTTGGGCAGCGGGCCGGTCGTGTAGGTCAGGCCGTACCGCTCGAAGATCTCCCGGACCTTCGGCGCCACCTCCTGGTAGCGGTTGCTCGGCAGGTCGGGGAACAGGTGGTGCTCGACCTGGAACGACAGGTTGCCGGTCATGATGTGGGTGAGCCTGCCGCCGCTGATGTTGGCCGAGCCGACCATCTGGCGGACGTACCACTCGCCCTTGGTCTCGCCCTCGATGGAGGTCTTGGCGAACGTGGCGACTCCCTCGGGGAAGTGGCCGCACATGATGACCGAGTGGGTCCACACGTTGCGGACCACGTTGGCCACGAAGTTGGCCCCCATCGTGTGGAAGAACGACGGCCCGGACAGCAGCGGGTGGATCAGGTAGTCCTTGGTCGCCTGCTTGCGGATCTTGCGCAGCACCTTCCTGCCGTTGCGACGGAACTCCTCCTTGTCGCCCCGGCCCTTCATGACCTTGCCGATCTCCAGGTCGTAGGCGGCGATGCCGTACTCGAAGAAGCAGGCGTTGATGAAGTTCCACAGCGGCTGGCCCAGGTAGAACGGGGTCCACCGCTGGTCCTCGTCGACGCGCATGAGGCCGTAGCCGAGGTCGTTGTCCCGGCCCACCACGTTCGTGTAGTAGTGGTGGATCTCGTTGTGCGAGTGCTTCCACATCTCGGCCGGGGCGGCGTTGTCCCACTCCCACGTGGTGGAGTGGATCTTCGGGTCGCGCATCCAGTCCCACTGGCCGTGCAGGATGTTGTGCCCGATCTCCATGTTCTCCAGGATCTTGGCGATCGACAGCCCGATCGTGCCGGCGATCCAGGCCGGCGGGAACAGCGAGAACAGCAGCACGCCGCGCGAGGTCAGCTCGAGCTTGCGCTGCACGTCGATGACCCGGCGGATGTAGGCGGCGTCGCGCTCGCCGAGGCTGGCGGCGACCTGGTCGCGGATCGCATCGAGCTCGCGGCCGAGCGCCTCGACGTCCTCGGGGGTCAGGTGGGCCACGGGGTTGTCGGGCCGCTTCTGGATGACGGTCATGGGGTCTCCTCGGGATCCGTCGGGGTCACAGCTGGATGTCGCACGGCCCGGCGGCCGCGCTGATGCAGGTCTGGATGGTCACGCCGTCGCCCGGCGCCGCCTGGGTCAGCACGCCGTTGCGCAGGTCCCGCACGGCGCCCTCGTTGAGCGGCACGACGCAGCCGCGGCAGATGCCCATCCGGCAGCCCGACGGCATCAGCACGCCCGCCGCCTCGCCCGCTGCCAGGATCGGCGTCGCGCCGTCCGCCTCGACGGTGATGCCAGCCCGGGCGAACGTGACGGTGCCGCCCTCCCCGGTGACCAGCACGCTCGGGCGGAACCGCTCGGTGTGCAGCTGGCCGGCGATGCCGTGGCCGTCCCAATGGGCCTCGAGGGCGTCGAGCATCCCCGTGGGCCCGCACCCCCACGCCTCACGCTCTCGCCAGTCGGGGACGATCGCGTCGAGCTCGGCCACGTCGAGCAGGCCCTCGGTGTCGGTGTGGCGCTCCACCAGCCGGATCCGGCCGGCGCGGTGCAGGGCGCGCAGCTCGCCGCCGAAGATGACGTCGTCGCGGGTGGGGGCGGAGTGCACGACCACGATGTCCGGTGCCGCGGTGCCCAGGCTGCGCAGCATGCCCATCACGGGGGTGACACCGCTGCCTGCGGTGACGAACAGCAGTCGCTCGGGCAGCTGCTCGGGCAGGTGGAACTCCCCGGTCGCCTGGTCGAGCTGCAGGACGGTGCCGGGGCGGGCCCGGCGCACCAGGTGGGTGCTCACCACACCGTCGGGGATGGCCTTCACGGTGATCGTGATCGTGTCGGTGCGCTCGGCCGGCGAGGTCACGGAGTACGCCCGCCACTGCCGGACCCCCTCGACGTCGATGCCGATGCGGATGTACTGCCCCGGGACGTGCCCGGCCCAGCCCCGCCCTGGCCTGATGACCACGGTGACGGCGTCGCGGGTCTCCGGGTTGATGGCGACGATGCGCCCCCGCAGCGTCGCCCCGCTGCGCAGCGGGTCGATGATGTCGAGGTAGTCGGCCGGCACCAGGGGCGTGGCCAGCGCCTCGGCCACGCGGGCGACGCCACGGCGCACCCGCGGCCCGAGGGGGGCGCGCCGGGCCGCCGGGCCCTGCCGGATGACCCGACTGTTCGTTCGGTGAGGCATACCTACACTCATGGCACCATCCTTCCCGCCGTGAGGAGTAACGTCCTGTCCGTTCGAGGTGAACCTCGCCCCGGGCGCTGTTCCCTGCGAACAAGGAGATGGCCATGGATCGCTCCGACAGCCCTTCAGCCTCGCGGGCGGCCGGGCTGCGCCTGCCGGACGAGGCCCTGGCCGCGATGCGCGACCGACTGCACGCGGTGGCCGGCGCGACCGTGGCAGCCGTCACCGACGAGGTGCCCGGCTACCGGGGCACCCTCGACGGTCCCCAGCAGGCGAACCTGGAGCGCGCCGTGGAGACCGCCCTGCGGGGGTTCCTCGTGCTGGCCTCCGGGGCACGGGGCAACGACCCGCGCACGCTGATGACGGCGGCTGTCGAGGGCGCCTACGCCCTGGGCCGCGGCGAGGCCCGGGGCGGGCGGTCCATGGACGCCCTGCTCGCGGCCTACCGGGTGGGGGCCCGGGTGGCGTGGCGGGAGCTGGCCAGCTCCGCGGTCGGGGCCGGGGTGGCCGCCCCCACCCTGGTCGGGTTCGCCGAGCTGGTGTTCGCCTACATCGACGAGCTGTCCGCGGCCAGCGTCGCCGGGCACGCCGACGAGCTGGCCACCTCGGGGCGGGTCCGGGAGCGCTACCTGGAACGGCTCGGCCACGCGCTGGTCACCGGTGCCGACCCCACCGAGCTCGCGGCGGCCACCCAGCGGGCGGACTACGAGCCGCCCGACGCCCTGCTCGCCGTGGTCCTGCCCGAGTCGCACGTCCGCCCGGCGCAGGGCCGGCTGGACCCGCGCACCCTGCACCCGACCGACGATGTCCCCGGCCTGGCCGAGGAGGACGCGGTCCTGCTGGCCCCCGTGACCGGCCCGACGGGGCGGCCCCGCGTGCTGCGGGCCCTGGCTGGCGTGCCGTGCGTGGTGGGCCCGGCTCGACCCTTCCCCGCTGCCGCCGACTCGTTCCGCCGGGCGCTGCGGGCCCGGCGGCTGCTCTCGGCGGACTCCGGCCCGGTGGACACCGAGGAGCACCTGCCCGAACTGGTGGTGGGCGCCGACCCGGACGCCCTGGCCGACCTGCGGGCCCGGGCGCTGGCACCGCTGTCGCGGGCCCGCCCCGCCACCGTGGCCCGGCTGGAGGAGACACTGCGGGCCTGGCTGCTGCACCACGGCCGCCGCGATGACATCGCCGCGGAGCTGTTCGTGCACGCCCAGACGGTGCGCTACCGGATGGGCCAGCTGCGGGAGCTGTACGGCGAGGCCCTGGACGACCCGCGCACGGTCCTCGAGCTGACCGTCGCCCTGGGCACCCGGGGAGCCGCCGAGGCTGCCATGCCCCAGCCGGCTTCGCCGGCGGACCGCTGACAGACTGGGACCGTGCTCGAGGCGCCCGCAGCCCCACCGGCAGCCGCCGAGCCCCACGGCCTGCTGGCCCGCCACGGCGCCGCGATGGCGCGCCACGCCCGTGCTGTGGCCCTGCTCTGCACGCTGCTGGCCGTCGGCGGCTACCTGGTGGCCGCCCTCGGGGTGGCGGGCCCGTCGCTGTTCTCCCGGCTCGAACTGGGAGACCCGGCGGTCTCCGGCGAGGCCCGGGAGGGGCGGGCGATGCTCAGTGCCGCGGACCCGACCGGGTCGACGGTGCAGGGACTGTGGGACGGCCTCGACCCGACCGCCGACCCGGTGCGGTCCGAGCTGACGACCGCGCGGCAGGAGCTCCTGGCCATCCCCGGCGTCATCGCCGTCAGCGACCCGGCCGGGCTCGGACCCGCAGCGATCTCGGCGGACGGTCGGGCCGTGCTGGTGTCGGTCGGCCTGGCCGCCGACCTGGACCCGGACGCCCAGCGAGCCGCCGAGGAGGCGGTCAGCCAGCGGCTGGCGGCGATGTCGACCGCGGTGGCCGGCTCGCAGGTCCGGCTGTCCAGCTCCGAGCAGCTCGTGGCCACGATCCGGTCGCAGGTGGAGCGGGACCTGCGCACCGGCGAGGGCATCGCGCTGCCGCTGAGCCTGGTCGTGATGGTGCTCATCTTCGGCGGGTTCGCCGCCGCCGGGGTCCCCCTGGCCGGCGCCGTCGCCTCGATCGCAGGCGGGCTGGTCTGCCTGTTGGCGTTCTCGTACGTGATCGAGCTGGACGTGACCGTCGTGAACGTCGTCACCGTGCTGGGCCTCGGACTGTGCATCGACTACTCGCTGCTGATCGTGTCCCGGTACCGCGAGCAGCTGCACGAGCTGATGGACCTCACCGCTGCCGGGGCGGCCACCCGGGTCCCCCGGGAGCTGCGGGAACGCGCCATGGCCGGGACCATGGCGACGGCCGGGCGCACCGTGGTGTTCAGCGGCGTGACGGTGGCCATCGCGGTGTCCGGCCTGATGCTCATCGACATGACGATCATCCGATCGGTCGGGGCAGGTGCCGTCAGCGTCGTGGCGATCGCGGTGGCGGTGGCGACCACGTTCGTCCCGGCACTGCTCGTGCTGGCGACCCGGCACGTCGCCGGCGCCGGGATGCTGGCGCGGGTCCCCGGGCTGCGCCGCTTCGCCGGCGCGTTCGACCACTCCCCCTCCGACGAGGGCTGGTTCTCCCGCTGGGCGGTCCGGGTGCAGCGGCATGCCTGGGCCGCGTTCCTCGGCGTCGCCACCCTGCTGGTGCTGCTGTCGCTGCCGGCGTGGCGGATGGCCCTGGTGAACTCCGGCGTGGAGCTGCTCCCGCCGGACTCGCCGCAGCGGGTCCTGGTCGAGGAGGTCCAGGACCGGTTCCCGGCGCTGTCCCCGGCGCAGGTCACCGTCGTGGCCGCCGCCGGGGACGCCGCCGCGCTGGCGGACCTGGGAGCGGATGTCGCGCGGCTGCCGGGCGTGGCACGGGTCGACCCGGTCCGCACGACCGGTGACGTGGCGGCCCTGCCGGTCCACACCGACCCGGGGATGGCCCGGGAGGTGGTGGCGGGGATCCGGCAGGTTCGCCCTGCCGAGGCCCGGACGTGGGTGACCGGGCAGGAGGCGATCCTGGCCGACTTCGTCGCCCGGCTGCGCCAGGACGTGCCCATCGCCCTGCTGTTCGTGGTGGTGGCCACCTTCGTGCTGCTGTTCCTGCTCACCGGTTCGGTGCTCATCCCGGTCAAGGCGCTGCTCATGAACCTGCTGAGCCTGGGGGCGACGTTCGGGGTGCTGGTGCTGGTGTTCCAGGACGGCCGGGGTGAGGGACTGCTCGGGTTCGCCTCCACCGGGGGGATCGAGGCGACCCTGCCGGTCATCATCTTCGCGTTCGCATTCGGGCTGTCGATGGACTACGAGGTCTTCCTGCTCGCGCGCATCACGGAGTTCCGGCAGGCCGGCATGGCCAACGACGACGCCGTGCGCCTCGGCCTGCAGCGCACCGGCCGGATCATCACGTCGGCCGCCGCCCTGATCGTGATCGTGTTCGCCGGCTTCATCGTGGGCGACCTGCTGGCCATCAAGGAGAACGGGGTGGCCCTGGCCGTGGCCGTGCTCATCGATGCCACGCTGGTCCGGATCATCCTGGTCCCCGCGACGATGACCCTGCTCGGCGAGTGGAACTGGTGGTCCCCGCCACCGCTGCGCCGGCTGCACACCCGGCTCGGGCTTCGCCACTGACCCGCCGTGCGCCGCGCGGCCCGCCGCCGGCACGGGGCGGGCGGCACCGCGGCCGATCAGACCGTGGTCTGCTGGGTCGAGGCTGGTCAGGACGGATCAGGCCGTGGCCGGGGCCTCCTCGACCGTGGGCGGGTCGGCCAGTCCGCGCGCCAGGCGGTCGTCGGCGGCAACTCGCACCAGCAGCCCGATGCAGGCGCCCAGGATGGCCGGTGTCGTGATCGCCAGGCCGGACCCGGAGCACAGCAGCACGGCCAGCAGGGTGGCCGTCACCGGCAGCCGGACGACCGCCGCCGCGCCGGCGGCGATCCCCGCCGCCACCATCGGCGCCATCGCCAGCCCGGGGAGCAGCAGGTGGGCCAGCACCCCGACCTCGACGCCCAGGAACACCGCGGGGAAGATCATGCCGCCGCGGAACCCACCGCCCAGGCTGACCGAGTAGGCCACGGCCTTGGCCACGCCCACCAGCAGGACGGTACCCACGGAGGTGACGGTCAGCGCGAGCGGGATCGCCGACTGCCCGGAGAACAGCACGGCCTCCACGCTCAGCGACGTCGTCGCCTGCACCAGGATCGCCAGCGCGGCCACCACCACGGCCGCCGTGAAGATGGCGATCGTGGTCCGGCCCTGCGCGACCGCCCGGATCCGACGGCCCCCCTCGATGGCCACGGCCGCCACGACGCCGGCGACGAGCGCGACCGGCACCGACCCGAGCAGGTCCACGGAGGTCAGTGTCGGGTAGGCGGGCAGGCCCGGGACGGCCAGCTCCTGGGAGCCCACCCCGGGGATGGAGTCCAGCCCGGTCTGCACGAGGTAGCCGAAGCCCAGGGCGACGAGCACCGGCAGGATCAGCATCATCGCCGCCCGGCCGCCCTGGGCACCCTTGAGCACGGCGGCCTCGAGCAGCAGGATCACCGTCACGAGGGGGTTGCCGAAGATCATGCCCATGGCGGCCGCCGCTCCGCACATCATGGCCAGCCGGCGGACCTGGGGCGAGGCCCGCAGCGCCAGTGCACCACCCACGGCCGTGCCGGCGGCCATCAGCGGCGCCTCGGGACCCAGCACCGCGCCGGCGACCAGCGAGCTCATCGCGGCCAGCAGCGCGCCGGCGACATGCGCCGGACCGATGTCGAACGAGAACCCGTCCAGCGGGCTGTGGCCGCCGTGACCGGGCAGCCGCGAGGCGAGGATCACGCCCAGGGCGCCGGCCACCAGGACCAGCAGGACCCACCATGCTGCCGGCTCCGACCAGCCGAAGAGGTCCGGGACCGAGGTCCACACCAGGTGGTCCAGGCTGTGCTCGACGGTGAGGTAGGCGACGGCGGCCAGCCCGGAGAGCAGGCCCACGAGCGCGGCCATCCCGAGCAGTCCGCCGATCCCGCCCTGGCTCCGCCTCTGCTCAGCCATCCACCGCTCCTTCGGGTCCCTGCCGCAGTCGTGCGACCGCACCGGTGGCGCGATCCTACGGGACGGCCCCGACAGCTCAGCAGACCTCGGGATGGAGCACCCAGGACACCGAGCACCGGCCGTCGGGGCCCGGGACCAGCCGCACCAGCCCGGCGTTGCGGAAGGCCACGATGCGGGCGTGCGGGTCCCCGACGACCAGCTCGGAGGCCAACCGGTCCAGGAACGGCAGGTGACCGACCACGGCGACCGGTCCGGTCGCCCGCAGCAGCCACGCGGCCACCGGTTCCACCGGGTCGCCAGGGGCCAGCCCGGGGCGCTCGACGACCTGCCGGCATCCGAGCGCCTCGGCCAGGATGGCGGCGGTCTGGGCCGCCCGCAGCTTGCCGCTGTGCACGATCGAGTCCAGCACCAGGCCACTGTCGGCGGCCCGCTGTGCCACGGTACGCGCGTTGCGCCGGCCTGCCTGCGCCAGCGGCCGGTGCGGGTCGACGTCGGCGGCCACGGCCTCGCCGTGCTGCATCAGGTAGATGTCCATCAGCCCTCCCCTGCTCGGTCCCCCGGTGCCACGGGTCCGTGCACAGCCAGCCACTGCGTGCCCGCGTCGGTGCGCAGCACCCGGTGCGGGACCCCGGCCGGGATCACCAGCCACTGGCCCGGCGCCAGGTCCAGCCGACCCTCGGGCAGCTCCAGCGCGGCCGCCCCGGTCAGCAGCAGGACCCACTCGTCCCCATCCTGCACCTGCTCGTCGTGGTCAGGATGGGCCGAGCTCACGATGTGCTCGATCCGGGCCGC